>CAMTPA010000023.1 GCA_947074275.1 uncultured Bacteroides sp.
TGACTAAAGAATTGATCTTTTATTTTACGTCTAGTGACAGCAAGATCTGCAAAGCTGATGTGTTTTTCTTTTTCCATACTTAAATATAAGCATAAATAGCCACTTATGCAACTAAATATCAATTATATACATATTATTTTGCTTTGCAACGGTCTCGTTATTTTTTTAAAAACCTTCGAAAAAGTAGAAAGGTCAGAAAATCCTGATAAAGAAGCAATTTCTGATACATTTAGCAGCTCATTTTCTTTCATTGCCTGTTTACTCTCTTCTATACGCAAAGTGTTTATCCAAGTGTTAAAGTTCATCTGCATAGAGTGGTTCAGAACAAATGAAAGTTGCACTTCTGTAATTCCCAGTTCACAAGCTACGTCGGCTATAAGTATGCTATCTTTAAGAAAAGGTTTATCCCTTCGTGCTTGCCAATCGCAAATCATTTTCATTATCTCAGATTCTCCTACCTCCTTTGTTTGTACAAGAGAAGTATTCTCATTTTTCACTGCAGCAAATTTGCTTCTATTTAAAGCTTTCAGTTTATCAATCTTGAATGTGTCCAATTGCATTGTAGAAAGATATACATCCTGCAAATTGCATACAGTAATCACAAATAATATAAAGATCAAGGTATTGATTGCCATAAACAGCGAATCGAGTGTATCGTTGGAAAGAATGAAGTCGATAGCAGCAAGAAAGAAATAGGCAAAAAAGCAATATGAAATGCGAATCATTCGTTCACCGTTGATTACCTCATTGCCTGAGTAGAAGTTGTTCAGCTTGTTTAAGTAACTTTTTGTTCCTGCCCATACCTTATATAGGCATATCGCCAACTCTACAAACACTACCCCATAAAGCAGGTATGAGCATATACTTGCCCACGGAGTTGTATTATACGACACATACTCACGAAGTGAAAAGATGGAAGAACCTTTTTCTAAACCATAATATATATATCCGCCTAAATAGAATAGCGTAATCAAAGTTAATGGAGTAAAACACAGCAGATTATAAAACTGCACTTTTTCCACATTGTGCATCAGCCCCACTATCGCTCTTGTCATCAGATATAAATGCAACGAATAAGACAGTGGAACGATGAATGCGTCTAATACAAAAAAACTCTCTCCACAAGCAAGCAATGTCAACACACAAATATCTACAAACACCTCTATCAAAGCACTATATGCCAAGAAAAGCTTGATGCGCCTGTATGCAGCGTTTACAGGAAATGAATCAAATTTGATAAAAATAAGTATCACCGCCATCGCCAGGCAGATGCTACCACCAGCGGAATAAGATATTGTTTCTAAAAATGTCATTTGCAGTTTTATCAGTATTCAAACGTAAATTGATACAAAAATACATTTTTTATCAAATCCACAAAATAAAGAGGAGTATTATTTTGAAACAAGTGCCGCTAAAACGAATCTCAGCGGAAAGGCGGTCGCACCACTTTTGCTTTCAGTTTCCTGCCACGCACATCTACATAAATTTCGGTATCGAGCTTGGTATACGAAGGCGACACATAGCCCATCCCAATGCCAACCTTGCGCACAGGAGACATTGTGCCCGAAGTGACTACTCCAATCTTCTCGCCTGCTGCGTTCTGCAACTCGTAGCCTTGACGAGGAATGCCTCGATCGAGCAATTCAAAACCGATGAGCTTGCGCAAAGTGCCCTCTTTTTTTTGTTGTTCCAAGCGCAGACGGTCGATAAACTCTTTTCCGTCGGCAAATTTTGTAATCCATCCCAACCCCGCTTCGATGGGCGAAGTGGTGTCATCTAACTCGTGACCATAAAGGCAAAAACCTGCTTCGAGTCGAAGCGTATCACGCGCGCCAAGTCCCACGGGTTTGATACCAAACTCTTCGCCTGCTTTGAACACAGCATTCCAAATCTGCTGCGCATCATTTGGGTGAAAATAGAGTTCAAAACCTCCCGCACCCGTATAGCCTGTGTTGGAGATAATCACCTCTTTCACTTCGGCCAATCGGCCTACCGTAAAAGTGTAGTAAGGCACAGTAGAGAGGTCTATATCGGTCAGTTTTTGCAAAGTGGCCTGCGCTTTAGGTCCTTGCACAGCAAGTTGAGCAATGTTGTCTGACGAGTTTTCGAGAATCGCTCCCATCGGATTGTGGTTGAAACACCAAGCCCAATCTTTCTCTATGTTGGCAGCATTCACTACGAGCATATATTTGTCATCGTCGTATTGGTAGACCAGTAAATCGTCTACAATGCCTCCTTCGCCATTGGGGAAACAGGTGTATTGCACCTTACCGGGCGACAGTGCAGCCACATTGTTGGACGTGATGTGTTGAAGAAAAGCCAGCGCATTGGGACCTTTCACCCAAAATTCACCCATATGCGACACATCGAACACACCCACCGCATTGCACACGGTGAGATGTTCGTCGATGATTCCTGTATATTCTATCGGCATATTGTAGCCGGCAAACTCGTGCATCTTTCCTCCCAAAGAGATGTGATTCTGAGTAAATGGAGTGGTTTTCATAATTGTATTCAAGTTGTTAAGGTTTTCTTATTTCGCTTTTTGTTCTACCAATTCGGCTATTTTCACTATCACGCTCATAGCCTTTTGCATATTCTGCACAGGCACAAACTCGTATCTACCGTGAAAATTGAGTCCACCAGCAAATATATTGGGGCAGGGTAATCCTTTGAACGATAATTGAGCACCGTCTGTACCACCACGGATAGGTTTCACGTTGGGCTTCACTCCCACAGCTTCCATCGCCTCAAAAGCGGTGTCGATGATGTGCATCACCGGTTCTATTTTCTCACGCATGTTGTAGTATTGGTCTTTGAGTTCGAGCGTAGCCGTTCCATCACCATACTCAGCGTTTATCTTGCGCACCAAATGAGCCACTTCGTGCTTACGGCTTTCAAAGCGGGCACGGTCGTGGTCGCGAATGATGTACGACACGGTAGTCTCCTCCACCGTTCCTTGCATACCTATCAGATGATAAAATCCTTCGTAACCCTCGGTGTGTTCGGGGGTTTCATGTCGAGGCAGCATCCCGATAAATTGATTGGCCACACGGAGGGAGTTTATCATTTTGTGCTTTGCATATCCCGGATGCACATTCCTACCTTTGAATGTAATCTTGGCTCCTGCTGCGTTGAAGTTCTCAAACTCCAACTCGCCCACATCGCCACCATCCATTGTGTAGGCCCATTCACAGCCAAATTTATCCACATCAAATTTGTGCGCTCCAAGTCCAATCTCCTCATCGGGATTGAATCCGATGCGAATTTTTCCATGTTTTATTTCGGGATGATTTTTCAAGTACTCCATAGCAGAGATGATTTCGGCAATCCCCGCTTTGTCATCTGCTCCAAGTAGCGTAGTGCCATCGGTCACAATCAGGTCTTCTCCCTTGTGTTCGAGCAGTTCGGGAAACTGCTTCGGACTAAGCACAACGTGTTGCCCGGCATTGAGCGTAATATCCGACCCATCGTATTGCGCCACAATACGCGGTTTCACATCTTTGCCACTCATATCGGGGCTGGTATCTATATGCGCAATAAAACCAATGGTAGGCACTTGCTTTTCAGTATTGGCTGGGAGTGTAGCAAAAAGGTATCCATTCTCATCCAATGAAATATCTTCCAGTCCCAAAGACTCAAGTTCTGTTTTCAGGTATTGAGCAAACACCATTTGTCCAGGAGTGCTGGGCGTGACCTGAGTAGCCTCATCGGCTTGCGTATCAAAGGTCACGTACTTTAAAAAACGTTCTACTAATGTCATATCCTTCTTTGTATTTACAATTAAACGATTGCAATAACTATTGCCGTAAAGATAGAAAATGAGCCATTGATAGACAAATTATTTTCAGTTATATTTTATAAAGAAGAGCAAACAACGCTTCAGAGCTTTCATATTGTCAGCAGAACGAGGGTATCCTACCATAGAAAACACAACATTAAAGTTTCACATAGTTTCAATGCGATGAAACTTTTGTTCCAAGGCCGTGAAACTTTTGTTTCAAGAGCGAGAAACTTTTGTTTCAAGGCCGTGAAACTAAATGGGCTTTGTAATAACCTGAAATGGGTTGTCACATAAACAGCCTTATCCCTATTATCGGTTGACAAGATTTATTTTAATCCCTGTTTTTGGTTGTCTGCTTTATACCTTATTCCTAAGCGCGGTTGTCTTTTTATTGATAATCTCACAAACGCTGTATGATAACCTGAATTAGGTTGTCACAGTAATAGCCTTAGTCCTATTATTGATTGACAGGGCTGTGTTTTAACTATTTTAGTTGGCCACATTCCTCTTCGAGAGTTTGCTTTCTGCGAAATATATTTCTACATTTGTGAAAAGCATTGATTATGAGTGAAAGAAGAGAGACAATATTCGACCATAACCCTACCGATTTAGAACTAACGAGATTTGGAGGAAGAAAAGCATTTGATTTTTTGAAAGAAAGAGGTGTTGACTTGTTTAATTGTCAAGATACTAATTATTATCAAATTGGACTTCTGTATTCGATGCGTGGAGACGACACTAAGGCTAATGAATATTGGTCGCAAATCGAACATAAAGAAATGCTTATGACTTTATGGCAAGATTTCTAAATAATTAGTGAGTGCTACTTTTTGATGTAGAGGTACCTATATAGAAATCTTCCTGACCTCGCAGGAATTGCGAGAGCAGGAAGATTGTGGTGCAAATAAAAAAAACGAACCGTCGAAACGTTTTATCTTCAGTTTCTGTGGGTAAGTTTACCTACGGCTGTTACAGCATCCGCCTCTACCACCAAGCCTTTGGTAGCAACTGCCGTTGCAGGGTCTATTTCGTAAATAGCAGGTTGGTTTGCATCGGTTGTAGCAACGGTCACATAAATCTTACCATCTTCTACGTATGGAGTATTACCAAAGCCCGACAATACATCGGCTGAAGGCAAACCAGAAACGTAGCTTATTTTTTTAGTAGAACCTTTGAATACAGCCATTTCGGTAGCCACAAAACCTGTTTCAGACAAAGGTCTGTCATACATCAACATCAAAAAGTAATCTTCGGCGATGTGCCAGCAGCGAAGAAACGACTTACCATTGGTCTGCTCTTCAAGATTGCAATAGTAATCAGCGTCAAACTCTTCGGTGCCCGCATTGATGCGAACCACACCCGCAGGCAAAGTAGTTTGCTGCACAGTGGCAGTCATTGTTTTGGCGTAGCTTGGAGAGAACACATAAAGGTCGCCATTGTCGGCTGCCCAAATCGTTTGGTAATATTGCGAACGGTAGCGACCGCAAGCGTGGCTGATTTTGTCAGTCTTGATAAGTTTGGGATTCTTAAATTCGATGCCGTCGTAGATGGCTATCCACGCTTCGTTGGGATGTTGCGACCATTGCAATTCGCCCTCTACATAAGCACTACTTGCACTACCTCCCGACTCTGTTTTCACCAATTCAGGATAGACTACATACTCGCCATTGTTGGCCTTCACACCATATTGGCTCAAGCCCATTGGGATGGGAGCGGTAAACACCTTAGTGCCTACTTGCACGTAGCCAGCCAAAGTAACATACTCACCATTGCCTAAGTAGTTTTCCGACAAGATTGTTTCGCTGTTGGTGCGCAATGTTTCTGTGTCAACATTCAAGTAAGAGAACAGAAAACCTTTTGGCAAATAGCCATTCTCGTCGGCATATTGCGAACTTAAATCGCCTGTTGATGAGGTGATGATGTAGTTATCGTAGATACCGTTTGCCGTGAAGCGTGGTATCTCGTAAGTATAGTCGCGCTCTTCGATAGCACCGCCAGCAGTCATTTCGTAAGACGAAGACAAACCAGCATTGCCTTGATTATAAACCAAGCGATAGAGATATTGGTCTTTGTAGAAAATCCAAGTGGTTCCCAAATCGGTGATTCTACCATCGTTGTTTGCCGAGATTGTTCCGCTGTTGAGCACATCGCTCTTCAATAGCTTATTTGCTTCGCCCACCGTGGCCGCCACCACAAAAGCAGTTGCGTTGTCGGTGTTGCCGTTGTTGTCATCAATGCCACCATCGAGCGTAGCGTCGTTGCTACAAGCAGCTGTCAAACCAAGTAGGCATAGCCCAAAAATCCCAAAGTGTAATTTTCTTTTTTTCATTTAATGTATCTATTTATTGTATTATTATTTACTTCCAAAGTAGACTCTTACCTTGCCATAAAATGCTCTTCCAGCTTTTTGCAGACTGAAATTATCGTATAGCTTTTCGCCGGTAAAGTTCTGACACTCGAAAGAGAAGTTGTATCGATTGTTTTTAATGCCATAAGAAATTGTGAGATTGTGCGAGAATTGAGTAGGAACCAAAAATTCAGACTCATTGCCCAAAACCTCCGAATAGAGAGGGAAATTGTGCATATAATTATTGTCATACGTCACAGTCAACTTATTCCCCTTTGCGCCCAAATCGTTCCAAAAAAATGAAGCAAACATATTGGCAAACTGATAAGGTATGTTGGGAATACGAGCTTTGTAAGTCAAGCTCTCTTGGCTTGTACCAGTCACCGTTCTCACATTATCACGAATATTCATCAAAGTGAAGTTTCCCCCTACACTCAGCCAATGCGAGTAGTTGTAATTGGCAGAGATGTTGCATCCCAAAGTCTTCACTTTGCCGTGGTTGATGTAGGTAGCTCCATACTTGCCCCCACTCAAACTGGTGATGTTGCGCTGTATGTAGTCTTTGGTGCTACGAAACACAAGCCCCGTTTCGAGATAAATGGCATTCTTACCAAAGTTTTTGGTATAGCTCAAATTCACATTCATATTATCGCTATTCTCAGGCTTCAAAGCAATGTCGCCCGACTCCAAATCTTCGTCGCCAAACATCTCATCGTTGGTAGGCAGGCGGTAGGCCTTTTCGTAAGAAAACTTAGCTTGCAAACCTTTCACTATAAAATAAGTTCCTGCGATGCCATAACCAAAAGCATCGATAGACTTTGAAGTGCGTACATATTCATCCAATGCACTCGAAGTGGCCATAGGCCCCGATATATGTTGGTTGTAATACTTGCCAAACACAGAGGCGTTCCAACGCTCGTTGGGCATCAAGCGATAAGAGAGTCCGCTGATATTCTTTCTTGTTTCCTTGGCTATTGCGTTGGCTGCCGACTCCGAATCGACCAAAAGAGAGCGGTTGTTGCGATGAAAGATATTCATCACGTGATTGAACGTGATGCTTTGTATCGGACTAATGCGATAAGTGGCCGTAGCCGTTGCATTCCAGTTCGTGTTGTTCGACTCTACGTGTTGATACGACTGCTCGCCCGGCAGGCGCAATTCACGCTTTTCGCCACGCCAGTTGTATTCATAGGTGGCCGTGTCAACATTCTGCGTGATGTTTCGGTTGTAATTGGCAGTCAGAGACAAATCCAACCCCTTTACTATCAGGTCGCGCTTGCTATACTCCACAGAAGGCATCAGTGAATGACCCTTACGGTGCTTCTCGCCAAAAACAATCTCTTGGCGCACCCCCGTTTGAATCTCTTTATACATATTAGACCACGTGAAGCCAAACATCAGCCTATCGGCCCATACTTTGTCTTTGATACCAACTTTAGCCACAATAGCTTCGTTGTGATAGGTATCGTTGAAACGCTTCACACGTTCAATTAATCTTTTATTGATAGCACCCGTCTCAAAATCTTTCACCGATGTATCGACATAGTAATTGTTGTCCGAGTAATTTTGGAAAGCGTTCAGTTCGTAGAAAAAACCATTCTTGAACGTTTGACCGAAATTTATATTGGTGCGATGGGTATTGAATGAACCATACGAGTAAGAAGCATCCAAAAACCAGCGATTGTGATTTTTTTTGGTAACAATATTGATAACACCACCAATGGCATCGGTGCCAAAACCTACGGGCACCACACCTTTATATACCTCTATGCGCTCGGCATAACTCACAGGAATGTTGTTCAAACTAAAAGAGCTACCGACTCCTTCTTGCGGCACACCATCGATAAAAACTTTGATGTGCTTTCCGTTGAAACCATCCATCGTCAGCTGCATATCCGACCCTACACCACCCGATTCGCGTATCTTCATACCCGGTGCTTGAGCCAATGCCTCACTCAAACTACTGGTAGAGTTCTGCAACGCTTTTGCATCGATAGCAAGGGCATTGTAGGCCGAACGATTCAGACGACTAACCCCATTGGCTACCACCACTACTTCGTCCAACTCTTCGGATGCAGGTGCAATCACGATATTCTCTTTGATGCGCATACCCCGATTTAGTTGAATTTCTTTTTCGACGGTGTTGAATCCTAATATAGAAACAACCAAAGTATATTTACCTGCTGGCGCAGAGAGTTCGTACAATCCCTTCTCGCCCGTTACTGCACCAAAAGAAGTTCCTTTCAGATGAACAGTAGCATATTCTATCACCTCTTTGTCTGTAGAAATAACTCTACCAAAAACAGAACCTTTTTTTTCCGCCCCACATACAGTGAGGGTGAACAACAACAGAAAAGACAAAAAACAAATCTTCTTATAGCTTTGTGCGTACAATTTCATTACACCTATTAAAAACGTTTATAACTCCGATCAATGGTCTTTTTTTGAAACCATATCTCTGTTTCTTATTTGCGATGCAAAATTGGATATAATTCAAAAAATATGAGATCGCCTTTTATAGGTATTTACACAAGAACCGCCTACCGATTCATAGCTACCTTTAGGTACTAACTCTAACGAGCACCAATAAAACGACTTTTCATACATCCATTTCTCAGCAAAAAACTGGGTACAAATCGCCTTAAAAACAGTCTTTAATGGCAGAGTACTTTTATCATATCGACAACTCAAGAAAATAAATAATATATAGAATAAACTATGAATGCAAAACAGCTGTATAGAGGCGTGGTAGTGCCTATGGTGACTCCCGTGACCAACGAATTTAAACTCGACAAAGAGGCAGTAATCAAAATCGCACAATCGTTTGTAGACAACGGCATCCATCCGCTACTGATGGGCACCACAGGCGAAGGACAGTCGGTAGGCTTTGAAGATGCCATCGAACTGATAAAAACCGTAAAAACAATAGCCAGCGGAAAGGTGACTGTATATGTGGCTCTGACGGGTACAGTGGTGGCAGAGCAATACAAAGCAATGCAACCCTACGTAGAGGCTGGTGCCGATGTGTTGGTGTCTACATTGCCTTCGTATTATGCGCTTACCGAAGAGCAAATGTATCGCTACTATGCCGATATAGCAACAGCTTGCCCCGTGCCATTTATGCTCTACAACATTACACTCACCACACATATGTCTATCCCCGTGGAGACTGTAAAACGCCTTGCCGACCATCCAAACATCGTAGGAATAAAAGACTCCGAGAACAACGACGAACGTATGAAACAAGTAATGGATTTTGCGGCACAACGCGAAGATTTTGTCTATTTTTGCGGATGCGCAGCCAATTCGGCCATCGCATTGGAACGCGGCGCAGTAGGCATCGTGCCAAGTGGTGGAAACTACATTCCCGACCTGTACAATCGGCTGTTTGCGGCAGCCACTTCGGGCGATATGAACACGGCCAACGAACTACAACAAAAGACCAACACCATCTGCCAAGTATATCAAAAAGGATTCACACTGGGCGATTCGCTTGCAGCGTTGAAATACTTGCTGCAAATGAAAGGTATTTGTCAGCCCTGTATGCTTCCACCACTCACCGAACTATCGGAAAAGCAAAAAGAGACGATACGAGAAAGAGTTGACCAATTGATACAATCATCTTAAAAAAGCAGCGTAGATATGGAAAACACAGGGTTGCATTGGATTGATTATGGCATTGTAATTGCGTCTATTTTATTCGCTATCGGTATAGGATATTATTTTGCTCATCGCCAAAAAGGCACAGAGCAATATTTTGCAGGTGGACGGAACATCCCTTCGTGGGCTATCGGAATGTCTATCTTTGCCACACTTATCAGCAGTGTCACATTTTTGGCTTATCCCGGTTCGGGCTATGCAGGCGACTGGATTCTGCTGGTGCAAGGAATGATGGTGCCACTTGTGCTGATTTGCATCATCGGTTTTATTGTGCCGCTGTTTCGCAAAGTCATCCGGCTTAGTGTATATGAATATTTTGAAAAGCGATTCGGGCTATTCGCTCGTTTCTATGGTTCGTCGGCCTTTGTGTTAGGGCACTTTGCAAAAATGGGAACTGTACTCTTTTTGGTGAGCCTTGCAATGAGCCGTTTTATGGATATGGATATTATGCTCATCATCTTGGTGCTGGGCATTGCCATCACTGCTCTTACATTGTTAGGTGGTATAGAGGCAGTTATCTGGATGGATGTAATACAAGGGTTTATGCTTATTTTGGGAGGAGTGATCTGTATCTCTATCTTATTGATGCGTCCCGACAATGGCTTAGCCAACGTAGGTACAGAAATTGTGTCACAAGTGAAATCGGCCAATTATTCGTGGGACTTTGCCGAAGCCACCTTTTGGGTGTTAGCATTCAACGGTGTGTTTTATGCCATTCAGAAATATGGTACCGACCAAACCATCGTGCAACGCTACATCACCGCCAAAGATGACAAATCGGCTAAGCGCGCTGCATACATAGGCGTGTTTACGAGCTTGCCTATTTGGACACTGTTTATGATTATTGGCATCGCTTTGTTGGTGTTCTATCGTTCGAACGTAGAGCCAGGACTGCCCGATGGACTGAAAGCAGACGAAATATTTCCTTATTTCATCTCTACTCAGTTGCCCGTAGGCATCAAAGGATTGATTATTGCAGCATTGGCGGCAGGGGCAATATCAAGTTTAGACTCAGACATCAACTGCTTGGCAGCAATCGGTGTACAAGACTATTATTTGAAACTAAAACCGAAGACCGAAGACAAAAAGCAATTGAGAGTGGGCAGATACATTGTGTTCATAGCTGGAATTGCTGCAATGGGCGTATCGATGCTGTATGCAATGTGGGAAGGCGAAGGCGTGCTTGGAGTGGTGTTTCAGATTTATGCTATATTTTCGGCTGGTATCGTAGGTATCTTGCTTTTGGGGCTTTTCTCGAAACGTGCCAACAAACAAGGTTTGTATTGGGGCATCGGTGCAGCCATCCTATTCACCGCTTATGCTATGCTCACCTCTACACCCATCGGCGTAGGTACATCCAAACGCATCTTGCTCGATTTGGGCAGCTGGAACTACACGCACCACAAATTGATGTTGGGTGTATATAGCCACATCATCTTATTTGTAGTGGCCTACGTAGCCAGTCTGTTTTATTTTAAAGAGTACGCCTCGGATGAACTGACCATTCACGGCTATCTGAAGATGAAGAAAGAAGAAAAACAAACTGCTTTGGGCAATCAGCAAGTAGAAAACACGCTGGCTTGCGAAGCGGAAATAAATACTAAATAAACAAAGAAAAGAAATGAAAAGTATCAAACTATTGCAGCCCTCTAAAATAGAGTTCGGAACTGGCTGCATCGAGCGTTTTGTTGAAGACTTTACAACTTTGCCCTATAAGAAGCTGATGATATTGACAGCTCCTCCTATTCTGCCATTGATTCAGCCAACCATCGAGAAGCTTGTGGCCAACGGTGTAACGGTATCTGTCTACGACCAAATTCTGGCCGAACCGACGTTGAGCGATTTCAATTCTATTTTAGAGAAAGCGCGCGAACTACAAATAGATAGCGTGGCAGGTATCGGAGGTGGAAGTGTGCTCGATGTAGCCAAACTGCTTGGTGCATTGGTTTATAGCGACCAAAAAGCATCCGACGTTTTTGGTATTGGCTTTATCAAGAAAAAAGGCATTTGGATGGCTTGCATCCCCACCACCGCAGGCACAGGTAGCGAAGTGTCTCCAAACTCCATATTACTTGACGAGGAAGAGCATCTGAAAAAAGGAATTGTATCTCCTTATTTGGTTGCAGACGTGGTATATATTGACCCTAAACTCACCTGCACTGTGCCTCCTAAAATAACAGCCGAAACGGGAATGGATGCACTTTCGCATTGCATCGAAGCGTATACTAATAAGTTTGCTCACGAAGTGATAGATTGCTATGCGCTCGAAGGAATTCGCCTCATTGCAGCCAATCTTGCCAAAGCGGTGAAAAACGGCAACGACATTGAAGCACGCGAAGCACTTTGCTTAGGAAGCTACTATGGAGGTTTGTGTTTGGGGCCTGTAAATACAGCGGCAGTTCACGCATTATCTTACCCTTTGGGCGGTGAATACCACATCTCACACGGTTTGTCGAACGCTATTTTATTGCCCCCCGTTATGGCATACAATATAGAAACCAACATTGGCAAATATGCCAACATCGCTCGTGCGTTTGGTGTGGCCGATCAAGGCAGCGAAAAAGCAACAGCCGAAGCAGGTATCGAGTTTATTACACAATTATCCAAAGATTGCGGTATTCCTACCACACTATCCGAAATTGGTATATCGTCCGATAAGGTAGATGAATTGGCAGCTTCGGCTATGAAGGTGACACGCCTATTAGTGAACAACCCACGAGAAATGACCGTAGAGGCAGCCACAGAGATTTACGAACAACTGTTTTAAACACCCCACACACAAGATTGACTATGATTTTACCAATATTAGCCATTACAATGGGCGACCCCGCTGGCATAGGTCCAGAGATTGTAGCCGAAGCATTTTGCAACGATATTACCTATCAGCAATGTCGCCCCGTGGTGACAGGCGATGCAGCGGTGATGAGAAAAGCAATCAAACTTTTGAATCTTCCGTTGAATGTCAATGCAATAGACAACGTATCGGAAGCCAAGTTCGAGAAAGGCACTATGGATGTCATCGACTTGAAGTTGATTGATATAGACCGACACGAGTTTGGACAAGTATCGGCACAATGCGGAAATGCCGCTTTTCAATCGGTAGTAAAGGCCATTGAGCTGGCTATGAGCAATGAAGTAGACGGCACTGTCACTGCACCACTCAACAAAGAATCGCTCAATTTGGCTGGACACCACTTTTCGGGGCATACAGAAATATATGCACACTACACCCATACCAAAAAGTATGCGATGCTACTGGCTGATGAGTTTTTGCGCGTGATTCACGTCTCTACCCACGTGCCACTGCGTGAAGCCTGCGATTTAGTGAAAAAAGAGCGTATTATAACAGTTGCTTTGCTGCTCGAAGATGCGTGTCGCCAGTTTGGTATCGACAAACCCAAAATTGGTATCGCAGGCCTCAACCCTCACTCCAGCGACAATGGTTTGTTTGGCTACGAAGAGGCACAAGAGATTATCCCTGCCGTAGAGGAGCTGAAAGCGCAAGGACACTTGGTAGAAGGCCCTGTGCCTCCCGATACTCTTTTCGCCAAAGCCAAAGGCGGATTCTTTGACGGCTGTGTAGCTATGTATCACGACCAAGGACATATTCCATTCAAAGTAGTTGGGTTCAACTGGAATCGTGAAACTAAGAAAATGGAGAGCGTAAAAGGGGTGAATATCACACTCGGTTTGCCAATCATACGTGTGTCGGTAGATCACGGCACAGCATTCGATGTAGCGGGCAAAGGCATAGCAAGTCCCGAAGCACTACTGTTATCAATAGATTATGCCAGCAAAATGGCAGAAAACCGCAAAAAGGATTTAAAGTGATTGCCGTTATAGCCGACGATATAACAGGAGCTGCCGAAATTGCAGGTATCGGTTTCGATTATGGCTTGAAGGTGATACTTACGCAATCGATAGAAACGGAAATTGCACCGTGCGATGTGTTGGTGTGTATCACCAACACACGCTCTATGCGTCGCGATGATGCCATCAACGAATCGCTACGGGTGGGTAAAAGGCTCACCCAAATAGGCGTTGAGCATATCTTCAAAAAAACAGATTCGGTGCTGCGTGGACACGTGGCAGCCGAACTGAAAGCATTGATGGATGCCACAGGAAAAACATCCGCTTTGCTACTCCCGGCCAACCCTGCTCTTGGACGACAGATTATAGATGGGATTTACTATGTAAATAAAGTGCCTATTACGCAAACATCATTTTCTTACGACCCTGAATTTCCTGCAAAAAGCGATGAGGCCATAAAATTATTGGGTGAAGGCATACTAATAAACCCACACGAAACTTTGCCTACCTCCGATTGCTCCATCGCAATAGGAAACATAGCAACCGAAGAAGATTTTATAGATTATTGCAAGCTACTAAACAACACCTTATTGCCAGCAGGTGGAGGTAGTTTTTTTAAAGCGTTCTTGAAACAACAGTTTCCACACGCACTATTTAAACAGATTGAGAAAAAGATAAAACTTGGTAAGTTGTTGTTGATTTGTGGAAGCACTATCAAACACAACGCACTACTCTGCGAACTCGAAGCAGCCAAAGTGCCTATCGAGTCGATGCCAACAGAGGTATATCACGGAGAAGTATCGAGCGAAAAGTGGATTGAATATCTTAACACACAATATGCACTACACGGCAACTTGGTAGTAATTATTAATCAACCCATCTCGCACGATCCAGCCTATGCAATGCGTCTAAAGCAAATTATGGCAAAGGTATGTCAATCGGTCGTCAGCCAACACGCTGTAAAAGAACTTATTATAGAGGGAGGAGCAACAGCCTACGAAGTGATAAGTGCAATGCAGTGGCAAGCCTTTGAGGTAGTAGGCATTATGACTACAGGTGTTATAAAGCTAAAGCCTCAAAACAGTACAGAGCTACAACTCACGCTAAAACCTGGTAGCTATCAGTGGCCAGAGGAAGTGTTGATATTATAGATTGTATCTATTAAGCCTCAATATATCTTATTAAAGAAATATGAAACACCTTGTCATTTTTGTCATTCTCTATTTTTTCCAAACATCTTTGTTGTTTGCTCAGCAATATCGTTCTTTGGATTCGACTGATCCTATTTCATTCAAAGGAGACCAAATAGAATATCAAGAAAAAACGATTGCACTTGGCGAGAGGTGTTTTTTTGTTGATGGCAACCTTTCCGCCGAAGAAGCTGCCAAACATCCGTTTGTATTCAACAGTTTTCAGGAAGCAGCAACACAGTTGGTAGCTGGAACAGAAAAGGAGCCTATGCAACTATACATAGCCCCGTATGTGTACTGGATAGACAACCCCGATGACACCGAAGTGCGCAAAGGAAAAAATGGGCGAGAACCATTTGGGATGATTATCGAATGCCCCTACTTGCAACTGATAGGCTTGAACAAGAACCCGGCCAATGTAGTGCTTGCCGCCAACAGAGGGCAAACACAAGGAGCAGTGGGCAATTTTACAATGTTCGACTTTTGGGGCGATGGGCTTTTAGTGAAAGACTTGACAATGGGCAATTACTGCAATGTAGATTTGGATTTTCCATTAAAGCCGCAATTAAGTAGAGAAAAACGAATGTCGGCCATCACGCAAGCACACGTGGCCTATTGCCACGGCGACAAAGCGGTAGCAGAAAATGTTCGATTCATCAGCCGCCTCAATATGAATCCACTGAATGGAGCAAAGCGTATCTTATTCAACAACTGCTATATGGAGTGTACCGACGATGCGCTAACGGGCACGGGAGTTTACTTAAACTGTACATTGGAGTTTTATGCACCGCGTCCTTTTTGGCGCAGCGATATGGGAGGTGCTGTATTCTTGAATTGCGATTTCAACATTCGTCACAATGGCGATAAGCAATATTTTTGCAAAGCAGTAGGCCCGCTTAGCATCATCGATTGCCGTTATCACTCCGAAAAGCCAATCTATGCAGGGTGGACAGCAACGCCTACCAACTGGCTACGCTGCTATCAATATAATGTGACACTCAACAGTAAACCTTATACCATTGGAGCAGACAAACCACAAAACACCATTTGCTTGGACAGTCAAGAGGGGTTGTCGGCCTACCGAATTATACACAACGAAAAGTTGATTTACAACACCTACAACTTGCTGCGTGGTGATGACGACTGGGATCCGCTGGACATAAAGCAAATCATAGAAACCGCCAGTGAAGAACAACAGAAAGATTATAGCAACATACCCACTTGCTTGGCTATCGAGCCACTGGTGGTTACTATCCAAACGGGCAATGAACCCATAAAACTAAGGGCTACCACGAAAAAGCACGGCAACTACACAATGACCAATAAGCTGGTGAAGTGGCGCATACAAAACGGTTGCGAAACAGATGTAAAACTGTCGACTACCGAAGGATATGAGTGCGTAGTAGCCGCCACCAACCACGATGACCAAACCAAGCAACTCACTGTGATTGCTTATACCGATGATGGGTTGGAGTGTGCTGCCGAGCTTACAGTGATACCCAATTACATCAATGCGCCTACTTTTGCCAAATTGCCTTCGCTTTCTATAGATAAAGGATTGGCAACCCTACACTACGAGCTAAATTTAGAAGGCAGGAGTGATGAATCGCTGGTGACGTGGTATCGCTGCACAAACGCCAAGGGAGAAGAAGCGATTCCTGTTTATGTATCGCGATTTAACACGCCACAACTCACCTATCCATTGCACAAAGAAGATATAGGATATTATCTGAAAGCAGTTGTTGAACCAAAGCACCTTAGATGCGAGGCTGGGAAGGCTATACAGATAGTTAGCTCAAAACCAATACATCGAAAACAGATAAACCAAAGCAATATTCTTGAAACTAATTTTCTGAACTTCTCAACACTAAACCAGCCAAAGATTATTCCTGGCTTTTGGACAATAGATGGATACAAACCCATAGACACGGAAGAGTATGATTGGCAGATATATCCTGAAAAAGAATACTGGTATTATGGAGAAGGCATCAATGGAGCCATTGGCACAGGGCTTTTGCAACAGCAACGAGGCGCACGATTGCTATACACGCCAATCAATGATACCTATCAAGATATGAGTATCACACTACAAGTAGACCCGTGCAAAACAGCAGGACAAGGATTTGGAAGTGCCACAGGACAATATCTCGATTTGTATATTAAGTTCGACACTCAAACATTGACAGGATATGGACTTCGCGTCACACGTACTACCAAATACAGCAATGCGGTAGACTTTTTACTAATGGAATACAAAGACGGAGTTGCAACTCCCATCAGCAAGCCCGTTTCTGCCATCTGCTATCGCACCAATTGTACAATTTCTCTCAAAACAATCGGAAACAAACTAATTGCACACGTAGAGACAGCCACTCCTTTATTGCCTCCCAAAGACACGAACTTAAAAACAGAGGTAGATTTAGAAGCTGATATTCAGTCAAACACTTTTGGCGGTACAGGTATTCAGCATACAGGCAGCTGGGGAGAAAATGCCACGATGCTTCATCGCTTGAAAGTAGAATGGTAATAGAATAAAATGAACCAAAGAAAAAGTAATTGTGTTTATTCAAATAAAACAATTATGAAGTTCGATGTAGCACATATCCACCCAATGTTGGTTCATTTTCCTATCGCCCTTACTTTGTTGGGAGTTTTACTATCCGCTTTTAAAACTTTCAAACCCAATAAGTTTAAATATCCTTGTGGAGAAATAATTCTCTATTTTGCCACATTCTCGGCCATACTTGCTTTGATAGCGGGCAATAATTTTACTCCGCATTTCACCAATCCCATATTGGCGCAAGCAAAAAGTATCCATAGCACTTTTGCAGGAATTACGCTCACTTTGCTTTGCATAGCCTCAGCAGGATATTTAGCGCGCTACATATTCAAAAGCCACTCATCATTATTCGAGAAGTTAGGATGGGCGTTTTATCTATTAGCAGCCATATCGGTAGCTATCACAGGATTTTTAGGAGGTTCTTTGGTTTATAACGATTTATTGCATTTACAATAACATACTAAAAACGAAATATACCTAAAAGACGAAGGCTACTCATCACGAGCAGCCTTCGTCTTTTATCGTTAACCTTAAAATCTAATACTTATGAAAAAACACAATGCAAATATATAGATTATCAAAGCATTACCCACAAAACCATCTTTTTAAATATCGATTTACAACATTGTTTAATAAGCACAATCCATCAGTTAACTATTAACACACTAACAGTTAACTATTAACTATACTAATAAACATTTGACGCAGAAACAAAAGAAAGAAATAGAAGTATTACAAAGAAAAGAGAAGCAATTGATTCATTTTGAAATACAAGCAAACTTATGGGCATAAAAAAAGGCTATCTATCCCAGACAGCCAATCTTTGTTAACCTTAAATCTAATACTATGAAAAACACAGTGCAAATATATAGACTTATCGTGTATATCCAACACTTTATCGAATAAAACTCATTGATTATAACACTGTTTAATACCACAAAACCAGCTGTTAACAGTTGAACCCATAACCGTTAACAGTTAGCAAGAAAAAGTAACAAAGTTGAGAAAAGCTTGATTCGTTTATAAATGCACACTTACTTATCAACTATATTTTAGATTAAAATCAACTGTTAACAGTCAATCTCTCAATAGTGAACAGTTATCCCATCAACAATTAACAATCAATCGAACATCTGTTAACTACTGACTTCGCCTATACAAACCAGTAACACTGCGCTTATTTATGACTATTCGACAATATCATTTAGTTCGGGATGACGCTGAAGCCAACGCACAGCAAAACTACACGTAGCTTTGGGTTTCAATCCATTTTCCAAAGCATAATTGTAGGCCGCAGTAACAAGTGCAGCAGCAATACCTTTCCCTTCCAAAGGACGTGGAACAATCGTATGAATAATATCCAAACTACCATTTAGTATGCGATATTGAGCAAAGGCTGTTCGTCCTTCCACTTCAGTTTTAAACATCCGCTGTGCGGGTTGATGAACAATTTCGTAATCCATAAGCCTAATTTATTTATTCAATTCAAAAAAACGCTTCACTGTGGGTGCAATAAAGTGAAACCCCGCTTCTATCATCCGGCTGGGAAACACGTGCTGCCCAGTAGTGAGAAAAGAAGCACCTTCACCATAGAAAATATGAAACCAAGATGCAGGAATTGGAATAGTGCCCAAAGCGCCGTAATATTTTGCCATAATACGAGTGAATAAATATTGTGTCACCGAATCGGGTGAAACCAAATTGACGACCCCTTGCAATTCGGGATGCTTGATAATAAACTCCATAGCCCTACACACATCGCGAATATCAACCCACGGAAATGGTTGGCTTCCCGAACCAATAGCAACCGCTATTTTCATAGACTTCAATGGCTTTAGCATCTTGGGCAACGCACCACCATCGGGCGACAACACAATGCCCAAACGAGTAATCACCAGCCGAACCTGTGCAGGACAATTGCGAGCCTCCAACTCCCACGCATAACAAAGATCGGCCAAAAACCCTTCACCCCTTTTATCACTGTATTCATCAAAATCGCCATCATTAGGATAATAACCCACAGCCGAAGTAGATATAAACAAACGCGGTTTACATTGCGCCCCTTTAATAGCATTTACCAATTTTCGTGTCACCTGAATACGACTATCCATCATTTCAACCATCGTTTCGGCAGTCCATTTTCTATTGATGGGAGCACCAGCAAGATTTATCACTACATCACAATGTTCAATTGTTTGTACCAGTTCACCAAAAAACTCATCCCGAAACAAAGGTCGCCCCAATGGAGTAACCCGATGGCCCAATGCCATAAAGTAATCCATTAAATGTTTTCCGATAAAACCACTTGCACCGCTGATAGCTATATTCAACATACAAAAACACATTAAAATATAATATGAAAACGAATGAAAAGCACTAAAAGTTCTTTGACACTTACAAAATGAGCATTATCTTTGCAGTACACTCACTTAGAATGTTTGTAATATAAACCCACTCATATACAATAGCATCGTTATGAAAAAAGCCCCACTCCGCTATCTATTCAGCATACTTTTATTTCTTTGCATCAGCACAAGTATTCCTATGTTGATTGGTAGCAGCACAATTCATACCACACAACCTTCGCCAAACGACTCTCACTATACAATTGTCGCACCTACCATTCCCAATGAATTGGAGTTTGACAATGAGGTTATCGACCTTCGCCGCTATGATCGTCGCGAGCGAATTGACAGAGAGCTAATGGCTTTTATGTTTATGCACTCCAGCACCACACAGTTGCTTAAAAAGGCAAATCGATATTTTCCTATTGTAGAACCGATTTTAAAAGAGAACGGCATCCCCGACGATTTTAAGTACCTGATGACAATAGAAAGTAATTTGAATGTAGGAGCACGCTCGCCAGCTGGAGCAGCAGGCCTGTGGCAAATCATGCCACAAACAGCCAGAGAATTGGGTTTGGAGGTAAATGACCAAATAGACGAACGGTACGATGTAGAAAAATCGACACGTGCAGCTTGCAAATACTTAAAACAAGCTTATGCAAAATATGGAGATTGGATGTTGGTTTCCGCCTCTTACAACGCAGGGCAAGGACGCATTTCGACCCAATTAAACAAACAACAGGTAGACGAAGCTATGGATTTGTTTTTAGTTGAAGAGACATCTCGATATATGTATCGTATCTTGGCAGTTAAGGAGATATTCAAATCACCGCGCAAATATGGCTTTATGCTAAAAAGCGAACAGCTTTATCCTGCCATCTCTTACCAAAAAGAAATAGTAAACACAACCCTTCCCGACTTAGTGGCTTATGCCAAATCGAAAGGTATTACTTACGCTCAGCTACGTGATGCGAACCAATGGATTCGTGGTTATACACTACCCAACAAGAGTGGAAAACGATACACCATCAACATCCCTACGCAGGATGGGATGTATTATAACCCAAAATCGATAAAACCACACAACAAACATTGGGTGGTAGACTAAAGCGTACGAATGAAATAAACAAAATACTATGGGACCAATAGAAGCAGTAAAGCATTTTTTTCACAATAAGCCATTAAAGAAAAAGCTATATAGCATTATTTTCGAATCGGAAACCAAGGCAGGAAAGGCCTTCGACATCATTTTAATTGTATGTATCGTTTTAAGCATCGCATTGGCTATCATCGAAAGTATCGAAGGGTTGTGGCCCGAACATACACGCTTGTTTATCCTGTTTGAGTTTATCTTCACCGCATTCTTCACGTTCGAGTATCTCACACGCATCTACTGCTCGCCCAAACCCTTAAAATATATACTAAGTTTTTTTGGAGTTGTCGACCTATTGGCCACATTGCCTTTGTATTTAGTATTCTTTCTACCGAGTATGCGTTATTTATTGGTCATTCGCGCTTTTCGCATCATTCGTGTCTTTCGTATATTCAAATTGTTCAATTTTTGGATTGAAGGCGAACTGCTACTCACTTCTATACAGAAAAGCAGCAAAAAGATTGCTGTATTCTTTGTGTTCGTAGTCATTATAGTTATCTCGATAGGCACATTGATGTTTATGATTGAAGGAACGCAAGAGGAAAGCCAATTCAACAACATCCCAAACAGCATTTATTGGGCGTGTGTCACAATGACTACGGTAGGTTATGGAGATATTACCCCAGCCACTGCGATGGGTAAATTCTTGTCGGCTTGCGTAATGTTGATAGGTTACACCATCATTGCAGTCCCTACGGGAATCGTTTCGGTGTCGATGATGAAAGAGCAAAAGAAGTTTGATAATTTAAAGTGCCCTAATTGTGGACAAAAAGGTCACGAATTGGGTGCTAAATATTGCAATCATTGTGGAAAGAAGCTAAACGATTCGCAGCAAACCACATCTTAGATAGTTATTGCTTTTCAGTCATATACTTCCAGTACCGCACAGGCATATCTTGTCTGTGTTTACGAGGGTTAGCCCGTTCTTTTATGGATACAGCTTTAAAATAGGTTCGCCATAAATTCTGAAACAGTTGTTCGTCTTTGTCCATTAAGCTTTCATCGAGTATCCCCGTAAACAAGTGCGTCACCTGCGCACGCTCATTCTCATCAAAAGTGATGCGATGTACCTCCTTCAAATCGTAATAATAACCATAACGCCTTTTTATATCATAAATAATCCATTTCTGATCGGCAAAGCGATTTTGAAAGTGGTCGATTGTAAGAGATAGAGCATTGATTTGTGGTTCGATAGCAGCAAAATAAGTACCATCAGCAGCTTTCTGAAAACGCAAGAATTGCAAGATACGTAGGCGTTCCCAGTTTACTTGTTTCCACACCTTAGAAACTTCCAATACATCGGAATCTCCAAAATTGACCTCAATACTCCGAGGTACATCAATGGCTTTACGAATGTAGCGAAACAGAAGCATATCTACTTCAGGTAGTTCCGATAGCCAGCACCACGTCAATGCACGTAAAGCACCGTTTGATAGTTTTTTCTCTAACCCGTTCCATACCCGCTGCGCTTTCTTTTCATCGGTCACGCTATGCACCAATAGATCGTGAAACAAAGGAAGCTGATCTCCTTTTTCAACCAGCGCATCGGGAAACGATTTGCGTGAGTAGGCATCGAACACGACTGTAAGAAGTCCCTCGAAAGTTTTATCGTATTCAAATACAATCATCGTTTTTAATCTTCAAAAAGTAGGGTTAACTGATTTTCGTCTATCTTTTTCTTATTGGGCTTTGGCAAAAACAATTTTCGCAATCCTTGTGGTGTCATTTCGTGAATGGTATTCATCGGTAGTTCGTGACAAGTAATAAAGTATTGAGCTTTTTTCATTACCACACCAATCTTTTTTAACTGATAAAAACCCAGCTTGGAATACCGACGTGAAGCAACTATCAATCGGGCAGATTTCACTCCAATACCAGGCACTCGCAAAATCAATTCATAATCGGCTCGGTTTATATCAACAGGAAAGGCTTCGGGGTGTCGCAATGCCCACGCCAACTTAGGATCAAGTTCCAAATCTAAATTCGGGTAGGCATCATCCACAATTTCATCGACTTTAAATTGATAAAAACGCATCAACCAGTCGGCTTGATAGAGACGATTTTCACGCACTAATGGAGGCTGTTTAGCGGGTAAACGATCGTCGTATGTATTTACAGCTACATAGCCCGAATAATAGACCCGTCGCATCGTAGGACGCTGATAAAGTGCCGACGACAGGAACAATATATCCTTATCACTTTCGGAGGTTGCTCCTACTATCATCTGTGTGCTTTGGCCTGCTGGAACAAACCGTGGTGCATTTCTGAACTTCTTTCTATCTTCCTTGTTCTCCAACACACCTTGCTGTATAAACTTCATCGGGGCAAACACACTTTGATGATCTTTTTCAGGAGCCAGAAGTTTTAAGTTCTCTTCTTTGGAGATCTCTACATTCACACTCAATCTATCAGCATACAGTCCTGCTTCGTTCACCAACTCTCTGCTGGCACCAGGAATACTTTTTAAGTGAATATAGCCGTTGAAACGGTGCAACTGTCGCAAATCTTTCACCACACGCACCAATCGTTCCATTGTATAATCGGGGTTGCGCACCACACCCGAACTCAGAAAAAGCCCTTCGATATAGTTGCGACGATAAAACTCAATGGTCAGATTTACCAGTTCGGACACCGACAAGGTAGCGCGTGACAAATCGTTGCTACGCCGATTGATGCAATAAGCACAATCGTAAATACAATGATTCGTGAGCATTATTTTCAGAAGCGAAATGCAACGTCCATCTTCCGAAAAGCTATGGCAGATACCCATACCTCCTACGGTATTACCAAGCATACCTGCTTTATTGGAACGCACTGTTCCACTCGATGAACAAGACACATCGTACTTGGCAGACTCGGTCAATATTTTTAGTTTAGCTATTACATTCTCGTTCATATCACACCACTGGGTTCAACATCAATCTATCAAACAAAAGTAGAAACAATATGCGAAATACAGAGCGTGCTATAACAATATTTTAGAGCTATAATGATAGCTTGTGTTTATCAATTTTAAACAAGCACCCACCTTGACACAGCGCATATTAACTTTACCTTGATTTAATAAATAAGTAAACAAGCATTTGAGCCTATATCCTAAGTTAATGATTTAAGTCAATTAGTAATTATCGCATACAAAACATTACTGTTATTTTTTTGTTGTTAACTTAAAACTATTATTTTTGCAAATAGATACATCTCAATCTTACAACATACCAATGAAACGACTTATTATGTTACTTTGCTACACAATAGGCTGGCTATGTGCATATTCTCAATCACAAGATAGCATCACGCAATCAGCAGACTCTGCCACTTGGGAAAGAGCACAAAAGTTATTGGATAATAAACATTATAAGCAAGCAGCACAGATATATAGTGATTTAATAGATTGGACACGTGCCCAACACGCAGAGATAAATAGCGAAAAGGTGGAAGATTTACGAAAAGAGTACTCGATAGATGAATTGAAGCTACAAGAAAATATCGAAAAAAACAATTTCCTACGTATTCTTACAATAATCACTGTATCACTACTCCTGTTTGGAGTAGTATGTTGTTTTTATCTTAGATGGGAGAAAAGAAAACTTCAACTTGTGAAAAAGGAGCTTGAAAAAGCCACCGAGCTTGAAAAAGTTTCGATGCGGAATAAAAGCATATTCTTATCTAACATGAGCCACGAAATAAGAACCCCACTCAATGCTTTGTCGGGTTTTGCAGAGCTACTGACCGAAACTGATATTGATAATGAGACTCGCAAACAATGCTATGAGATTATTCAGTTAAACTCAGACTTGCTTTTGAAGTTAATAAATGATGTAGTAGATATTTCTTGTTTAGATATTAGTAAGTTAAGTTTTCACATCGAAAAATACAACGCTATCGAGTTGTGTCAAAACGTAATACAAACCGTATCAGCGATAAAAACAACGTCTGCGAATCTATCTTTTGAGACAAATCTAACAGCTTTGACACTCGATACAGATCCATCGAGGTTGCAACAAGTACTGATTAATTTGCTGGTGAATGCCACAAAGTTCACAAAAGATGGAAGAATCACCTTGTTTGTAGAAAAAATAAATAGCGAAACAGCTGAATTTTCAGTAACCGACACAGGGTGCGGTATTCCCTTAGAGCAGCAAACCAATTTATTCAACCGATTTGAGAAGTTGAATGAAAAAGAGCAAGGAACAGGACTGGGGTTATCTATCTGTCAACTGATAGTAAAACGCCTGAATGGAAATATTTGGATTGATCCACTTTACACTCGTGGAGCAAGATTTGTGTTTACTCACCCACTAACACAAAAAACAAAAAGATGAAAATCACACCAAAAAGATATATCATCATTTTGTTTGCTCTGTTTAGTATCCCTCTATTTTCGACCATACCAAACTCCAAAAGCAAACAGCAGCGCGACAGCGTGTTTGTGCAATATTACGTGGCCGAAACCGACTCGGACAAAATGATAATCGTGCGCAATGCTTATAGAATGTTTGGAAAACAGGAGTGGACCTTTGAATTACTGGATAGTATGCTGGCCGTATGTACACGAGCAAGTCTTTATTCCGAAGAATTGTTGACCCATCAATTACGATACCAATACTATCGAGAGCAAGACAATAGAAATCATCTGGAACAAGAGTTTGAACATATCAAAACCAAAGCCAAACGATATAAAACTCAAGCGTGCTATGATACCTATTTCACTGTATGGGAAAAACATCTGACCGATAGACTTTTGGAAGGTGACAGCGAATATGTGCGTCTTCAAGCTCAGGCGATGCGTCAAGAGGCTGAGGAATATAACAATCAGGTAGGTATTATTAAATCTTACATTACATTGGGGTCGGCTCTAAAAAGCAATGCAATAAAAAAAGACTCGGATAAGGCTATTGAGGTTTTCAATGAAGCACTGCAATTGCCATTTATCACTTTGACCAATAAAATAAGTATCCAATACCGCATCTTCTCCATCTATCAAAATCACAAGGAGTATGATAAAGCCATCGAAGTACTGGATACTATAAAAGCAATTCGCCAACGGCAAATAAGCGAAGATACAAGCGGGGAAAGAAGCTATAACAATCAACTACTTGATGATGAGTTGAGTTATTGTGCTGTTTATTCGGCAATAGGAGATATTAAAAATTTAAAGAAGTATTTAGATAGAGCCTCACAATTCTATAAAGAAGATGTTTTTTACTCATATTATATGAGTTATCATAACCAATGGGCAAAATACTTTTATCAAACTAAGCAATGGAACAAATGCTTGGAGCACTACGACTTGGCTATAAATCGAGTAACCAATGCCACCTCGCAGCCTTTTTACCGATGGGCAATAATGATATCGAAAGCTCGCGCACTGACAGCTATCGGAAAAGACGAAGAGGCTGTTTTAATTTATCGCTCCATTGCTTTCAAAAGCGACTCTATCAACCAAAATATATTGCAAAAACACGAAGAAGCCAATAAAGCGAACTATACCATTAAAAAGAATTTACTCGACAGAGAAATTCGGGAGAATCGAATTCGAGAAATCTCGATATCCGCTATGTTGATCTTATTGATAGGGGTAATAATACTGGTACGTAAACTTTCAACAATCAGAACCAAGCTCAATGAGTCTAATAACAAGATCAGCCACTCTTATCTTGCCATTGAGACTGCAAACAAGCTAAAAGAGGTATTCCTCCGAAATATCATCAACGAAATTAAAAAACCTCTTAGCAAAGTGATTAACTTATCAGAAAAACTATATAACAATAGCGAGCAGACACAAGAACAGTTAACAGAATATTCAACCGAAATAAAATTAAATGCAGAGAGCTTATTAACCATTATATCAAATGTGCTCGACCTCTCACGCTTGGAGTCGGGAATGATGAAATTTGATATACAGGAGCAAAACTTAGTAGAATTGTGCAATGAGATGATTATGACAATCAATTCGTCTCTTCCAAACGAACAGCATATTGTCTTTAAAACAGATATTGCATCATTATCTGTTAATATAGACATTGATCGTTTCAAGAAACTCTTACTATCTATATTAAACGCAGCGCAAATTATTAATGGACAAAACAAAGTAACGCTTGAGCTGCAAAAAGAATCATCCTATCTGCAAATCACGATATGGAATAGTCCATTATCCATAGAAAAAGGAGAAAACACACAAATTATTCACGAGATAAATCGTCTCTATCTGAACACATTCTTAGGAGATTATGAAGTCATCAATAACGAGCAGGAATCTAAAATCATTATCAAATATCCATTATAATCCATAAATTGTAATACTTTTGTAATAGGTGTTTCACCACAACGTAATAAAGAAACAAGAAATTTGCATCATTGAAAGATATATTTTAATCATTGCGCTAATACCGCTATCAATAAAGCAATTACAATGAACAATTATCGTATTTTAGTAGTAGACGACGAAGAAGACCTTTGTGAAATCTTAAAATTCAACCTCGAAAATGAAGGATATGAAGTAGACACAGCCAACTCAGCAGAAGAGGCTTTAAAAATGGATCTTAGCAGATACAGCCTATTACTTTTGGACGTAATGATGGGAGAGATTTCAGGTTTCAAAATGGCGAATATACTAAAGAAAGATAACAAAACTTCGCATATCCCCATCGTATTTATTACAGCCAAAGATACCGAAAACGATACGGTGACGGGGTTCAACTTAGGAGCAGACGATTACATCTCAAAGCCATTCTCGCTCAGAGAGGTTATAGCACGCATCAAAGCAGTGCTCAGACGAACCTCTACCAACTCAACCGACATTGCTGTAGAACAAATCGCTTATCAATCCTTGATACTCGACATCACCAAAAAGAAGGTAAGCATAGACGAGATAGAAGTAACACTCACGAAAAAAGAGTTCGAGATACTCTCTCTATTACTCCAAAACATAGGACGCGTATTCTCTCGCGAGGATATATTGGCACGGGTATGGAGTGACGAAGTGTATGTATTGGACCGTACTATCGACGTAAACATCACTCGCCTACGAAAAAAAATTGGAGTGTATGGCAAACGTATAGTAACACGTTTGGGCTATGGCTATTGTTTTGAAACAGAATAAAAACAGCTATGATTTCACCTGATATTCAAAAACATTTTTTCACATTCAGCCGCAGATTATTTCTTTCGGTTATTTCCTTGTTTATAGCTCTTGCTGTTTGCTTTATCATTTATCAATATCAACGCGAAAAAGAATTTAAGATAGAGTTACTGCACGCACAATTACAAAAATACAACGCATTGCTGGAAAACAGCATAGATTCCGTCGATGTAGCCTATGAGATAAATAAACACATCAACAATCAAAACACACAAGAAATAAGAGTTACAGTTCTTGACCTAAATGGTAAAGTACTATACGACTCATACAAAGACAACTCTCCATTGACAGAGAACCACTTAAACAGGTCGGAAGTACAAGCTGCTTTAAAAAATGGTGATGGATTTTCGGTGAGACGCACTTCGGAAACCACTGGACTACCTTATTTTTATTCGGCCACTCGATACGACAATCACATTATTCGGTCGGCTTTACCATATAATATCAGTCTCAAAAAAACATTAAGAGCCGACTCACACTTCTTTTGGTTTTCGGTAGCAATCACTCTTTTATTACTTGCTTTTTTCTTGAAATTCACTCAGAAGACAGGGGCTTCAGTGAAACGATTGCGTGAATTTGCAATGCGTGCCGATAGAAATGAAGCAATAGAACAAGACTTAGAATCAGAGTTTCCTCACAACGAACTGGGTGAGATTTCACAACACATTATTCAGATATACAAAAGACTTCACGAAACGAAAGAGGCACTATATATAGAAAGAGAAAAACTTTTTACTCATCTACAAATATCACACGAGGGCTTAGGCATCTTTACCAAAAATAAAAAAGAGATTTTAGTAAATAATTTATTTACACAATACAGCAATCTAATCTCAGACTTCAATCTTGAAACTGCCGAAGAGGTATTTGATATAAAAGAATTTAAAGAAATTACCGATTTCATCAATAAAACACCGCAGCGTACCCCTGTAAAAGGTGAAAAACGTATGTCAATATCCATCAACAAAAACGGGCGTTTTTTTGTAGTGGAGTGCATTATATTTCAAGATCTAAGTTTTGAAATCAGCATCAACGATATTACAACCGAAGAAGAGCAAGTGCGTCTAAAAAGACAATTGACACAAAACATTGCACACGAACTTAAAACTCCTGTGAGTAGCATTCAAGGCTATTTGGAAACAATGGTAAGCAATGAAAATATCGCTCACGACAAGATGATGACTTTTATCGAAAGATGCTATGCACAAAGCAATCGCTTGAGTCGATTGCTAAGAGATATATCCGTACTTACTCGTATGGACGAAGCTGCCAATATGATAGATCTGGAAAACATTGACATCACCCTTTTAGTGTCTAATATCATCAATGAAGTATCTTTAGAGCTTGAGAAGAAACACATCACAGCCATCAACTCTCTCAAGAAGAATATTCAGATACGTGGCAATTACTCATTGCTCTATTCTATCTTCCGCAATTTGATGGACAATGCAATAGCTTATGCTGGAAACAACGTACAAATCACCGTAAACTGCTTCCGAGAAGATGATAAGTTCTATTATTTTAGTTTTGCCGACACTGGTGTTGGCGTATCTCCCGAACATCTAAATCGTATATTCGAACGTTTTTATCGCATCGACAAAGGACGTTCGCGCAAATTGGGGGGAACTGGTTTAGGGCTTGCTATCGTCAAGAATGCAGTATTAATACACGGTGGAACGATTTCTGCCAAGAATAATATGACTGGTGGACTGGAGTTCGTGTTCACACTGGCAAAAGGCAAATAACATCCGATTAATCAATGGCAAATGTTGTATTGTGGAATTTAAAAATTCTATAATGCAACATTTTTCTATTATCAAATGCAGTAATTAGAAAAGAATATTCATATCTTTGCGGCGTATTGGTTTGCTTATACTCTATCTCAGAGTATGCAATTAAAAGGGAATCAGGTGAAAATCCTGAACAGTCCCGCTGCTGTAAGTTCCATACAAGGTTATAGACAAAACACTGCTTAAAGCCACTGATTGAAAACAATCGGGAAGGTAGTCGATAACTGGAACAAGTCAGAAGACCTGCCATACAATCTTTTTTCATTGCTTTCGAGGAAAAAGCGTTGAATCTAATGAGTGGATACTACTCTTATCCCACATCATTTCATTCACACTAAGACTTATAGAAAGTAACATCTCAAATAAACTCTGCCAAGTTTATTTTATGTCCGGTCGAAGTGATTCGCCCGGACATTTTAAGTGTGTTATTAATTTAAACAATTGTATGGAGCGTATGCACTTCATTATTAAACTTGCATTATTTGCAATATACTGCTTTTTGTTCTCGTGCTCTATGTGGGCACAAAAACAAAAGGTAGACACTACGCATATATACAGTATACCCGAGATTATTGTCTCCAATCCTTATCAAACAAAAGAACTTCGTTCTGCTACTCCAACACAAACTTTTTCGAGAAACGAGCTTCAGAGAATGCAAGCTTTGCAATTATCGGATGCCGTGAAGCACTTTGCAGGTGTTACAGTAAAAGATTATGGAGGCATTGGTGGACTGAAAACCGTATCGCTACGTAGTTTAGGTGCCGAACATACTGCGATTGGCTACGACGGAATAGCTGTGAGCAATAGCCAAACTGGACAGATAGATATTGGACGTTTTTCACTCGAAAATGTTGATCAGCTTTCGCTAAGCAACGGACAAAATGATTATCTGTTTCAATCGGCTCGTTTCTTCGCATCGGCTGGATTACTCAACATACAAACTTTAGCTCCACAGTTTAAAGACAAAGAGAAACTACACGCCACAGGTATGATAAAAGCAGGTTCGTGGGGACTAATCAATCCTGCGTTGTGGCTAAATATGAAACTATCTAAAAAATGGTCGATAGGCATCAATGGCGAATGGATGTCGGCAGATGGACATTATCCATATACCCTCTATTACAGCGATGAGAACGGACTAAGTTCTAAAGAAAAGCGAAACAATACTGAAATAAAATCGGGACGTGTAGAGGCTGGACTTTACGGACAGCTAACCGATAAAGAGGAGCTGCGCATCAAAGCGTATTATTATGAATCGTCGCGCGGTCTACCCAATGCCACTACCTATTATTACGATTATGCTTCGCAGCATTTGTGGGATAAAAATGTGTTTGTACAAGCACGATATAAAAAGGAGTTTTCGCCCAAGTGGGTATTCGAGACTTCGGGAAAATGGAATTGGAATTACCAACGCTATCTTGACCCCGATTATAAAAACACAGAGCAAAAGCAAGATAGTCGCTATTACCAACAAGAGTATTATGTTTCCGCTATCGCTCTTTACCGTGTGTTGCCCAATCTCTCATTTTCGGGCACTACTGATGGTAGCATTCAAACGCTGGATATAAATAGCAACAACTTTGCTAAACCCCTTCGCTATTCGTGGCTTACAGCTGTTGCTGGCAAATATGTAAATCATTGGCTTACACTTTCGGCATCGGGGCTATTTACCTTTGTAAATGAGCACACGAAAAACGGAAGCAGTGGAAAAAACCATCGTAGAGTCACTCCTTTTGCAAGTGCATCTTTCAAGCCATTCGGGAGTGAGGAGTTTCGTGTACGCCTATTTTACAAAGAAATATTCCGCCTGCCCACTTTCAATGACTTATATTATGGGCAAATAGGAAACACGGCATTACATCCCGAAAAGGTTTATCAATACAATATCGGTATTACGTATAGCAAATCAATCAATCGATTATTGCCCTATTTTTCATTGACAGCGGATGCTTACTACAATCGGGTGAATGATAAGATAATAGCTACTCCTACTAAAAATCTATTCATTTGGAGTATGGTAAATTTAGGCAAAGTAGATATTAAAGGCATAGACGTGACTGGAAATGTACAATTACAACCTTGTGAGAAGTTACGCATCAACTTATCGGGAAACTATACGTATCAAAGAGCACTGGATGTGACCGATAAAGAAGGTAAAACCTATAAACATCAAATAGCCTACACGCCTCGGGTATCGGGTTCGGGTCAGATAGCTATCGAAACCCCGTGGATCAACTTCTCTTACTCGATGCTGTATGCAGGAAAACGCTATTGTTTGGGACAAAACATCAGCGAAAACAGGCTGCCGAGCTATACCGATTTAAGCTTGTCGGCATACAGAGACTTCAACATACGCAAACTGCGCCTTACCGCCAACGTGGAAGTGCTCAATTTGCTAAACAAGAATTATGAAATCGTAAAGAACTTTCCAATGCCAGGACGCTCGGTACGAGGAACATTAAAAATCAGTTATTAACAAGATGCGTATCAAACAAATTATCTACATCGTACTTATTGGACTATCGGCAGTTTTATGGAATGGTTGCGACGATATGCACGATCGGCCACTAACCTCTACGGGTGGCGTGATGGGCGAAGAGAGTACCGCAGAAATGTACATACTAAGCGAAGGGTTGTTCAATCAAAACAACAGCACATTGGCTCGCCACTCTTTTACATCCAACACCACTACCCCTAACTACTTTGAAGCACTCAACAAACGTGGTTTAGGAGATACCGCCAACGATATGGCACTCTATGAAGATTGTCTCTACATTGTGGTAAATGTATCGAGCCAAATAGAGGTGATTGACTGGAAAACAGGACTCTCTATTACACATATTTCCGTGTTGCAAGAAAATGGAAGTTCTCGGCAACCACGCAGCATTGCCTTTTTTGGGGAAAAAGCTTATGTTTGCTGCTTCGATGGAAGTGTGGTAAGAATCGACCTCAACACGCTTGTCATAGATGCAACTTTGCAGGTAGGCAGAAATCCCGATGGAATTTGCGTGCAAAATGGCAAGCTCTATGTTTCCAATTCGGGTGGTTTGGACACAGATGGCATAGGCCCCGACAACACAGTGAGCGTGATAGACATAGCAACATTTAGCAAAATCAAAGAGGTTGTAGTGGGCTACAATCCTGGGAAAATAGTGGCTGGATGGGGTGAAACCGTGTTGCTCATCACAAGAGGAAGCAATGTAGAAGAGGGAGATTATAGATTGATAGAGATAGATGCTACATACGATGTGGTGAACCATACGTTTGAAGAAAAAGCACTCAACTTTGCGGTAAACGATGAGTTAATCTATTTGTATGATTATCAATACAGCACCAATCAAACAGATTATAAGGTATTGAATCAGCGCACACGTCAAGTCGTATCAGACAGCTTCATAGCCGACGGCACATCCATATCTACCCCTTATGGCATATTTGTGAATCCCTATAATGGAAATGTGTACATCACCGATGCTTATAGTTACAACGTAAAAGGCGATGTGCTGTGTTTCAACCCACACGGACAGTTGCAATATAGAATTGACAACGTTGGGATGAACCCTAACACCATTGTTTTTAGCGATCGCAACTCACAAAGCCAAATAGACCCAACACCTGAGGAGGAAAACAAATCCAATGCTTTTGCCAATCGGGTATTGGAATATATGCCTGCTCCCGGTCAATATATGAACACTACCACAATGGCGTATAAAACAGGATTTAACGCCGATGAGGTTTTAGAATATGCAACCGAACGAATCAGGAATCGATACATCATCTCTTTGGGTGCTTATGGAGGCTATATCACGTTAGGATTTCATTCGCCTGTTGCAAATCGTGCAGGAGAGTATGATTTCAAGGTGTATGGAAACGCCTCGTACAATATGTTTGGCACTGCAACAGGAGCCTTAGGAGGTAGTTCCGAGCCGGGTATTGTGTTGGTGTCGAAAGATACAAACGGCAATGGGCTTCCTGATGACGAGTGGTATGAGTTGGCAGGCAGCGAATATGGCACTTCAAATGAAACAAGGGGGTATAAAATCACCTACCACCGTCCTACCCCGCTCGATGCAAATGTGCGTTGGACAGACAATCAGGGAGAAGAGGGTTACGTGTTCAGAAATAGCTACAATACACAAGAATCTTATTATCCACTGTGGATAGACGAAGAAGAAATCACCTTTAGCGGAACCCGCCTGAAAGACAACGCTATACTCGAAAATGGTATGTGGGTGGGCTACTGCTACGAATGGGGATATGCCGACAACCACCCCAACAGCACCGAGATGTCTAAATTTAAGATAGACTGGGCAGTAGACGCAACAGGAAATCGTGTACACTTAGACGAAATAGATTTTGTACGCATCTACTCGGCAGTAAATCAGAGCGCAGGCGTTATGGGCGAAATATCGACTGAGGTGATGACCGTAGAAAACTTACATTACAACAATTAATTTCAAATTTATAAATCACTAATTTAAAATCAAGAAAATGAGAAAATTATCTTTATTAATGCTGTTATCAGTATTTGTATTTTGTGCTTGTAACGACGATAAAACAGACGTAATCATCGAAAAAAGTGCGAGCTTTGAAGGGTTATTGACCGAACCTGAAAGTGAGTTTACCACAACCGATGGAGAAACTTATAATGAATATTATGATGTAGCAAAATTCAATGATGCTAATCAGCTAATAGAGTGTACTCACTACTACTCGCCAGCGTGGGGATTTGGTGGTGGCTTTGTTTACACAAACAAGACCGACGTAACCAATCCTGGATTTACAAACAACAGTGCAATCACTGGCAAAGGACTCAAAGGAAGTGTTTATTTAACTTGTGCAACTTCCAATCCTCCCGTACTTTCTGTTATCGAAAGCAACAAATATAGCATAAAGGAAGTGTGGATTACCAACTCCACTTATGCTTATCTGGCAATGCAAGATGGTGACGGAATGACTGAAGGTGGCTTTGGAGATGGAGACTGGTTTAAGCTAACTATCTACAACCAAGATAAAAGCAAAAGTATAGATGTTACATTGGGCGAAGGTACTAATTTGCTGAAGGAGTGGAAGCAAGTAAACTTGCAAGGTATGGGCGACGTGACTTCGTTGCAATTTGAAATGTCATCTTCTCGCAACAACGATTGGGGTATGACAACTCCAGGTTACTTCTGTATGGACGGCATCACACTTATTGAAAAATAAAGTCCCAATCCACAGGCTACTTAGCAGCCTATAAGCCGTTTGGTAGGTAGCCCTTGCTACCAAGCTGGATAGGCCTTGCTACCAAGCTGGCAAGGCTTACCTACCAAACCCCAAAGGCCTATCTACTTAAAACAGCAATAAAAAGTAGTCGAATGATTGTGTTCGACTACTTTTTTTGTTTACTTTTGCTATCATAGTTTTTACCTAATTCAAATAATGTTATGATTAGAATCAATGTATTTATACAAGTATCCGAAGCCAATCGTGCTGCGGTGATTGAAGCTGCCAAATCGTTGACAGCCGATTCGGTAAAAGAAGATGGCTGCATCGCTTACGATGTATTTGAAAGTGCGACTCGCACCGATGTATTGATGATTTGTGAAACGTGGGCAGACGAAACAGTTCTTGCCGCACACGAAAAAACAGTTCATTTTGCCACACAGGTAGGCAAAATACAACAGTTGGCTGTTTTGAAACTGGAGAAATTCAGCTTCTAACATAAAAATCTATTCTTAATCACGCCCTAATGTTTCCCTCCCGAAACGTTGGGGTGTGTTTTTTATACCAACTATTCAATGTTTATTCCTTCAATGTTAACAATTCACATCTCACTTGTGCATATTTCAGAGATGGATAGTTAACATCTATCATATACATTCTATCTCTATTGGAATTCAGAGCCAACTAATAACAAAAAGTCAAGAAAAACATTGTATATTTAAAAGTAAAAGTATAAATTCGTCGAACTAAACCAATGTTTAACCCTTATGGAATTACCTTTTGCTGAATCTTGGAAAATTAAAATGGTAGAGCCTATCCGCAAAAGCACACGCCCCGAACGTGAGCTTTGGATGAAAAACGCTCACTACAATGTATTTCAACTCAAGTCGGAACAGGTGTATATCGACCTTATCACCGATTCGGGCACAGGTGCGATGAGCGATCGCCAATGGGCGGCTATGATGATGGGCGACGAAAGCTATGCGGGAGCTTCTTCATTTTTCAATTTGCAGAGCACGATTCAAAAACTCACTGGGTTCGAATACGTCATTCCTACCCACCAAGGCAGGGCTGCCGAGAATGTGCTTTTCTCATATCTCGTTCACGAGGGAGACATCATCCCCGGAAACTCTCACTTCGACACCACCAAAGGACACATTGAAGGACGCAAGGCCACGGCATTGGATTGTACTATCGACGAAGCACGCAACACGCAACTGGAACTACCGTTTAAAGGAAACGTAGACATAAAGAAGCTGGAGAATGCTTTGAGCAAACACCAAGAGCGTATTCCTTTCATCATCGTCACCATCACCAACAACACGGCAGGCGGACAGCCCGTGTCGATGGAGAATATGCGCCAAATAAAAGAGCTTGCCAATCGGTATAGGAAACCTGTTTTATTCGATTCGGCTCGCTTTGCCGAAAATGCTTACTTCATCAAAACTCGCGAAAAAGGGTATGCAGATAAAAGCATCAAGGAGATAACAAAAGAGATGTTTGCCTTAGCCGATGGAATGACTATGAGCGCAAAAAAGGACGGAATAGTGAATATGGGTGGGTTTATAGCTACACGCCTACACAATTGGTATGAAGGAGCCAAGGGATACTGCGTGCAGTTTGAGGGGTATTTGACTTACGGTGGAATGAATGGACGTGATATGAACGCACTTGCCACTGGGCTGGACGAAAACACGGAGTTCGACAATTTAGAAACCCGCATCCGTCAGGTACAATATTTGGCACAAAAATTGGACGAATACAACATTCCTTACCAACGTCCAGCAGGTGGACACGCCATTTTTGTAGATGCGAGCCAAGTGTTGCCCCTTGTTCCAAAAGAGGAATTTCCAGCACAAACCCTCACCATTGAGCTTTATTTGGAGGCAGGAATACGTGGTTGTGAAATAGGGTATATCCTTGCAGACAGAGACCCTGTGACGCGCGAGAACCGTTTCGGAGGCTTAGACTTATTGCGACTTGCCATTCCGCGCCGTGTGTATACCGATAATCATATTAACGTAGTTGCCGCAGCTCTAAAAAATGTATTCGAGCGTCGAGAAACAATTACACGTGGGGTTCGCATTGCGTGGGAGGCACCCTTGATGAGACACTTCACTGTGCAGTTGGAGCGATTGTAGACGATTCTAATTTTACTCTGTCACTTTAACTTTTTCTTTGTTCACAAGCGAATCAGGATGTTCTACCGCATAAAGCTCGTAAGCAACTGGTTTGCCAATCTTATCGGCTCCTAAAAAAAGAGTAGGTAAAACGGGAATGAACTCTTCATCGGGAATGTAAAGGCTAAACCGCAAGTGAGAACCTATTTTGTAGTTTTCACCACCTGCCACACCGATAATCTGCCCGGCATAGACTGTGTCTCCCGCCTCTACGAACACGCCACGCTGACGAAACAATTTATATTGTGCCAGAGTGCCGTCTTGGTGATATATTCGCACGAAGTTTTCGGCATCCGTAGCTCTGTGTTCTTCTTTCAACGTAACCGTATCAATAGCCTCTACCACCACCCCACTACGAGCGGCTACTACTGTATCACCCACATTGGTAGAAAAAGTGACTCCTATATTCACCGTCTCCTCTTGTCCTGTTGTTTTATTCGTTCTAATCGCTCTCAAAGTATTCAACCGAGTAGATTTACCTTCGTTCAATGGCATCAGATAAACATAATTTGTATCAGGCTTTATACGATAATCACCGATATGGGTGGTGTATCGATATGAAAAGGAGATGGGCTGATTTTCTGAAACTGGAATCAGAGTAAGTAATTTATTGTTGCCGTGATAGGCTATGGTATTATAAACTGTTGAATCATTGACGGTGTACGTGCCCGATAAGTGGGGGAAACTCAATGAAACAGTATAGGGTATATAAGAGGAGTTGGCAGCGGATACTTCAACCTCACCCGTAGGCAAACGAGTGTATGAAACCGTGAGAAATTCATTGCTATTTTGAGCTAAAAGCGAATTGCTACATAGTGCAACAAAACACACAAACAAAGCATAACAGATTTTCATAATAAAACTTGGTTTATTTGATTTGCCAAGTTAGCACAAATTCAGGATTCAGCAAATAGTTGATATGGAATTTATATTGATTAACAGTCTTATACTCAATGGATTCGAATGAGCCAGTGTCGTTCACATTAAAAGGTAGAATATGCAAATGTTTGCGAAAATCAATCTCACAATCATCTATCGATTTAAACATTGTTTCTTTGGCAGACCAGTGAAGCAACAGACTCCAAGTAGAATCTTCCTTGTAAGTGACAGTAACTTCATCATCGCGCATAAATTTGGTAGCCACCTTATGCACACGTCTACTATATTGTTCTATATCAATTCCTACTTCTGCATTACTACTCACTATCACAGCAACATAGCCTTTGGTATGCGAAATACTAATATACTGATTATCAAGATAGGGTTTTCCAGTAGAGAGGTATTTCACTGGTTGATGTGTTTTGAGCAAAGTATAAAGCAGTGCCCTCACCGATAGCCATTCGTGAATGCGATGGGAGGCTTTAAAGCGTTTTATTTCTTCTTCATAATAAGTCTTTTCGGGCAAAAACTCAAGAAGTTGCTCAATGGTTTCATCCATCTTCCACACCCCCAATTGGTAGGTTGATTCGTTGCGATGTATCAGCAAAGCCATAACAATGCTACTCCTCGTCGGGTTCAGTAGGCTCTTGAATAGTGAATTTCACTTTCAATATTCGCCTATTATCCATCTCAAGCACTTGAAAATCAAAATTGGAGTAAACCACCACTTCATTGAGTGCCGGGAACTCACCTTTAATTTCGAGCACCAAACCAGCCAAAGTGTCGGCTTCTCCCCAAACCTTTTCAAATTCTTCTTCGTCAACTTTGGTCACTTTAAAGAAATCGGTAAGCAGTGTTTTGCCTTCAAATATCCAAGTATGGTCGTTCACCACAGTGTAGGTATGCTCTTCGTCATCATACTCATCGTGAATTTCGCCAACTATTTCTTCAATAATATCTTCCATCGTGACTATTCCCGATGTTCCACCAAATTCATCCACCACCACTGCAATGTGTATTTTATTTGTTTGAAAATCACGAAGCAGGTCATCAATCATCTTTGTTTCGGGCACAAAATAAGCTGGACGAAGCAAAGACTGCCAACGAAAATTATCGCCTTTAGTGACGTGTGGAAGCAAATCTTTTATATAAAGAATCCCTTTAATGTTGTCTTGTGAATCAGCATAAACAGGTATTCTGGAGTAAGCATTTTCCACAATACACTTCATCACCTCTTTAAAAGAAGTGCGAATATCCAAATCGACTATATCCAAGCGTGAGGTCATCACCTCTTTTGCTGTTTCGCCACCAAAACGAATGATGCCTTCGAGAATGTTATTTTCTTCTGAAAGTTCAGTTTTGTCAGTCAGTTCTAAAGCCTGCGACAGCTCATCAACAGAAATATTGTGACGCTTACGTGCAAAATATTTATTTAGAAAAGCAGTAGAACGAACCAATAGAAACGAAAGCGGCTTGAACACCTTGCGCAATACGTAAATACCTGGTGCGGCGAATCGACAAAACTTCAAGGTTTTTTGGGTAGAGTATATTTTAGGCATTATCTCACCAAAAAGCAGAAGCAAAAAAGTCAATACCACAGTTAATATCAAAAACTCTGCAATGATAGAATGAAAAACAAACACGTTCATAAAAAAGAAATTGCAAAGCATAATGATAGTTACATTCACAAAGTTATTTGTGATGAGTACCGTAGCAAGCAAGCTTTCGGAGTTGTCTAATAAACTACTTATTTTTTCGTCGGAAGGATGTTTGCGCTCTTCAATATCACTCAAATCGGATGGCGATAGTGAGAAGAAAGCTATTTCGGAAGCGGAGGCAAAACCCGATGCAAGCAAAAGTACACCGGCTGCAACAATGGCAAATATTGCCGAGACAGAAGGAGGGTTTACAGTAATACTGCTAAAGATGTCAGCCAAATGGCTTAAATAATCGTCGGAATCCAAAACAATCTTTTTTAATTAAACAATTATTTCCGAAACTACCGATAAAACAGTTGTTTCGGAAATGTTTTTATATTAAAACGGTAAATCGTCTGCCGTAGGGCTATCTTGCGAAGAAGATGCTTGTGGCTGAGTTGAAGCTGCTTGCTGTTGCACAGTCTGAGTTGCCGTGGCTGAAGTTCCTGCACCTTTAGGCGTAAGCATTTCCATATTGTCTGCGAAGATTTCAGTAATGTATCGTTTGGCACCTGCTTGATCATCGTAAGATCTACTTCTAATCTTACCTTCTATGTAAAGTTTATCGCCTTTATGAACGTACTTTTCTGCCACTTCTGCCAGCCCACGCCACAATACGATGTTGTGCCACTCAGTGCGATCGGGCACCTGAGTTCCATTCGATAATGTATAGCCTTTTTCAGTAGTAGCCAATGAGAATGTAGCCACAGCAATACCCGAATCCAAATATCTCACTTCTGGGTCTTTGCCTACATTACCTAACAAAATAACTTTATTTACAGACATATCGTTCTTTTTTATTAATATTTTGTGCCAAAAATAATCAGAAATACAACATAAAACAAATATTTACATATATTTTTCCAAGAACGAATGAGTAAGTTTAGCAACAGGAAAATCATTTATTTCATTGAGATGAATTCTTGTATACCCATCAAGAAAAACGTCTATATCGCTTAAAACTACTTCATAGAATGTGGCGTAAATAGTGCGATGGGAAAGTTGATGTTTCACATTGGAACAAACACATTGCACCGAGTGAATAGATGAAGCTGGAAACAACTGATGAAACCCGGTTTGTGTAAGTATTTCCTCATACAATAGACTTGAATCACTTTCAACCAAAGGCAACTCATATAAGTTTTGCCAAATGTCTTTGCCAGTCCGCTTACGCAGATAGGTATATTCATCCTGTCGCACGAAGAAGTAATTTAGATAACGATTGGTGACTTTTGTTTTTCCCACCTTTACAGGCAAAGTCGCAACCGAGTTGTTTTTATATGCAGCACAGGTTTCTACAAGCGGACACTGGAAGCAACTGGGCGATTGCGGCACACACTGCAAAGCACCAAAATCCATAATAGCCTGATTGTATATTGCAGGTTGCATTCGGTCGAGCATTTCATCTGCTAAGTAAGAAAACTGCCTCTTGCCCAATGCCGAATCAATAGGAGTATCGATACCCAAATAACGCGCTAACACACGGTAAACATTTCCATCCACTACCGCATAGGGCATATTATAAGCAAACGAGCAAATAGCTGCAGCCGTATAATCACCTACCCCTTTCAATGCGCGCACTTCGGAATAAGTTTTAGGAAACTCAGCCCCAATGCTTTGAGCTGCAGCGTGCAGGTTGCGTGCCCGAGAGTAATATCCCAGACCTTGCCAATATTTCATCACTTCATCTTCGGGCGCATCAGCCAATGTTTTCACATCAGGAAAACGCTTCATAAACCGCATAAAATAGTGGTATCCCTGTACCACACGAGTCTGTTGAAGTATGATTTCTGAAATCCAAATCTGATAAGCGTCTGTAGAGTCACGCCAAGGCAAATCTCGCTTATATGTTTCATACCATTTTATTATAGAACTACTAAATACACTCATTATACTATAAAAGAAACATTGAAATGTAGCAACCGTAAAGTGAATCGAGCTTTTAGCTCTCAGCATCAAATACGTGTCACTGCCATACCCAAACCATCACATAAAAATAACACCATAATGGCAAAAGCAGTTGTTTGCATATCCACTGATTAAACAACCCAATAAAGCTGCCAATGTAGCTAACCTGCTGAATTACAGA
>CAMTPA010000024.1 GCA_947074275.1 uncultured Bacteroides sp.
CCTCTGCTTCAAAAAGAAAGGCACATGCACCAAAGGCAGAATGATCTACATGATATGCGGTTATTTCAAAATCTTTAAATCGAATCTTTTGCCGAATAGGAATCACTATAACACGGTGCTTTTCGAGATTCACTCTATTAAATAGATTGTTCTCAATGAGTATCTTTGTCTCTTTACTCATAAAAATCGGTATCTCAGAATCTAGCTGCGTCAGTAGCCCGAAATGGTCAGCATGGGCATGTGTGATAAATATTGCGTCTACCGCTTTCATCCAACAAGCAGCATCTTCCCATAGTGTAGATTTATCAGTCAGCAATTCATAATCCAGTGGTAATCCTGCATCTACCATTATTTTTGTATTACCCGATCGTAGTTCAATACAATTACCGCCTACCTGCTCTGCCCCTCTGTGAATAGTAATAAGCATACTTTTATTATTTAATGATGTCACACAAAACTATTTGATAGTTGTGCGGTAATTACGCGCAACTATCATTTTTTTAATGTAACTCCATTTCAATAGCCGCACATTCTTTGCAGAGAATTGTATATTGCAGAAGAAGATCCTTATATGAGGTGATTGATTTGTAAGCTGGTAGATTAACTATGGGTCTAAACACAAGCAAATTGTTTCCATTTAAATCATTACCACATACCGAACATCTTTTTGAACCAGATAAGAGCTCCTTATGTATAGCGTATAAGGTTTGCTCATGTAAGTTTGACATTAACCAAAAATTTTCATCAAATTCAAGGTATCGTGGATTGTTTTCGATAACTGCTTTAAGCCAAAGAGTTTCTAATTTTGCAACATCACTCCTATTAGTAATGACAATCTCAGACTTATCATACGGCTTTTCTGAGTTTGCCAAGATCTCTTCTACTTGCTGAGATGGTATAATTGGTTCTCCCACCTTATTTGGAATCAACTCAATATGAACCATGCCACAATTAACCAACTTTGATTGCCCCTTAACAAAGTGAGCCTCTCCTATTGATCCTGCAGAAATAATGCCACGGCCTATTTGATATAGAAAATATCTATCTCCCTGATCAGTCCATATTGGTGCATGCCGCTTGTCACTACCATACCAGGTTTTCCAATCGATAGCCTTACCGCATACAAGTTTGTTGATAGACTCATCTTCATTATAAAGATCTTCTTCTTTATCCCAAGTAAAAATAACTGTTTTCATAGATTCTTTTTTTGCAATTAGTACTGATGCGTTATTTTTCAAACGCGTAATTAAATAAATCAAGTTCTTTGACATTTTGATTTTTACTGAGCAATTCGGGACATAATAGTTCTCTCAAATCAGTTTTGGCTAAAGCTGAGACGCTGACAAGCGTGTGACACTCGGTAATAGAATATGGGCTTTTGTAAATTGCTTTAATTTTAGCAACAATCAAATATGCACATATCCCTGTCCATAGGTGTAGCTTAACAGCATTCTCGGAGTTTCCCCATAAAGTTTTGATGATAAGATTTTGTTTGATCCATTTGAAGAATACTTCAACTTGCCACCTATTTTTGTAGATATAGGTTATCTCAAGAGAGCTTATATCTTGATTATTAGTGATAAATTTAAATTCTTCATCTTTATCAAAGTCGTAAAAGACAATCATCCTCATCTTTTTAGGATATAGCTTTCTAGATTTAACTCCGATGAGTTGAATATTATAATCACCTCTTAAACCAGTGTTCTCATCTATGTTGCCACTTTTTTCAATGATTTCATATTGCATGTTATCCTTGGCTCTGGTAACAAAGAAAGCACCACATTCATCTATACGTGCTAATGCTGCAAAATCTACATAAGCTTTGTCCATGGCATAAATACTCATAGGAGCAGGGAATAACTCATCTAAAATATTACTATCATGATATTTTTCATGAGTAATTAGTATAAAAGGCGTAATATTACCTAGATATCTCCGAATAATGAACTATTATACAAGATTGTACCGGAATTAAAGAATCACAGTATGCCGAACAATACGTACGGTGGTGTGAGAGATTGGAGAATGAGATAAGAGGAAACCTATCTCATTTTCCTCCTACTCGATTTTATTACAGTTTTCGATAAGGCGTTAGAGTAATACTTGTAGAGAAAGCCTTATTGTCAATTAGTTCTCATTTTGAAATATTGGGATGGTTGGAAATAAGGGTGAATATTTGTTGAAAATTATCAAGATAGTGACTATTTATTCAATTTTCTAAAACTGAAAATCAGAATTTAACTACTGATGTGCATTAATAATTAAAAACTCACTTCATCTCTCCACTTCGAAACGCCACTACTGGCATTCCCTCTGTCGAAAACAAATTCCCAATGCTTGCATCATCAAAGCAATAGCTGATATTTATTTTTGCATTAGACTGTAATCCATTTGTTGAGACCACTAACTTATCTCCATCTATTTTAGCGGTAGCCTCTTTCCATATACCGTCATCTCCCGATATTTTCAATCCATCTATTTTATCACCCTGAATTTTCAGTCCCTTCTTCACACCGTCAAACGTAATAAAGACCTTATCACCTTTACGGTAAGCGTTTTTAAATTCAGGACTTTCGTAATCTCCCACAAACTTTCCGTACGTGTCACCCAACGCCAAACGGGAAAGACGCAACCCTGCATTCCTTTTATCTCGTGGATGAATATCCTCCACATTCTCCACCAAGTCGGATACGGTTATCATTTTCACTTTATGCATCATTTTCGGAAGCATCGCCTGTTGTTCGCGTAGCAAAGCCGGACCATTATCAGTCGATTGATACGTAAAAGGAGCGATTTGTACTACATAAAAAGGAAATTCTTTGTTGAAGCCCGTCCGCCACGAACTGATTAAACGTTGCATCAAACGCGCATAAGAATCGGCGCGAGTATGATTGGCTTCGCCCTGATACCAAATACACCCGGCAATCTCGTAAGGCATCACAGGACGAATCATACTATTGAACAAAGAACCAGCTTCCACTGGCCACCAGGGTGTAGAACCATAGAAATAATCCGCCAGTAGAGGGTCTGCCATCAGGCTTTCTTTGGGCGTCCATACCTCGGCAGGAGTACCTCCCCAGGCAGCAACAATGATACCTACTGGAACATTCAGTTCTTCGCTGATATTCCGACCGAAGAAATAACCGATAGCACTGGTTTGACGCATCGTTTCGGGAGTACAGTTTTTCCACTGAGCGAAGCAGTGCTCCTGAGGGGTGGAAGCGCCCAATCTGGGAAGCTGAAAGATACGAAGGTTCGGGCAGTTGGCGTTTTGCACCTCCTGTTCGCCATTCAATATGCCGTAATCGGCACACCACTCCATATTGGACTGACCGCTGCATAACCATACTTCGCCCAGCATCACATCAGAGAGTGTGACTTCCGAGGAACCGTTGATGCGGATGGTATAAGGACCACCCGCTTCTATTGTAGGTATTCGTGCTGACCATTTACCCATATTGTTGGCTTGAACATTAATTGTATCGCCACTCAGCCATTCGGGTAAGATGGTGAGGTGTTCACTTGGCGTGCTCCATCCCCACATGGTAACTTCAGAATTACGTTGTAGAACCATATGATCTGTGAATACGGCAGGGAGACGGATTTCAGCCCGTAGCGTCGATAAACAAAGTGTAAGGATAAACAGGAAGCAAAATGCGTTGTTTTTTTTCATCTCATTGAATTTATTAAATTAAACTTATTAGTATGATACATTCTTCATCCCTTTAATGGATGGTTTGGATATACTTGCATTGAGTAAATCGGATAATTCGTCAGGACTGATTTCATACTCCAATCAAAGGACTTCGAACTCATATTGGTTGAATCGTAATTGTTCGTCAAAGGTACGTTAGGAGGATTATTCTCGAAATGTCCACGCCACGCATAGCCGGGATTTACATAGACAGGGGCTGCATAACCATTCAATTCCCACATACCGGGTACTGGCACGGTGCCCCACTGTAAGTCATCAAAATCCATATCCCAGCAATTCTCAGGCCTTTCGTTGGCATTGGTGACCCAATGGAACTTCCAATTCCCTTCAATACTCAGATAGTTCGACGATTTTGTAATATCACCTTCCTTAGCAAGTTCTTCACTTTCAAAGACGAAAAAATCGGTATGTAACGACAGTCTATTAATGTTATTTACTTGTGAGTCTTGCCACTCGTCGGCTAAAACAAACACGTTTGTTAGCATCAAAAAGAATGCTGGAAGGAGTATTTTCTTCATGTGTTTTTATGTATTAGCTAACATTATTATGCCTTAAAGCCATAATGATGAATCGTTTTTTGATGTTTTAATTGATGCGTATGGTGATTGAACTCTTTATATCGGTAGAAGAGGACGCACAATGCAACGTGAACTTATCCTTCTCCACGATCCATTCGTGGGTATTATCATCATAATAGGCCAGTTGTTTCACTGGAATAGCTATTTTTACCGTCTTAGTTTCGCCAGGGGTCAGAAAAACCTTTTTGAAGCCTTTCAGCTCTTTCACAGGGCGAGGTAGCGAAGGGTTATGTTGAGAAGCATATATCTGAACCACCTCCGCACCGCTTTTTGCACCTTTGTTACTTAGCGAAACCGATACCGTAATGACATCATTCTCATTATATTCTTTTTGATCGGCAGACGCCTTTCCATAGTCAAAGGTGGTGTACGACAATCCATAACCAAAAGGGAACAATGCCGGAATCTTTTTCGTATCGTGCCAGCGATAGCCCACCAAAATATCCTCCATATACACCTGACGGATGCTATCTCCTGGATAAGATATTGTACCGAACGACATAGCCCCATTATCCTCCCAACGTTTAGGAATACTGAACGGCAATCTGCCCGAAGGATTTGCCTGACCTGAAATCACGTTAGCCGTAGCACTACCTGTTTCTGAGCCAAGATACCACGATTGCATCAGTGCCGGAACTTTATTAATCCACGGCATAGCTACTCCGTTTCCACTGATAAGAATGATGCCCATATTTTTATTCACTTTCAACAGGTCTTCAATCAATTCATCTTGTCCAAAAGGTAAACTATAGGAAAGACGGTCGCCCGACTCACAATCTTGGTTGAAGTTTTTGTTCAGTCCACCGATATAAAGCACAACATCAGCATCTTTAGCCAGCGCCAACGCTTCACGTTTCAGAGAATCAGCATTGTAGGGCGAAGGATGGGCAAACCCGTAACTTAGAGGGCCTGAACCATACCCCATAGTATATCTTATTTTGTCGGCTCCATACTTTTCGATTAATCCTTCGAGAGGGGTGATTTCGCGGCTCACCTTGACAGTAGATGATCCACCACCTGTGCTTAACTTGCGGGTAGCATTTTCGCCGATAACTACTATTTTATTATAACGACCTTCAGGAATAGGGAAAAAGTTCTTCTCATTTTTCAGCAACACAATACCCTGCTCAGCCACTTCGCGAGCTACCTTGTAGTGTTCGGGACTGGTGAAGCTACCGTAAGGTTTATTCCTGTTCATATTGGTGCGCAGATTGAGACGCAGGATGCGACGTACCTTATCATCGAGACTGGAAATGGGAAGTGTGCCGTCTTGTATTTTCTTTAAATAAGGGTCTGCGAGATAGTAGCGGTTGAATGCAAACTTTTCTCCAGTGGTCAGACCATCAGTCCATGTTCCCATTTCGATATCGAGGCCGTTCAGAGCAGCTTCGTCAGTATCGTGTGTGCTTCCCCAGTCGGAAATCAGCACACCGTCAAATTGCCATTCGCCTTTGAGGATATCGTTATTCAATCGTTTGTTATGAGTACACCATTGTCCACGATATTTGTTGTACGAACCCATCACCGCCCAAGCATTACCTTCCAGCACGCCTGCTTTGAATCCCGGCAGATAAATTTCATACAGCGCACGGTCAGACACTTCTACATCGATGTGTCCGCGCCATGTTTCTTGATTGTTCAGTGCGAAATGCTTGATACAGGCGGCCACACCATTCTGTTGAACACCCTTTACATAAGCAGGTACCATTTGCGCTATCAGAAAAGGGTCTTCACCCATATACTCAAAGTTACGTCCGTTGGCTGGAGTGCGGTAAATGTTGAGCGCAGGACCAAGTAGTACATCTTTTTTGCGGTAACGTGCTTCCTCACCAATCGCTTGCCCATATCTCAGGGATATTTCAGGGTTCCAGGTAGCTGCCAGACAGGTCATAGCTGGGAAGGCTGTGGCGGCATCGTTTGTCCATCCAGCACTGTTCCAGCTATTCCATTCCAGTTCTTTGTTCACTCCGTGAGGACCGTCTGTCATCATTATTTCGGGAATACCCAAACGAGGTACGCCAGGGGTCGTAAAATTGGATTGAGCGTGTATCATAGCAATCTTTTCCTCAAGCGTCATATGTGATAGAGCGTCTTCTATTCGAGCTTCCATAGACTGCGAATCGTCTAAATAAACGGGCGTTTGCTTGGATTGCCCGTAAGACACCAACAGAGACATACTGAATAATCCATAAAGAAATACTTTTTTCATCTTTTAATGCTATTGTTTAATAATCTATTTGATTTGTAATATTATTTGGTTTGAGAGTTTAATGTAAATAATCAAACCATTCAAAATCAGCCATTCCCATCGAAGGTTTCTGCGAAGATTCATAGAGTGCGAAGTAGATTCCTGTAAATCCGCCAACAGTTTCGCTGCTGAGAGAACGTAGAGTAATGATTTGTTCTTCGATTACAAAAATAGGGAATAAAATCGGATCGGGCTGTTGCGTATGTATTGGAAAGCAGATAGGAACAGGGCGGTTTTGTTGTGGATAAAGGGCAGTTTTGTTGCTCCCTACCTTCAAACAGGGAATAGGGGGAGTAGTTTATTATCATCTTATTCAAATTTAGCAAGCCTTACAGCAGGGAAAGAAAGAAAAAGTGGATAACCAGAAGCCCTCGCACCTTGTAAAAAGTTCAATCACAAAATGGATTGAACACAAAAGTTTATTTACAGAAGTCAAGATGAATCGTTCGCCTATTCGAGTGATATGCTTTGCCTAATTGGTAGGTATAGTTAGCCACCTACCTGGCAAAGCTTTCCTACCTCGCTGGCAAAGCTTATCTACCGACCTAACAAAGCTTTGCCAGAAAAAACGGTATAAATAGTCCGAAAAACAAAGCATTATACACTGATAATAAACACTTTACATATAAATCATCATCCCCCATTACTCAATATTAAACGGATGAGTTGCGCTTGCGATACTTTAGTAATTTTATCATACCTATCAATGACATAGAAGTGGATTTTTATTCATACATCCATTTTTTTGTGCATAGGAAAGACTGGAGTGTTAAGCGTCCAATCCAAAGCAATTCGGAGGCATAAACCACATTCTTTTTACCATTTCACACCGCTATGGAGCGAAACGGGCATTCATTTGCAACATCTTGGACCATCCGTTCAATGGATTCTCTCTATTTTTGTACATTATATATAGACATCGCTATGAAAACACACTTTTTATTATTCATACTTTGCCTTGCCGTGATAAGTGCTATTACCCATCCCCCGTTATTGCGAGCAGAGCAAAGCAAGACAGGAGGTCTCCTCCTTGATGTTATCGAGAATCCCGCTATTTTTGAGAAAGGTCAGGAGGAAGCCCGCGCCTACTACATCCCCAAAACAAGTATCAGCTTGAACGGAAAATGGAAGTTCTTTTGGTGCGATACCCCCGAAGGTATTCCTGACAACTTCTTTGCGAACAACTTTTCTGATGGAAAGTGGGACTTTATAGACGTGCCTTCCAACTGGGAAATGCAGGGCTACGGTGATAAACTTTTCCGCAACGTATCCACCCCTTTCAAAGCCAATCCGCCCTATGTCCCCAAGGACTACAATCCTACAGGACTGTACCGCCGCACCTTCAATCTACCCGCCATATGGCCAAAAAACGGACAAGTGTTTCTCCGCTTCGAGAAGGTAGCCTCCGCCTCCTTTATTTGGATCAATGGACAGGAAGTAGGCTACAACGAAGGAGCTCAGGAACCCTCCGAATACAACATAACCCCCTACCTGAAACCCGGCGAAAACACCTTGGCTGTCTGTGTACTCAAATATTCCGATGGCTATTATTTGGAAGGGCAAGACTATTGGCGGTTGGCTGGCATCTTCGACGATGTAACCCTTTACACCACGCCCGACACCCGTATCTTTGACTGGCAAATCATTACCGATTTCGACGATAACTTCACCGATTCTTGGCTGAATGTCAACGTCAAAATCAAAAATTACACCACCGAAGCCACCAAAGGATTCCGTCTCAAAGCTTACCTGACTGACAAGAACAACTGCCTCACAGCCGAATTCCAAAGCGAGCTCTTCGATATGGACAGAGCCTATAAAATAATTCCTCTGCACACCACCATTAAAAGCCCGCAAAAGTGGACTTCCGAGACGCCCGACCTCTATACTCTCCGTATGGAACTACTCACCGTTGCCGAAATTGTACAAGATCACATACAAACCGTCATTGGATTCAAGAAAACAGAAATCCGAGACGGAGTTTTCTACCTCAATGGTATACCCCTGAAAGTCTGTGCGCAAAATTCCCATATGCAACACCCCGAATGGGGGCACGTGGTCGACGAAACCACCATACGGAAAGATTTTGAACTATTGAAACAGTTCAATTTCAACGCCGTGCGCACCTCGCACTATCCACCAGTTAATAAATACCTCGAACTGGCTAACGAATACGGCTTGTATGTAATTGACGAAGTAGGCAATGAAGCGCACGCCACGGAGTGGGTTTCTAACCTGTCCGAATTTACCGAAATGTACCGCGACCGTACCCGTAAGATGGTGTTGCGCGATCGTAACTATCCTTGTATCCTCTTCTGGAGTGCTGGAAACGAAAGCGGTGAAGGTTTCAACATCACCGAAGTGATAAAGGAGGGTAAATCACTCGACTCCACGCGCTACTGGATGTACGGTGGCAATGCTTATTCTCATCCTGCCGAAGACATTATCGGTCCTCGCTACCCAACTCCGATGGAGTTGGAAATACAGGTGGGGATGGGTATGGATGGCGATACACGACCCTCGTTTATGGACGAATACCTTTCGGTAGCAGGAAACGGCGGCGGTGCACTGGACGATTACTGGGACGTCATCTACCGCCACCCGCGGATTATCGGGGGAGCCATCTGGGATTTTGTCAGTCCGGGAGTCACGGAAAAAGTTGTGCAGGTAGCCGACCTTTCGCCCCATCAAACGCCCGTTCACCTAATGGGCAACGCCCGCTTGGTAAAAGAGAACGGTAATACAATTCTCGACCTGAATGGGCACGACCAATGGGTGGAAATCTACCGTGCGGATAACGTTGAAATCACAGGCGAAGCCCTCACACTGACCTGCAACGTCTTCCCCCGCAAATTAATCAGCGATTGCGGAGCGTTCATCACCAAAGGTAACTACCAGTTTGGATTACAGCAAAAAGGCAAGGAATCACTCGAATTCTACTTGTATACAGACAAGAAATATACCATTCAAGCACCCCTCCCTGCCAATTGGGAATACAACTGGCATCGTGTAACCGCTGTGTACGACGGCAGTGAAATGGTCATCTACATTGACGGGCAGCAAGTTGCCTCGGGCAAATCATCTGGTTCTATCTGCAACTTTCCTTTCCCCATCAACATTGGTCGTAACTCCGAATTGCACGGACAGGAAACTTCGGTTTACATCTGCGATGCCCAGTTTGCCGATGTAGGTATCTTTACCAAAGCCATTGCCGAAGGTTTCTGCCCCGAAGAAGCTAATCTATGGCTTAACTTTGATGGAGAGTCCACTCGTATGGATGCCTATCCGCCCCACCTCGGAACCACCTTTTACAGCTACGGCATCGGAGCCCGCACCTATGGTTCTATTTGGCCCGACCGGAGCGTGCAGCCCGAAATGTGGCAGATGAAGAAGACTATGCAACCTCTTTCTTTTTCGATGATCGATGCAGAAAGCAACGTACTCGAAGTATGGAATCGCAACCATTTCACAAACGCTTCACTGTACAATATACAATGGGAGTTAATGGAAGACGAACGTGTCCTTCAATCTGGCACTTTATCTATGAACACCGCACCCCTGAGCCGCGAGCAAATCATTATACCCTATACTAAACCTAACATTTCTCCTGGCAAAGAATACCGCCTACTCATCCGTTCTACTATAAAAAAAGACGAAATTTGGGCGAAGGTAGGGCATGAAGTGTCGTGGGATGAAATAGAACTATTCGACTGGAATCAACCAGCCGCCCGTATGACCCCGAAGCAGGACGACCAAGCCCCTATGCAGGAAATACAAGGCAATCAGCTGATTGTAACTGGCAAGAGCTTCCGCTACATATTCAACCGCGAAGAAGGCCAACTCATTTCTCTTGCCTTTGATGGCGTAGAGATGCTTAAAGCACCGCTCAAACTTAATATATGGCGTGCCCCACTCGCCAACGAACTCGATTCGTGGAATGCTTCCAGTGCCAATAGATCCAAGTGGAAAGAAGGTTATGGATTTACCATAGCCACCGAAATGTATTCCGCCGGAGTCGATAAACTCACCCATCAACCGCTATCCTTCACTGCTTCGGAAGTGAGCGGACGTGTACGCATCGAAATTGTCGACGCCGTGCTGATGGGTAGCGGAGAGAAAGAAAAGAAAGATTTATACATCGAAGGCATACAATGCAACGGTCTACTGAGCCACTACGAATACTTAATTGACGGTGAGGGCGTTATCGAAATAAGCCACACCCTAAAACCCGACGGACGGATGCCTTTTTGGTTTCCTCGCGTAGGGTTGACCCTTACCGTAAACGATGCCTTGAACCATATAGAGTGGTACGGCCGCGGACCGCAGGAAAACTATCCCGACCGAAAAACAGGATATCGAACAGGTATTTACACCAACACCGTGCAGGAAATGTACGAACCCTATCTCATACCCCAGGACTACGGTTTGCGCACAGATATCCGCTGGGTATGCCTGACAAACGATAACGGAATAGGCCTGCAATTCGAAATGAATGAATTGTTTAACTTCAATGCTTATCCGTACAGTACAGACAACTTGACTAAAGCTATGTACACCTACCAACTACAAAAACAAGATGGAATTACCGTAAACCTGGACTATGCCACCACGGGAGTAGGATGTACAGCCCGCGGAGTGCTCGACTCGTATAAAGCTTATCCCCAGGAGTACCAAAGGAGAATGATAATTAAACCAATAAAATAAAAACTATGAAGAAACTTCTTTTCATTGCATTTATATTTATGTCACAGTTGCTTGTTGCCCAAGAAACCCTCTGTTTTTACCTATCGGGCAAAGATAAAGACACCACTGTGAAATGGGATTTTATGTGCACCTCTGGTCGCAACAGCAACCGTTGGAGTAAAATCCCTGTGCCATCCTGCTGGGAAATGCACGGTTTCGGCACCTTTTATTACGGATGGGAAGAACCTGAAACATCCGATGAAACTGGTCATTACCGCCACACCTTTAAAGCCGATAAATTTTGGGAAGGGCAACAGATAGACATTATTTTCGAAGCCTCGATGACCGACACAGAAGTCCGCATCAACGGCCAGCTTGCAGGCGAACCCCACGAAGGTGGCTTCTATCGGTTTAGCTACAACATCACAGACCTCTTGCATTACGGCAAAAAGAATTTGCTCGAAGTCAAAGTAACCAAATGCCCCACCAACACTTCCATTTATAACGCCGAAAGACAAACCGATTTCTGGTTGTTCGGCGGTATATACCGCCCCGTGTTTTTGGAGATAAAACCCCAACAGCACATTCAATCCGTTGCCATAGATGCCCAGATGGACGGCAACATCACCGTTCGTCCGTACCTCTTCTCTTCGGCTACCGATGAAGAAGTAACTATGTATGTAGAAGAACTCGACGGACGACGTGTATCAGATATTGTAACCGCCACATCCGGAAAAGACCTGCATACACAAGTCAGCGGAATCACCCCTTGGAATCAGGAATACCCTTATCTGTATCGCGTGGTAACAGAACTATGGAAAGATAAAAAACTCATCCACCGTGTCAGCGAAAAAGCAGGTTTTCGCACTGTAGAATTCCGCAAAAAAGATGGTTTCTATCTCAACGGTCAGCGTATCATCTTTAAAGGCGTAAACCGCCATTGTTTCTGGCCCGAAAGTGGACGCACCCTTTCCCATCAAATCGCACTGGACGATGCACTGCTCATTAAAAGTATGAATATGAACGCTGTCCGTATGGCACACTATCCGCCCGATAAAGACTTTTTGGAAATTTGCGACTCACTCGGTCTACTTGTTATAAACGAACTCTGCAGCTGGCAAAAGAAATACGATACCCCAACCGCACGCCGCTTGGTGAAATCAATGGTAGAACGCGACCGCAACCATCCCTCCATCATCATTTGGGCCAACGGTAACGAAGGTGGATGGAATACCGACGTGGATGATAGCTACCCTCTCTACGATCTTCAGAACCGCTTTGTGATACACCCTTGGGAACGCTTCCGTGGTACTGACACCAAGCACTATCCCGATTACAACTACGTAGTCAACTCTACCCTATATGACACTGACATTTACTTCCCTACCGAATTTATGCACGGTCTTTTCGATGGTGGTAACGCTGCCTCTCTACGCGATTTTTGGGAAGTAATGATGAAACACCGCGCCCCTGCCGGCGGTTTTCTATGGGCCTTGCTCGACGAAGGAATAGTACGCAACGACCAAAACAACCGCATAGATTGTAAAGGCGATTTAGCCCCCGATGGTATCGTAGGGCCTTATCGACAGAAAGAAGGAAGCTATTACGCCATCAAAGAAATCTGGTCGCCCCTGCAAATATTAAACCAAGCCATTTCCGAAAACTGGAACGGCAATCTGCTCATCGAAAACCAATATATGTTCACCAACCTGGCCGACTGTGGGTTGTCATACCGCCTTGTCGATATAGAGACTTCGAACGACGGGAAATTCTTAGCAGAATGTCGCCACGAAAGAACGCTTCCCACATTTGAACTTAAACCTGGAGAGCGAAGAAATATTAATTTGGACTTGCCTACGAATTGGCAACAGAACGATATCCTATACGTCACCGCCACCAACCCACAAGGAGACGAGATTTACACATGGAGTTGGCCACTTCACCGCATCGACACGTCGTTGCGAAACGACGTGTTACTGCGTCAACTCTGTTCGCCAGCAGTTTCTGAATCGCCGCAGGCAAACCATCGCAACAACGTGGATGTACAGGAGACCGATACCCACTTACACATAACCCACGGTCATACCCGTTTCACGTTCTGCAAGTCCACTGGGCTGCTCGAAAACGTGGAGACTCCGAACGGGCCAATCTCCCTTAATGATGGTCCTGTTGTCGTTACCTCCACTAACACATTAAAAGAATTGGTACACTATCCCGATGGCGACAATTATATCATAGAACCTCGCTTTGTCGATAGCCAGTGGATGAAATGGGTGTTCGCCCCCAACGAACCGCCTCGTTTCGACTATTCTTTCCACGTAAAAGGCGAAACCGACTACATTGGTATCGGCATAAACTACCCTGAAGAAAAGATACAGGCTATGGAGTGGATAGGTGAAGGGCCCTACCGCGTATGGAAGAACCGCATGGAAGGCACTACCTTTGGCTGCTGGTTCAAAGAATATAACAATACCATTACAGGCGAATCGTGGGAATACCCAGAGTTTAAAGGCTATCACGCTGATTGCCGGGCAGTCACCCTACACACTGATGAAGGAAGTTTCAGTATGATATCCAGCAAAACCAACCTGTTTTTCCAAATGCTCAAACCCTACCGAGCACAAGCAGCTGGAAACGATAATACCGCCCCTCCATTTCCCGAAACAAACATCGGATTTATGCACGCCATACCGCCCATCGGCACCAAGTTTCAGAAACCAGAACAATTAGGACCTTCTGGACAGAAAAACATACAGTTGAACTGGGCACCGATAACAGGAAGTATTTGGTTTATATTTTAAATCTATCATCAATGAAATAATATGAAAAAGTATTTATCTAAAAGAATGTTCTTCTTGCTGTTTATCGCAACTCTTTTTACAGTAGGAAAAATCCAGGCGCAAACCTATCAGCGTACTCCGCAAGGTGTAAAAAGTACCATACAAGGCACCCATATCGAAATCAGTTTCTTTACCCCATCCACCGTAAGAATCTTAAAACACCCCGAAGAATGGAGTTATACCAAAGAGAGTCTTTCCGTTGTCGGTAAGCCTGAAAATGTAAAGCTATCCGTTGCTCAAAAAGAGCATAAACTGGTCATTAGAAGCAATCAACTCACCATTAACCTCAATCAGGAAACAGGTCAGATTACCTTTACCTCTCCGTCAGGAATGCCCCTGTTGAGAGAGCAAGAAAAAGGAACACGCTTCGACGATTTCAATGATGCAGGTGTAAAAACCTTCAGCGTATATCAATCTTTTTCCTTGGAAAACGAAGAAGCCATCTACGGTCTCGGCCAACTGCAAAATGGCAAGATGTCCCAACGCAATCAAACAAAACGACTGATACAGGACAACCTCGAAGATGTTGTAACCTTCTTCCAATCCGTAAAAGGATACGGCATTTATTGGGACAATTACTCACCTACGACATTTAAAGACACCCCAGAAGAAACCTCCTTTCTGTCCGAAGTAGGCGATTGCATCGACTACTATTTTATGTATGGCGGAAACGCAGATGGAGTAGTTGCCCAAATGCGCTATCTCACCGGCCAAGTTCCTATGTTTCCACTGTGGACTTATGGCTTTTGGCAGAGTAAAGAACGCTATAAAAGTCAAAAAGAAATAGTAGGCGTAGTACAAAAATACCGCGAACTGGGCATCCCCCTCGACGGCATTATTCAAGATTGGAGATACTGGGGTAATAACTACCTTTGGAATGCTATGGACTTTCTGAACGAAGAATTCCCCGACCCTAAAAAGATGATGGAAGATATACATAGCCAAAATGCCCATATCATTATCTCCATTTGGTCAGCTTTCGGCCCCCAAACCAAAGCTTATCGCGAGCTCGACAAGGGTAATATGCTCTTTAACTTCAAAACCTGGCCTGAATCTGGTTCCACAAAATGGCCACCCAATATGGATTATCCATCTGGAGCACGCGTATACGACGCGTATAATCCAAAAGCCCGTGACATCTATTGGAAATACCTGAATGAAAACCTACTCCCACTTGGTATAGACGGCTGGTGGATGGACTCTACCGAACCCGACCATTTTCACCCCACATCGACCGATATGGATACCCAAACCTATCTCGGTTCTTTTCGCAAAGTGCGCAACGCCTACCCTCTGATGACAGTAGGCGGAGTATACGAACATCAACGCACCGTTACCTCGGACAAACGCGTCTTTATCCTCACCCGGTCAGCATTTGCTGGTCAACAACGCTACGGTGCCAACACCTGGACAGGAGACGTTACCGCTTCATGGGACGTACTTGAGAAACAAATACCTGCTGGGTTAAACTTCTCTCTATGCGGCATTCCACACTGGAACAGCGACATAGGCGGATTCTTCCTATGGAAATATCCGTTGATGCTGGACGACCCAGATTATAGAGAACTCTACACCCGTTGGATTCAATTTGGCGCATTCTGCCCTATGATGCGCTCGCACGGAGAAGGTGCCCCAAGAGAAATCTATCAGTTTGGTGAAAAAGGTCAACCTATATACGATGCTATTGCCAAGTATATAAATTTGCGTTACAGCCTATTGCCCTATATCTATACGACCTCTTGGGAAGTAACAGCCCATCAGTCGACCTTTATGCGCGCCTTGATGATGGATTTCGCAAAAGACAAAAACGTATGGAACATCCACAACCAATATATGTTTGGTAAATCACTGCTGGTATGCCCTGTTACCCAGCCTATGTACACCACGATAAATGCCGATTCCCTCCGTGCAGAAGATTTTAGCACTGTTAAATCTACTCGGATATACCTGCCCAAAGGCATAGATTGGTATGATTTCTGGACTAACCAAAGGCAAACTGGGGGACAATACATACAGAAAGATACACCTATCGACATTATGCCGCTATACGTAAAAGCCGGCTCTATCCTGCCAATAGGACCCGAAGTGCAATACACCACAGAAAAGCAATGGGATAACCTCGAAGTACGGATATACACTGGAAGCAATGGAGAGTTTACATTGTATGAAGATGAAAACGATAACTACAACTACGAAAACGGCATATACAGTACAATCGCAATGAAATGGAACGACCGCACACGTACCTTCACCATTGAGTCCCGAAAAGGCGAGTTTGAAGGTATGCCGAAAGAACGGAAATTTAATATCCTAACCACAGATGGCATAACTAAAACCGTTAATTATAACGGCAAAAAAACAGTTGTTAAATTATAGTACAATGTAGAGATGCAACGCCTTGCGCCTCATAATAATAAAAAATATGATAAAACAATAGTTCGGTAATTTTTAATTCAAGTGTTTATAAATCAATGGATTATGTTGATAAGTTGTCATAAAAAAAGAAAGGTTAAGTAGTTGATTATTAGTAACTTTATAGTTATCTGACGACTATAAATTACTACGTTGAAATCAAGCATACTTAACCAATATATGGATATCTGTGGAGATATTCTTTCGAGAATGGACACGAAGTTAAACAAAAGTTTTAGCACTTTCTTAATTGAGACGCTAATGTTATACATTGTTATACCAAATAAAATCAATTTTCTCCAATTCGGGAGATATAGCGAGTCCTGTGAACAACGTTTTCGCCAGAACTTCACGAAAGATTTTGATTGGTTGGAATTTAACAGTGAACTTTCAAAAGATATACTTACCGGTAACCGCAAGGCCATTGCCATTGATCCTAGCTTTATTACAAAAAGCGGAAAGAAAACTCCATATATCGGACGTTTCTGGTCAGGGTGTAGTGCAAAGACAATGCGCGGGCTTGAGATTCTTGGTGTTGGGCTAATTGATGCCGACAGCAAGGATTGTGTTTCACTATATACTGTTCAAACGCCAGATTCTAAAACATTGAAAACTGTAAACTGGACACTTGTGGATTGGTATCTCTTTGCATTAGATAAAAAGAAGAAGCAACTTCTTAAGCTCTCTAAGCATGTAGTTGCTGATGCCTGGTTTGCAAAATCAAATTTTGTAGAAGGCCTCGACAAAATGGGTTTTCGTCTGATATCCAGATTTAGAGATGATGCCAACCTAATGTATTTGACAACTTCTGCAAAGACAGGAAGAAGAGGGAGGCCTAAGAAATTTGACGGCAAGATTGACTTTGCTAATCTTGATAAATCACGCTTTGAAGAACTTCAGCTCGGTTATGAAGGTAAATTCTATACAGGTGTGGTTCACTCAAAAGCCTTGAATAGAACCGTAAGAATAGTAATTATGTTTGCTAATAATGGCAAAACACATAAGATATATTTCTCAACTGATATCTCACTCTCCGGACAGGATATCATTGAACTGTATAAAACTAGATTTCAAATCGAATTCTGTTACCGGGATGCAAAACAGTATACGGGACTGTGCAACAGTCAAAGCAGAAACGTACAGAAAATGAATTTCAATTATAATGCATCACTTTCTGTCGTTAATATAGTAAAAGCATGGGTTATCAGGAACAACAGACCATATTCAATGGTATCTGTTAAAACAATGATGCACAACGCTTTTCTGCTACAAAGATTTATTGCATTGTCTGGTATAAGACCGAACAGAAACTTAAATGACAAACTTGTCAAAGAACTCATTGAGTTTGCTGCAATAGCGGCATAACTCGAATATATGTTATTTAATTATTAACGAACTATTGATAAAAAAAATAATTTACTTCTTACCGCTCTTATTGTCCTTATCTGCCTGTTCACCCAAAAGTACGGATAGCAGTGTGTACGAAATTGCAACCTGGAAAGGTTTTGCTGATGCCGCCATCAACTTCACCTTCGATGATGGCTGTCCATACCAATTTACACGAGCTCTACCGATGTTCGATAAATATGATTTTCAGGCAACTTTCTACCTGATACCCGATTGGGTACAGGCTGAAAGCAAGCCTCTCATACAATCAGCATTGAATACTGGACACGAAGTAGGGAGCCACACCATCTCGCACCCAGGTCTGAGTCAGCTTGATGATGACCTGCTACACGCCGAGTTACAGAGTTCTCAAAACAAGTTACAAGAGATGTTCAGTTTCGACCGTTGTCTGACTTTGGCTTACCCTTACTGTATCCCTGCCAAAGATGGAATTACCAGTGAGTATTACATCGCTGCCCGTGACTGCCGCGGAGTTATTGAAAAGAAAACACCCGATTCTTATTATCACATCAGTTCAATTGGATGCGGTAACCTGTCGGATATGAACACATTACCAGCATTTCAGCAGAAATTTATCGAAGCTGCTTCTGTCAACGGTTGGTGCGCATTACTCTTCCACGGGTTGGATGATGATGGAAGTCATTCGCCCATAACATCTGAACTACTTGGCGAAATATTGCTTTACCTACACAACAACAATGACCGTTTTTGGGTCAGTAGTCTACAAAACACAACACTCTATTCCAAAGAACGGGACGCAGCAGTTCTCACAGAAAAAGAAGTAGAGCGCAACCTAATTACATTGAGTTTGACTGATGACTTGGACGATGGGACATACAATCATCCGCTTACCATCCGCCGTTCATTACCTCAGAAGTGGAATGGAGTACAGGTCACGCAAAATGATAATGTTGTATCCTCAGATATCTTAGAAATCGAAGGGAAAAAGTACATTGTATTCGACGTCATTCCTGATGGAGGGGAAATTGTGCTAAAACGTGTGTAAAGTTTCAGTATGGCATTAACAAAACTTACCCTTTTCCACAACATTCCGAAGGCAGAAGAAAGCCTTCGGGGTTCTTTTCTGAAACATTTTAGCAAAACCATCTCACTTATAACTGTTACTTTCGCCATACCGAACCTATTTATTATTTAAGAATTAAATATTTTACGTATGAAAACACTATTCATTTGTATGATTATGCTTGTCTTTCTGGCATGTTCCGATAACGAAGAGAAGATAATAAACGTTGATATAGAACAAACATCTTTTACATTCGAACATGAAGGTGGAACGTCTATGCTCAACATCTTTTCGAACACAGAGGTAACCGTTCAAAGTAGCGAAGCCTGGTGCAAAGTTACTGTTTGCACTTCTATGCCGCCCAATCACAAGTACGAGGTAACGACCGATGCGAACACATTGCAAGAAGTCAGAAACGCTAAAATTACAGTGACCGCCAATGGGTTCGAGAAAGAGATACCCGTAGAACAAGCTGCTGGCATCGAGACACCCTCCATTCCCCTACCTGAAAAATATCTGGTGCGAGATAACTTAACCACCCAACAATTGGTCTATGAAATGGGGTTAGGCATCAACCTCGGCAATACTTTAGATGCAGTTGGTGATTGGATTAATCCAAGCAATATATCCAACTACGAAACCGCCTGGGGTAGCCCCATCATTACCAAAGAAATGATTGAAGGATATGCCCGGGCAGGCTACACTTCCATACGATTCCCCGTGAGTTGGAGCAATATGATGATTGTAAACGAGAACTACAAAATTCACCCTTCTTTGATGGATCGTGTGGAAACTATCCTGAACTGGATACTTGATAGCGGTATGATAGCCATCATCAACGTGCACCACGAAAATGAATGGGTGGAGAAAGTTCCGACTGACCCCGAAGCCCGAAAAAAATTCATCTCCGTATGGAAGCAAATATGTCAACGCTTCGAGAAATATGGCGATCATTTGTTATTCGAACCTATGAACGAAATAGGTTACGGCAATATATGGACAGAGTGGATGGGCGGACAGGCCGAGAAAGCCAAAGCCTTTGGATATGTAAACGAACTCAATCAGCTTTTTGTCGACATCGTAAGAGAATCTGGAGGCAATAATGCCAAACGCCATCTCTTAGTCGAGATTTATAATACCGGACCTGATTATGCTTACGACCCTTACACCGTAATACCTACCGACCCAGCCAACCGTTTGGCACTGACCGTACATTATTATGCACCCGCCCTGTTTGCCATACTGGGCAATGGCGAAGATGCCGGATGGGGCATAGGGGTTCCGAGTTGGGGAACCCAAAAAGAGTTCAAAGAACTTAACGATTGTATGGAGGCACTGAAGACTAACTGTGTGGACAAAGGCATACCTGTAATTGTAGGTGAATATGCCGCCAACGCCAGTGGTCGCACAAAGGAAGTGGTTCGACTGTATTGCGTTTCCGTAACCGAGGCCATCTATTCGCGAGGAATGTGTCCTATGTTGTGGGATGTTCCAGTAGTAGGACAATATAACCGGTTGACCTGTGAGTTTAATGACCCTATTTTCTTGGAAGAAATGATGGCTATTCCTGCTAAATATCCTCGTAACAAATAACCTTCTCCGTAGAGGTGTGTCAAAGAGAGTTTTGACACACCTTCACTCATCTACAAACAACCATATTTGATTCATTATGTCCTTTAATTATTCATATCTAAGATTCACATTTGCAATCCTACTCACCATAGGTTTGTATGCCTGCTCGTCCAAAAAGACAGAGCAACTGTTGAATGCTTGCCTCGTGGCGGATTTGTAGCAGTAATCAAATAACTTTGCGTATGAAAACCAAAAACATTCTCTTTTTATTTTTGACGTTCCTTGCTACCCTGCAAGGCAAAGCCCAATATATTTTTGACAAACCTCTTTACGGAGCAGCATACTATCACGAATACATGCCCTACGAACGTTTGGACGAAGACATCCGCCTTATGAAACAAGCTGGGCTAACCGTAGTACGTGTCGGAGAATCCAGTTGGGGTGTTTTTGAGCCACAGGAAGGCGTGTTCGAATTTGAATGGATGGACCGCATCATTGATAAAATGCACCAGTCTGGAATCAAAGTCATACTTGGAACACCCACCTACTCCATTCCCGCCTGGCTTGCCCACAAGCACCCCGAAGTGCTGGCCGAGCATCTACGCGGGAATAAAGCCTATTATGGTATTCGTCAAAACATCGACTTCACCAACCCTACATTTAAGTATTATAGCGAACGTATCATCCGTAAACTGATGAAAAGATACGCCCAACACCCTGGCATTATCGGCTATCAGGTAGATAATGAAACCGAGGCTCGTGGAGTGAACAACCGAGATTACTTTATCGGGTTTCGCAACTACATCAAAGACCGCTTCAATAACGACCTTGACTTACTTACCAAGGAGTGGGGAATGAATTACTGGGGTATGAATATCAACACTTGGGAGGAGTTCTACACCCGCGACGGCGTAACCAACCCATCCTACAAGAACGAGTGGGAACGCTATAACCGTAAACAAGTGGCCGATTTCCTGAACTGGCAATGCGACATCGTAAACGAGTACAAGCGTAAAGACCAGTTTGTAACCCACTGCTTTATGCTCGATTTCCAGAATATCGACCAAATTGAAAGTTTTCGCCAAATGCAATACCCTGCCATCAATGTTTACCACGATGTACAGGACAAACAAGATGGTCAGCGGATAGCCTACGCAGGTGATTTCGTGCGCACCGTGGCTCGCAACAATTACATTGTTATGGAAACCAATGCCCAGGGCATCGGTTGGGATGCACGTGGACAATATCCGCCATACGACAAGCAGCTACGACAGAATGTGTATGGTCATTACGCCTCTGGTGCCAATATGGTGGAATACTGGCATTGGGCTACCCTGCACTACGGGCAGGAAACCTACTGGCGGGGCGTTTTGGGGCACGACCTTGAACCCAACCGCATATACAACGAATTCAAAGCCACCGCCGACGAATTGAAGAAAATAGGCACTCACATTGTTGACCTGAAAAAGAAAAATCGTGTGGCTATTCTTTACAGCCACGACTCACACCATGCACTTAGTTTTATGCCCTATACCTGGAAAAGCAATTACCCGATTGATATGGTACACAAATCGCTCTACTTCCAAAACATCGAAACAGACATTGTACCGTGCGATAAAGTGACCGATTTCAGCGGATACGATATGCTCGTCATTCCTCCGCTATACGTGGCTACCGACGAACTGTTGACAGCTATCGACCAGTTCGTACATTCGGGGGGACACGTGGTGATGATGCATAAAAGCGGGTACTGCAACGAGCATTCGGCAGTCAGAGCCACATTAGCTCCAGGACTGTTGCGCAAAGCGTGCGGATTCTATTATCAGGAATATTCAACCATCAGCAACCTGTCGTTGAAAGATAACCCGTTTGGACTTGTCAATGCCGAACAGATAAGCGACTGGTACGAATTCCTTATCCCTGAGACCGCTACGCCGCTGGCATACGCAGAACATCCATTCTTTAGTAAATGGCCTGTTATCACCGAAAACAAATATGGCAAAGGCAAACTGACGTATATAGGAACTTACCCCTCGCAGGAACTATTAGACACCATTGTGAGGAATGTGGCCGAACAAGCAAGTGTCATATCGTCGGATAATCAGATATTCCCTCTTATCGAGCGCACAGGCGTGAATAAACAGGGACGAAATATCCGCTATTTGTTCAACTACAGCGACCAGCTGCAGAAGACGACATACACTCGGCAATCGGGCAAAGAGTTGCTCTCAGGCAAAGCCATCAAAAAGGGAGACAACTTGACGCTGAATCCGTGGGATGTGCTTATCATCGAAGAATGGTAAATGCTCCAAATTTATGGGCGAAATTTCAGTAGTTAGCCCACATTGCGCAATGTTTTGCATATAAACTTTAATTATTAATCTTTAGAACATACCAAATGAAAAAGAACAAGCTCAAAGTGCTACTACTTTCTGTAGCCCTAACTGGCACCCTCGGCATCTCTGCCCAATCTAAGAAAGCAGAACAGGCTGAGCCGGGTAAATTCCAGCCCACCTGGGAATCCCTCTCTCAATACGAAACTCCCGAATGGTTTCGCAACGCCAAATTCGGAATCTGGGCACACTGGGGGCCGCAATGTCAGCCCGAAGCTGGCGACTGGTACGGTAAAGCTATGTACGAAGAAGGTGGCGATGCCTACAAATGGCATCTCAAACACTACGGCCACCCGTCTGAGTTCGGTTTCAAAGACGTCATCAACGAGTGGAAAGCCGAAAAATGGAATCCCGAAAAACTCGTTTCTCTCTACAAACGCGTAGGCGCACAGTATTTCTTCGCTATGGGCAACCACCATGACAATATGGACCTTTGGGACAGCAAATACCAAGGTTGGAACTCTGTAAATATGGGTCCCAAACGAGACATCCTGGCCGAATGGGAAAAGGCCGCCCGCAAAAACAAACTCCCCTTTGGCGTAAGCATTCACTCTTCGCACGCCTGGACGTGGTACGAAACCGCACAGGGAGCCGACAAGACTGGACAATACGCCGGAATCTCCTACGACGCCCGCGTGCTGACCAAAGAAGACGGCAAAGGCAAATGGTGGGAAGGATACGACCCCGAAGAACTCTACGTGCAGCGTCACGCCCTTAGTGGTCACGTATGGGCTGCCTGGAACTGGCCCGAAGGAACCTCCGTGCCCACCCAAGCATACTATGATAACTTTTTCGACCGTACCGTCGATATGATTAATAAATACAACCCCGACCTCGTTTACTTTGACGACAGCGTACTGCCATTCTGGCCCATCAACGATACCGGTATGGAAGTCGTATCGCACTACTACAACCGCAACATGAAGCAAAACAAGGGTAAACTCGAAGCCGTAGTCTTTGGCAAACAACTTGAAGAGCAACACAAGGAAGCCATTGTATGGGATGTAGAAAAAGGTGTACCCTCCAATCTGCAAGACAAACCTTGGCAAACCTGTACCTGTCTCGGCAGTTGGCATTACCACCGCTCGGCGTATGAAGACGGCTGGTACAAATCCGCCCGCACCGTTGTCCATATGCTTATCGACATAGTCAGCAAAAACGGCAACCTCTTGCTCAGCGTACCGATGAAAGGCGATGGCACCATAGACGACAAAGAAGAAAAAATACTCGAAGACATTGCCGCCTGGATGTCTATCAACAGCGAAGGCATCTTCGACACCCGTCCTTGGCATATCTTTGGAGAAGGCCCATCAGCCGAAGCCATCATTCCGCTGGACGGAGCTGGCTTCAACGAAGGCAAAAACGAGCCCTATACCGCTGCCGACATCCGTTTTGTAAAGAAAGACAAGACGCTGTACGCCCACGTGATGGAATGGCCCACGAATGGACAGATTATCATTAAATCCCTCGCCTCTGGAAGTCCTCATCACACCTCCAACATAAAGAAAGTAGAACTGCTGGGAGTTGGGAAAGTGAATTTCACAAGAAATAGCACAGGCTTAGTAGTGGATTTGCCAAAGAACAAGAAGCCTAACGATATATCGTTGGTATTGAAAATAGATTAACTCAAATTTCGCAAGCTCAACTCATCAGGTCAACATTGAACGACGATGAATATCAGCTAATACGTAAAATACTTATTATCAGAACACAACACCAAATATTCTTAATAGTTCATATCGTGTTTGCTGACAAAGCTTTGCCAGGTCGGTAGATAAGCTTTGCCAGCGCGGTAGGAAAGCTTTGCCAGGTCGGTAGATAACTACATCTACCAATTAGGCAAAGCATATCACCCGCGTGGAAGCTAAACAGCCTCCGTATCGGCCAACAAGAGTGCCCCTTGTTTAAAACAAAAGCACCCTTTCGTTATCTCATTTCCAAAACATGTATGACAGACCGCCCCAATTTTAACTCTTACTTTTGTATCATACAATCAATAAATAATAATACCAATGAGAACATTTTTATTCCTCAGCTTTATATGCGTCACGCTTGGAGTATTCGGTAGCGACATTTATACAATGCAGTCGCCCGATGGTAAAATATCACTCACTGTACAGTGGGATACCAACCTTTCCTACTCCGTATCCTACCAAGGTAAAACACTCATATTCAACTCCCCCCTCGGGTTTGAATTCGAAAATGAGTCTCCTATGCACGCCGACTTTACCCCCATCACTCAGCCTGTGTCCACTCTGAAACACGACTCCTGGGAGCCCGTAGTGAGAAACAAACACGAAAAGATAAACCTCCACTGGAATGAAGTCCACCTCCCTCTTGTTGAAAAAGGGGGAAAGAAGCGCAAAATGGACCTTTTCTTCAGACTTTACGACAACGGCGTGGCATTCCGCTATCAGCTGTACGGCGGCGAAGTCATCGGCAACCGGACTATCAGCCGTGAGCTCACCGGATTCACCGTTCCCGAACCATCACACGCATGGGTAGCCCAGTACGAGGCCCGATATACCTCCAGCCAGGAATCCGAATTCAACAAACTTCCCGTCAATAGCCTTACTACGGAAACCGTAGCCGGACTCCCTTTTCTCATCGAAGTAGATAAAGAAAACTACCTCGCCATTACCGAAGCCGATATCGATAACTACCCGGGGTTCTATATGGGTTGTGACAACAACGCCAACGACGGACAAGTTACCCTCACCACCAAACTATCTCCTTTACACGGTCAGCCCGAAACAGGAGCTAAGGTGCGCTTCTCCGACAAAACACATACTCCCTGGCGTGTTATTATGATTGGAAACAATCCCGGTCACTTCATCGAATCCGAAATCATACAAGGACTCAATCCACCCTGCGCCATCCAAGACCCCTCCTGGATTAAGCCCGGTCTATCCGCTTGGGACCACTGGTGGAGTGGAGAAGTGAAAATGGAAATGCCCGTCATCAAAGAATACATCGACTTCGCCGCTGCGCAGGGGTGGCCCTATATGCTCATCGACTGGCAATGGTACGGCCCTTTCAACCAGCCTGAGGCAGACATTACCAAACCCGCTCCTCAACTCAATATGCCCGAGATACTCGCATACGCCCGTCAGAAAAACGTTCGTTGCTGGCTTTGGCTCTATAGCACCGATGCCAACCGCAACAATGCCTTCGAAGAAGCTTTCGCCCTCTATCAACAGTGGGGCATTGCCGGCATCAAAATAGACTTTATGGACCGAGACGACCAAGATATGGTCAACTGGTATCGCAAAGTCATCAAAAAAGCTGCCGAACACCAGCTTATGGTCGATTTTCACGGCTCTTACAAGCCCGACGGCATCGAACGCACCTGGCCCAATATGATGACCCGAGAAGGTGTGTTGGGCGAAGAGTATTCCAAATTCTCCTCCCGCATTGTTCCCAGCCACAACGTCACCCTGGCATTTACCCGTATGCTCGCTGGCCCTATGGATTACACCCCTGGCGGATTCCTGAACGTAAGCCCCGACGGGTTCAAAATGCAGTCGCCCACGATGGTCATCAACACCCGCTGCGCCGAACTCTCTAAGTTCGTGATTTACGAAAGCCCCTTCACCGTTTTCTGTGATCACCCCAAACACGTCCTTGGACAGCCTGGTGCCGACTTCCTGCAAATCGTTCCCACTGTTTGGGATGATACTCGCTTCATCGACGGCTACCCTGGAGAATTCATCGTTATGGCCAAGCGTTCGGGCAATCAATGGTTCTTGGCGGGTATGAACAATGAAACTCCCCGCAACGTAACCATCGCCACCGACTTCTTGCCAACTGGTAAATACGAACTCGAATACTGGGAAGATGCGAAAGACGCAGAAAAAAATCCTACCAAACTCAACAAAAAGACAGTAACCATACAGTCGGGAAAACCCATTAAAATACGTATGGTGAGCGGTGGAGGATATGTATCTGTACTCAAACCATTGATGGATAATTCTAACATACGAAATTAAATACAAGTTATGACAAAAAATCTTTTAGCCCTATTGGGACTCATCTGTGCTCTCAACATTTACGCTCAAAAACAGCTCACAGCTGCCTCACCCGATGGCAGAATTGTAACTACCGTTACCTTGGGCGACAAACTGAACTATTCCATCACCCACGATGGAGAAACAGTTCTTTACCCTTCTCCTATTTCTCTCACCCTCAGTAGTGGAGAAGTGTGGGGAGCGAAGCCTCAACTGGTGCAAAGTAGTCAGAAGAGCATTCAGGAGACCATCGCATCTCCCTTCTACCGCAAGGACAAGATTAACGATGAGTACACCCTACTCACCCTCAATTTCAAAAAGCAGTGGGGCATTGAGTTTCGCATTTACAATGACGGAGTAGCCTATCGCTTTGTGAATAAACGTCCGAAACCCTTCACCATAGCAGGCGAAGAGGTTGCTTATAACTTCGGCAGCGACGTCACCACCATCGTACCCTACATACAGCGCGGCGAAGAAGGCAACTACGAATCGCAATTTCACAACTCTTTCGAGAACACGTACACCACCGATAAGCTATCGAAACTCAACAAACAACTCCTTATGTTCTTGCCGTTGGTAGCCGAAACGTCAAGCGGAAAGAAAATATGCATCAGCGAGTCCGACCTCGAAAGCTATCCCGGGCTTTACCTCAGTGCCGCCGGGGACAATCACTCCCTCACGGGTATGTTCGCACCTTATCCACACGCAACCGAACGGGGCGGGCATAATATGCTGCAATTTAATGTCACCCAGCGCGAGCCCTACATCGCCAAGGTAACCGGCCCCCGTACCTTTCCCTGGCGCATGGCCATCGTTGCCACTGCCGACAAAAACCTCGCCGACAGTGATATGACCTACAAGCTCGCCGCCCCATCACGCATCAAAGACATCTCGTGGATCAAGCCCGGTAAAGTAGCCTGGGATTGGTGGAACGACTGGAACATTACCGGTGTCGATTTCGAATCCGGTGTCAACAACGATACCTATAAATACTACATCGATTTTGCTGCTGCCAACGGTATAGAATATGTGATTCTGGACGAGGGCTGGGCCGTGCATCTTAAGGCCGACCTAATGCAGGTGGTAGACGAAATCGACATAAAAGAACTCGTAGATTACGCCGCCGCCCGCAACGTCGATATCATTCTATGGGCAGGATACTACGCCTTTGAGCGTGATATGGAAAACGTATGCCGCCACTACTCCGAGATGGGTGTGAAAGGCTTCAAGGTTGACTTTATGAACCGCGACGACCAGGAAATGGTAGAGTTCAACTATCGTGCCTCCGCTATCTGTGCCAAATACAAGATGATACTCGACCTGCACGGCATGTACAAGCCTGCCGGATTGAACCGCACTTATCCCAACGTCCTGAACTTTGAAGGTGTACACGGATTAGAGCAGATGAAATGGTCGACTGCTGAGGTAGATCAAATGAAGTACGACGTAACCATTCCTTTTATCCGTCAGGTAGCTGGACCAATGGACTACACTCAGGGTGCTATGAACAACGGAACCAGAGGAAACTATCGTCCCTCCAATTCGCAGCCCATGAGTCAGGGAACCCGCTGCCACCAGTTGGCCAGCTACGTGGTATTCGAATCGCCCTTCAACATGTTGTGCGACACGCCTACCAACTACATGCGCGAACCGGAGTCGTTAAATTTCATCGCAACCATTCCCACCGTTTGGGATGAAACCATTACCTTAGATGGCAAAATAGGAGAGTACATCATTACCGCCCGCCGCAAAGGCGACGTGTGGTACATTGGCGGAATGACCAACTGGGACGCCCGCGACCTGAAGGTAGACCTTTCTTTCCTCGGTGATGCCGCCCGCTCAGCTACTTTGTTTAAAGACGGAATGAACGCGCATCGCAACGGCGTAGATTATAAGAAAGAGAACATCCAACTGAAAGGAAAAAAGGAACTCGATATCCATTTAGCACCGGGAGGCGGTTTCGCGCTTCGGGTAGAGCGATAATAAATATAACGATATGAAACGAATAACCTTATCCATCATCGCACTATGCCAGCTATGCCTGGTATTCGCCCAATGGGGGCCACAGAGCAAAACAGAGTCCCATACCCTGCACAGCAAAGTGCTGGGTGCCGACCGGGAATACACCGTTTACCTGCCCAAAAGTTACGAAGCCGAAACCGACCGGAAATACCCTGTTCTCTATCTCCTCCACGGCATGACCGATACCGACAAAGCCTGGTTCTGGCGCGGACATGTACACGAAGTCATGGACCAACTTGTCGCCTCCGGCGAAGCCGTTGAAATGATTATCGTATCTCCTAACGCTGGAGGTAGTTTCGAAGAGGGCCACTGGAACGGTTACTTCGATATGCCCGACTGGAAGTACGACACCTTCTTCTGCACCGAATTCCTTCCACACATCGAAAGCAAGTTCCGCATCATCGGTGATAAAGCCCATCGTGCTGTCTCCGGTCTTTCTATGGGTGGTGGCGGAGCCACCGGCTACGGACAAATACACACCGAACTCTTCTCCTCTGTTTATGCCATCAGCGCGCTGATGAGCATTCCGCAACACGGAGCCGCCCAGCCTCGCGAACCGGGAGATAAGCTGGCCATCCTCACTCAGTCTGTCATCGATAACAGTTGCGTAAAATACGTAGAGGAAGCCGATGAGCAGCGCAAAGAGCAACTGCGTACCGTCAAGTGGTTTGTGGATTGCGGGGATGATGACTTCCTGCTCGACCGGAACATTGAGTTCTTCCAGGCCATGCGTAAAGCCAACGTTCATTGCGAATTTCGCGTACGCGATGGCGGACACACCTGGGAGTATTTCCATTCGGCGCTCTATACGTGCCTGCCGTTTGTAAGTCGTAACTTTGAAAAATAATATATACAAATAACATACTCATGAATCAAATAATTAAAACCGCCGCCCTCCTTATGGCCATTGCCACAACCACAGGCTGCACCACTCGCACGGCAATGGACTCCCTGACTCCTCAGGAGAAGCTTACCGTCAACGATACGAAGATTAACGACCTCATCGCCCAGATGAGCCTCGAAGAAAAGGTCGAAATGCTCCACAGCAAAACCATCATGTCCTCCGAAGGCGTGCCCCGCCTGGGCATTCAGGATATTAAATATGCCGACGGCCCCTTTGCCGTTCGCGAAGAACTGGGCGACGGCTTCCAACCCCTAAATTGGACCACCGACTCCGCTACTTACTACCCCACAGGCTCGGCTCTGGCCGCTACGTGGTCTTACGACCTGGCTTACGATTACGGTAGAGCCCTCGGAACCGAAGCCCGCCGCCGTGGAAAAGATATCATCCTTGGCCCCGCTATGAACATCCAACGCTTGCCCATCGGCGGACGTACGTATGAATACTTCAGCGAAGACCCCGCCCTCAATGCTATCCTTGCCGTTGGTTATACCAAAGGTATGCAAGATGCCGGAACAGCCGCCTGCCTCAAACACTACGCTCTCAACAACCAGGAAACCAACCGCGGTAGCGTAGATGTGATTATCGCCGAAAGACCGATGCGCGAGATTTATCTCAAAGCCTTCGAAGCAGCGGTAAAAGAAGCCGGTGCCATGTCTGTAATGCCCGCTTACAACAAAGTAAACGGCTACTACGGTTCCGAAAACAACCATCTTAACAACGTGATACTCCGTGGCGAATGGGGCTTCAAAGGTATGACCGTTTCCGATTGGGGAGGAACCCACAGCACGATGGGTGCCGCCCTCGGCGGACTCGATGTGCAGATGACGGGCGATAACTACTTCGGCCCCGCATTGATCGACTCTGTACGTGCAGGCAAACTCAACGAATCTATTGTAGACGATAAAGTACGCGAGATTCTTCGCGTTCGTTTTGCCGTCGAAGCTATTCCTAACGACAAAGCCAATACCGTTAAAATATCCCAGAAGGAACAACGGGAAGTAGCTTACAATGTGGCCGCCAACGCTATTGTGTTGCTGAAAAACGAAAAGGAAGTGCTTCCTATCAACACCGCTAAAACTAAAAAGATAGCCGTTATCGGATTGAATGCCACAGCTACCACAGCATCGGGCGGTATGGGAGCAGGAGCCAAAACTCCTTACGAAATCACCCCGCTGCAAGGACTTAAAAACCGCGTAGGCAAAGATGTGGAAATACAATACGCCCCTGCCTACAAAAACTACATGGGTATGTTTGCAGGCAACAAGGCAAATACCGCTGCCATTGCCAATACCCTCGACGAAGCACCTGACGCTAAACTATTAGCTGAAGCTATAGCCGCTGCCCGTGGTGCCGACCTCGTTCTCTTCTTCGCCGGAAGCAACAAATTCATTGAAAGCGAAGGCATCGACCGCGAAAACATCCTTCTGCCTGTTAGCCAGGATATCATTATAAGCAAGCTCGCCGAAGTGAACCCGAATATTGTAACCGTAGTTGTATCCGGCGGCCCTTGCGACTTGCGGGTGGTTGAGAAGAAATCAAACGCTATCGTTCAGGCCTGGTGGAATGGTCTGGAAGGTGGACATGCCCTGGCAGACGTACTGCTGGGTAACATTTCGCCTTCGGGCAAGCTCCCTTTCACCTTCCCGTTGAAGCTGGAAGATTCGCTTGCCTTCGCCCTGGGCAATTTCTCGAATGATGTAGTGACCGATGGCGACGTTTTCGCCGCCCAGTTCCGTCACGATATCGTGGGCGACGCCGAGTTCGACGCCAACATCCACGGCCCTAAGGCGCATTACTCCGAAGGTCTGCTGGTGGGCTACCGCTGGTTCGATACGAAAGGCGTACCTGTGTTATACCCCTTTGGTCACGGACTCTCTTACGTGAATTTTGATTATGCCAACATCCAAAGCGACAAGGCGCAATACGCCGCTAACGATGTGATTAAGGTCAGCTTCGACATCACCAATAAAGGTGCTATGGAGGCCGACGAAGTGGTGCAGCTTTATGTTCGCCGTCTGGATGCGAAGGTAGAATGGCCGCATAAAGAGCTAAAAGCCTTCCAACGTGTTACGCTGGGCGCGGGTAATACGGAATCGGTTACGCTCGAAGTTCCTGTAAGCGAACTGCGCTACTGGGATGAAGCAACGAACGGCTGGAAACTCGAAAGCGGAAAGATTGAGGTGCTTGTGGGAACTTCGTCGGCTGAACTGCCGTTGAAAGCTACGATAGCCATCTAATAAAATAATTATCCGAATATGAAGATAAAACTATTTATCCTAATGCTTCTGGGCACCGCTTATGTCGGTGCCCAGATGGTTTCCGACCGCATGGAATCCCGGCCGGGGCGCCTCGCCCCAGACTGGGAGAATCCGGCGGTGATTGGTATCAACAAAGAACCTTACCACGCCAGTCTGACGCTGCCTTCGAGGAAGGCAGATTGCGAGGAAATCGTTTCGCTCGATGGGCAGTGGCGCTTCAAATGGTCGCCCAACCCCGAAAGTCGGCCTGTCGATTTTTACCGGAACGACTTCGACGCTACCGCCTGGGACCTGATTGTAGTGCCGGGCGCGTGGCAGATGCAGGGCTATGGCAAACCCATCTATTCGAACGTGAATTACCCCTTCCAGAAGGACGAGCCGAGGGTGACCAGCGAGCCGCCTGTGGAATATTTCAGTTATGAGAACCGGAACCCCGTAGGCTCGTACGTAACCACGTTCGAGGTTACTCCTGCGATGAAGGGCAAACGGTTTTATCTGCATTTCGAGGGCGTAAAGTCGGCCATGTATCTATGGGTGAACGGGGAGAAGGTGGGCTACAGCCAAAACTCCATGTCGCCCGCCGAGTTCGATGTAACTGATTTTGTGCGGACAGGAACCAACCGGCTGGCGGTAGAAGTGTATCGATGGTCGGACGGAAGCTATCTGGAAGACCAGGATATGTGGCGGCTTAGCGGCATATTCCGCCCCGTAGAACTGTGGGTGCGCCCGCAGACCCACATCAGGGACTACATGTTCGATTCCACCTTATCGGACGATATGCGTATGGCAACCTTCCGGACGAAGGTTTGGGTAAGGAACCAAAGCAAGCGGAAAGTAAAAGACCTGCGCGTGGAAGTAAACCTGACGGGACAGGATAACGAAGGAAATAAAATCTCGAAGCAGATGACATTTCCGATAAGCGCCCTACAGGCCTTTTCGGAGGAAAGCATCTCCCTAATGACCATGCTTGAAGAACCTTACCTTTGGTCGGCCGAGAAACCTTATTTATATAAGGTGAATATCAAGCTCCTCGGAAAAAATGAAGTACTCGAATCGTTCGACTACCACTGGGGCGTGCGAAAGATAGAAATCGCAGGCGACGTATTCAAGGTCAACGGTAAGTCCATCAAGCTGAAAGGCGTCAACCGGCACGATTACCATCCCCGCACCGGGTTCTACGTAGACCCCAAGACGATGGAAGAGGATATTCAACTCATGAAGCAAGCCAACATCAACATGATACGCACCTCGCACTACCCGCACCTGCCGTTGCTGTACGAACTGTGCGACCGCTATGGAATGTACGTAATGGACGAGGCCAATCATGAAAGCCACGCCTACGGTTTGGGAAGCAAAGACCTGGGCGATAATCCCCGGTGGACGCTGGCTCATGTAGACCGTGCGGTGGCTATGGTAGAAAGAGACAAGAATCATCCGAGCGTGATATTCTGGTCGTTGGGCAACGAAGGCGGAAGCGGTCTGAACCTACGCGCTATGGCCGATGCCGTTCGGGCTTTAGACCCCAGTCGGCCGGTATATGACGATACAGACCGGTCGGTTTCCGACGTGTACGACGAAGCCTATCTGTCGCCCGACGCTCTGAAAGCCCTCGGCGAGAAGATTACCGACCATCCTGTATTTATGCGCGAATATGCCTACGCTATGGGAAGTTCCATTGGCAACTTCAAAGAATACTGGGATGTAATTGAGGCCGACGAGAGCATCATCGGCGCCGCCATCTGGTGCTGGGTAGACCAGGGTATTCCAAAGAAACTCGATGGCTCGCCTTTGCACTATCCCGATAATCCTTCGTTACTCGGACTATTGCCCGGCGAATATTGGGCGTACGGGGGAGATTTTGGCGATCATCCCAACGACGGTCCAACGGGTATTAACGGATTGGTATCGCCGGATCGTATACCGAACCCCCATTATTATGAAGTGCAAAAGGTGTATCAATACATCAAGTTCGAGAAAGCAGGAGAGTCGAACATCCGGCTCACCAATACCTACGATTTCACCGGCCTCGATGAGTTCGACTACCGGTATGAGTGGTTGCTCGACGGAGAACGAATCGCAAGCGGCCCGGTGGCCTTAACGCAAGGCAATCTGTTACCCATCCCCGCCGCACCACAGCTCGATGGAGAACTTTTCCTCACCGTATACGCCGTCCTCAAAGACCCCACAATGTGGGCCGATAAAGGCTTCGCAGTAGCCAAAGAGCAATTTGCGTATAGCCCTTTCGAATCTCCCGAAATGAAGAACGAAGGCGGGAAGGCTACTTATAAAGAAACGACCGACGGCATCGAAATTACTGCCGGAACGGCCTCGTTCCGCATCGAAAAGTCCACAGGTGCGCTGTCCAGCTGGAAAGCAAACGGAATTGAGCTGCTGCACGGCGCTCTGGAACCGTATTTCTGGAAGCCGGCCAACGATATCCAACGTCGCAACGGCTACAACGAACGCCTGGGCGCGTGGCGAAATGCCGCTGAGGAACGCACGGTCAACGCCTGCAAGGTAAGTACGAAAGACGGTCTGATTGTGGTGGACGTCGAACTGTCCCTGCCCACCATCGGCGCTGCCTACGGGCTTCGCTACACCGTAAACGGCTCCGGTCGCATACAGGTGGAAGCCGCTTACCAGCCCGAGAAAGAGAACATCCCTCTCATGCCCAAATTCGGCATGCGCATGCGCCTCGCGCCGTATATGGATGGGGTGGAATGGTACGGCCGCGGCGAGTTCGAGAACTATCCCGACCGCAAAACTGCTGCTCTGATGGGCGTCTATCGCCTTCCGTTGCCCAATTTTATAACAGATTACATCGTGCCGCAAGATAATGCCAACCGCTGCGACGCGCGCTGGTTCTCGCTGGGCGATAATGGCAAGCATCGGGTGAAAGTTACCGGTCTGCAATCCCTCTGCTTCCGCGCCTGGCCTTACGCCGAGGAGGATTTAGAGCAGGCACAGCATACCTACGAACTTTCCAAGCGCGATTTCATCAACGTGAACATAGATTTGAACATTCACGGTGTAGGTGGAGACGATGGCTGGGGCGCCCGCACGATGGATAAGTACACGATTGACGGTAATCGGCCGTACCGGTATGGATTTATAATGGAGTATCTTCCCTGACGGCCCGCGCCGTTACAGTTGTTCTATCTTATGCACCACCTGAGTGACTACCCGCCGGTTTTTCCGGCGGTATTCCTCGGGCGTGAGGCCGTAACGCTTTTTCCAGGCACGGGCAAAGTCACCCCCTGAGGCGTACCCGCGACGGGTGGCAATTTCCTCCACGGTAAGCACCGTATTCAGCAACCACCACTCATTATCCAGCATCACCAGCCGGTCAATCCACTGGGCGGGCGTGCTCCCCGTCAGCGTTTCCAGCGTGTTGCAGAAGTGTCGGTAGTCCACCTTCATATACTGGGCATAGAACCGGGCAGAAGCGTGGCCGCGCCGACGGATTTCGGCCGCCAATACGTCGATAAACGAGCAGCCCGTGGGCAGGAGAGGCACAAACTTTTCATCGCTGAGCGTAATCCAGAGCGATTCGATGGTGATTTTAAGGTACTTCGACATAAGAATTACGTATTTATATGCAAAGTTCGGTAAAACGGCCTGTAGTTCTTGATAAATACGGGCGAACTTCGGGAAAATGGCCCGTCCGGCGGACTATCCTCCGTGTTTCATCACCTCATTCACCGCTTCCGACTACAAATGTTCGCCCACCTTCTTATCGAAAGATATTTTGAAAGCAAAAGCATGCTCGCAAGGTTTGTTTTTCGGGAAAGAAAGTCGGAGTCCTTCGGCCGTTTGCTCCCAGTTTATCTTCTCGTCCGAACCCAGCAGGCTGACGCTAAGAATTTTGGCATCTGCCACCGCCTTCTTATCCAGCGATTTAATGATAAGGCTGTTATCGTCCCAGTTCAGGGCGATGGCATAAAAATCGTTGCCCTTGGTGGTGAAGCGGATATCCTGCGCCGTGTAGGCGGTTGCCTCATTGTCGGAGAAAGAACCCTTGGTAGGCTCTGCGTTTCCTTCGCCAAACTTCTTCCAGCAGCGGGTTCCATAGATGGCCTCGCCGTTCACGTCGAGCCACTGGCCGATGGCCAGAAGAATCGCCTTTTGCTCATCGGTAATTGTTCCGTCGGCGCGGGGGCCGATGTTCAGCAGCAGGTTCCCGTTTTTACTGACGATGTCAATCAGATCGTGGATAATCTGCGCCGGTGTCTTATTCTCTTCCCCGTCAATGTACGACCACGATTTTTTGCCAATTGAGGTATCCGTTTGCCAGGGAAACTGCATCATCTTATCAGATTTTCCGCGTTCCATATCCCACACCTGCACATTGGTGGGGTATCCCTGCTTGGTGTTAACCACTACATCCTCCTTCCAGTCGAGCGCGTTGTTGTAGTAATACGCCATGAACTTGTTGAAGTAGGGCATCAGCACCGGGTTGTTAACCGTCCAGTCGAACCAAATCAATTTCGGTTCGTACTTATCAATCAGCTCGTAGGTGTGGGCAAGCCACTCGCGCGCGAAATCTTCGGTGTACTTTTCGCTCTCGTAACGGCGGCCATACAGGGAGATACTCATATCCTGCACGTCCGACGGGAACTCCATGCTTCCGTTGAAGAACCAGGCGTTCTCGGCCCGGTGACTGGACAGTCCGAATACGAGGCCGTTCTTTTCAATAGCCTTCTTCAGCAGTCCCAGTATGTCTTTTTTAGGTCCCATCTTCACGGCGTTCCATTCGTTGAGGTCGCTTTCGTGCATGGCAAATCCGTCGTGATGCTCGGCCACAGGGACAACGTATTTCGCGCCCGATTTCCTGAACAGTTCCGCCCACTCGTCGGCGTCGAACTTCTCGGCCTTGAACATCGGAATGAAGTCCTTGTAACCGAATTTGTCCTGCGGCCCCCACGTTTCGATGTGGTGATTGTTCTCATTACTGCCCTTCTGGTACATGTGGCGCGGATACCATTCGCTTCCGAAAGCGGGCACGGCATACGCCCCCCAATGAATGAATATCCCGAATTTAGCGTCGACAAACCACTCGGGGAACTGATAGTTTTCGGCAATGTTCTGCCAATTGTCCTGAAATACTTCGGTGCCCCGGGGCGAAGCAACCGAGTCGATGTTGTAACTCTTCTTGCCGGATTGGCAGGAGATGAGCAATGCGATGGTTAATAGTGCGTAGAGGTTTTTTTTCATGGGTAATGCGTTAGAATTTATTTCTAAATACACTGTTTTATTTGGATTATACCAGTATAATACCTCCTTCGGGCTGAATAACGATTTGCATCTTCGCAGGGTCTTTCACCACGGTTTTATCTGCAACCAACTGCCGTTGTTTATCATCTTTATAACAAACAATCTTATCGCCTTTCGTAAGCATGGGTAAGTTGAGGGTGAGCTTCAGCACATCCTTCTGGGCATTGACACCTACGATGTACCAGGTATCTTTATGCCGGCGAGCCAGTACGCAATACTTTCCGGGATAGCCATCCAGAAATACGGTCTCATCCCATGTGGTTGGTACATTTTTCATGAATTCAATGGCGGCCTGTGGTGCTTCGGTCAGATTGTTGGGCGCCAGTGCAAAGAATTGAACCGGATTTTGGAACAATACGGCGGTTGCCAGCTGAAAAGCGTCCGTCGTTTTCCGGATGGTTCCACCGTCGTTGGTCCGATTATGACGCTTGTTCAATAACGTGCCGCCAAACTCCATACATCCCACAGCGTTGCGAATGAACGGATGCAGAGAGGCATTCATCGCTTCAACATCGTTCATGTGCTGGCTGAATATCAGGGTTTCGGACGCCAGCACCGCTTCACTACCCACATAATTGGGGTACATTCGTTCCCATCCGCGAGGGAGTGTGCATCCATGGAAGATGACCATGAGCCCGTGGTCGTCAGCATCGCTTAAAATATCTTCGTACAAGCGCATGGTTTCTTGTTTGTCGCCTCCGAAGAAATCGACCTTGATACCCTTTACGCCTATCTTTTCCAGCCATTTCATATCTCTCTTGCGGGCTATGGCATTGTCCATGATGTTTGTCGGGCTTTGTGTGATATCATTCCAATATCCGCTGGAACTGTACCACAGAAAAATATCTACGTTCTTGCTTTGTGCGTATTTGATTAGTTTTTCTGTGCGGTCGTATCCGATATTTACGTCCCACCCACTGTCTACCAGCACATATTCGTAGCCCATAGCGGCTGCAAGGTCAATGTAGCGAATCTGGTCTTCGTAATTGATGCTTTCATCCTGCCACATAATCCAGCTCCACGTGCCGCTCCCGTAGCGATACTGGTGCTTGGTTTCGTAAAGTGGCTTCACCATATTCCAAGGTATGGTTGTTTCAATTATGGGTTTCAGGTTATCGGCCACGGTGATGGTGCGCCAGGGGGTATTTCCCGGTAAGCCTATGCCCGGTGCAACGGTGCCGTTTCCATTGTTCTCTCCGGGCATTGGAAATTCGAGTGTATACAGTCCGTTAGGGTCTGCATCGCTGAGGCGAGAGGCGCAATACTTACTGTTTACACCTGTTTCGCTGATTAACACCCATCAATCTTCGCCCACTCGGAATAAGGTGGGAAAGGTGAATCCTTTGCCATATTGCGAACGTTCGGTCAGGGGAGCGTCGACTTTATAGTTTTCTTCGTAACTGGGTTTTGTACGCTTCCAACCAATCATCGGGTCGCTTTGCGGAGTCAGGAAAGTCGTTGTATATTGGGGAAAGTCAAAACCCGTTGCTTCTTTTTGGACGACCATGCTTCCGGTCTCTCCTTTTTTAGGGATTTCGTATCGGAAGGCAACATCATTATTGCTCACCTGGAATATCACATTCAGAGGCTTCATCTCTGCGTTAGCCAGTTTTACCACCAGTTTGTTGGCCGTATAATGGATGTGCGACTGTTTGATTCGGTCTAATGTATAGGATTCATCGACAGTGCTTTTCTCCGAGTCTACCAGCGAGAGGCTTATGCTTAAGTCTCCAATGTTGGTAATCAGGCCTAAAGGAGATTCTTCCAGCATGATTTTGCCTTTGTAGGTTACTGAGTAGAGAAGGGCGCCTTCTTTCAGTTGCAGATTCACTTTTAAGTTTGAATCGGGGCTGGATGCAGCTAATTCTTGTGCCCGGGCAAAAGAAATAGCGAGGATGCAGATGCATAATAGATAGATTCTTTTCATATCTGTTTTTGTTTAATATATAGTTTTGTTTAATCGTATAGAAAAAATATGCGGTCCATCTGTTTCCACTTCCCGTCCGACGTCGCTTTCGGGTCGGCTTCCTGAAAGAGCGACATATATTCTTCCCATTCCGGCTGACGAGGCAGCGCGGCAAGCTCTCCGAATGCCCGGCTCCATTGGAAATCCAACGGGGTTTCTACAATCATAAAGAGTTTGGTGTCGAGTTGGTAGATTTCCATTTCGAGGATACCCACCGAGCGGATGCCCTCGCGTATTTCGGGCCAATGATGCACTTCGCTGTGGCGCTTAATGTACTCCTCAATCAATTGGGGGTTGTCTTTTAATTCCAATGTCTGGCAATACCGCTTCGTTGCGGTAGAATACTTCTTTTGTTGATATCCTTGCATACTATTCATGGTTCTGATATGTTTAATATATTACGGTTCCGACTGTTTATTTACTCAATTTTATCGTCGTGGGAATATACGTTTCGCCCGCTACCGCCTTCATAATCGCGGCGATGTTGCTCACCTCGTTTTGCTCCCCAGTTTTGCGGTTAAACATGAGTCCGATGTCCCAGTTTACGGGTAGCAGGTTGTGTTTCAGACAGGTTTTGGCTACGTACCAGTAGTAATAGTTGCGCGCGTCGATGTGCCTTTCCAGCGCTTCGCCCCGGAGTTCGCCCCGCATGCGGGCTATGGCTCCCCACTCGCCAATCATCACCGGTAGGTTCCGGTCGGTGAAGACGTGCAGCGATTGGAGCGTCTTGTCCAGCCCCTCTTCCATCCCCCAATTGGGTACATCGTAGCCGGCATCGGCAAAGGGTTTGCCCCATTCGGTCTTGTAGTTCTCGGTAGACAGGCAGAATTCGAACGGATCGTAAAAATGGCATTCGAGGAACGTGCGGTTCTCCACCACATCCTTAGGATGCACGAAACCTGTTAGGGCATAGCCGATGTTCGTCAGGTAAGACGGCAGCACCAGATACCTGTAATAATTCCGTCCGCTGGTAGACCGTACAATATCCACAAACTGCTGGTTGAGGCTGTTGTGCACCCGGAGGTTTTCTTCCGTGGGAGGTACGTTCCACATATCCGTATCCGCGTCGGCCACCTCGTTCATACCAGCGAAGAGCAAATGCTCGTCATAGTCGCGAAAGCGCAGCGCAAGTTGCTTCCAATACGCTTCGAACCGCTCGTAAAGAGCGGCTTTGTACCGATCGTTCGGGTGATCCATCCATCCGCCGTCCCAGTGAATGTTAATCATGATGTAAAGTCCCGCGTCGATGGCGTCATCTACCGCTTTGGCCACTTTATCCAGCCATTCCTTTTTAATCTCGAATCCGTTAGGGTCCACCAACTGATGCGAATACGAAACCGGCATGCGGACAAAGTTAAAGCCCGCAGCCTTGATGCCGCGGAACAGTGCCGCGTTAGGCGTAGGGTTTCCCCAGGTGGTTTCATCGCCAAAGAGCTTACCATCGGGATGTTTGTAGATCGCTTCGAAGGTATTGCCTACATTGAAACCTACGTTTAGGGTCTTAGAGAGTTCCATGGCGCTGACTTCGGGATTCATGCCGGTGGAGTCGGGGGGGAGAGACGCAGGAATAGTGTGATTCTGATTAAACGAAGTAAGAAAAAATAAGAAGGAACAGAAAAAGAGTGTGATGCTTACGAAGATGATTTTCATAAATTGTGTGGTTATTTAAACGTTAACTTCCGGAATTCGTTCCTTATTGAAAAACTGAATCCCGGAAGCCTGCAATTGTTGTTATATACTAATACCTAATTAATTCTTATTAATTGCGTTGAATTCGTAATTGATTATTCGTTGAAACTGAGATATTCGTTTTTCGCTCCCTCTTCAAGTCCTGCGTATACAGATTGGTCTGTAATTTCATTCGTTTGACGATCGAACACACCAGCCCAGTAACAAGGCGTACAGCCGTGAGCTTTGGCCTCAGAAGTAACAGAGTAGGCGAACGCTTTAGAGGATATATCATGCCCCTTTTGTGCGTTAGAATCGGTGAGATTACGACGCATCATACCATATTCGCCAACTAAGACGGGATAGCCTTTGGATACAAAAGTATCATACATCTTGCGGAATTGCTCACGCACAAAAGGCTCGTTGTAGTCCTTCTGCCAACGTACGGAGAGGTCGCCCGTGGCATACTTCTCTTGATCCTTACCCCAAAACCATTGACACATCGCACCGCCCCACTTGCCATCTTCATCAAGAATACAGAATGTGG
>CAMTPA010000025.1 GCA_947074275.1 uncultured Bacteroides sp.
GAGATGGAATCTCGTGACTGGAGTTCAGACGTGTGCTCTTCCGATCTTTACGATACTACATTTTTCATCAAGAAATGATACCTTACACCACAAATCAACACAAAAGAGATACTTTTCACGACAATATGATTCTAAAAACAGATACTCAAGAACAATTATTTTCAAAAAAGCCACTTAAACTTCATCTTTTTGTTTAAGCTCCAACAAAACCGACAACATCATAAATACCAAAACCATCGCCTTAACATTGCTACATAAAAACCAAATCAATATGGAGAATATTTCCTAAAATAATTCTTCGTACACCAAAGCCATATTATCCAACCATTCTTTTATCTTTGTGTGAAATTGTAAATGGAGCGTATGGAACTTTTAGTGTACAAGGCCTCGGCTGGATCGGGCAAGACGTTTACCCTGGCGGTGGAATATATAAAAATGCTCATCGAAAACCCACGGGCATACAGGCATATACTGGCGGTGACCTTTACAAACAAGGCCACTTCGGAGATGAAAGAGCGCATCTTGGGACAACTCTACGGAATATGGAAACAAGATGCCGAATCGAAATCGTACTTGGACAGCCTGATGGAAAAGACAGGCAAAACCGCCGAGGAGATAGAGCACCAGGCGGGAGTGGCATTGCACTACATGCTGCACGATTATAGCCGCTTTCGAGTGGAAACCATCGACTCGTTTTTTCAGAGCGTGATGCGCAACTTGGCACGCGAACTGGAACTAAGCCCCAACCTCAACATAGAGCTGAACAACGCCGAAGTGCTGAGCGACTCGGTAGACAGCATGATAGAGAAACTCGAAGCAACCTCCGCCACGCTGGCTTGGCTGCTCGACTACATCTACGAGCGAATAGCCGACGACAAGCGGTGGAACGTGGCGCAAGAGATTAAGAAATTTGGGCGAAACATATTCGACGAAGGATATATAGAGAAGGGGAAACTGCTGCGACAAAGGCTGATAGACAACCCCAACGTGATAAAAGAGTATCGCAAGGAACTGAAGGAGATAGAAACCGCCGCACTGGAACAAATGAAAGGATTTAGCGATCACTTTGACGAAGTGATAAGCGACCACGGGCTGACCATCGACGACTTCAGCTACAAAGCGACGGGCATCTGTGGCTACTTCAAGAAACTGAACGACGGAGACTTGTCGGACAAGATACGAGGCAAACGGGTGGAAGACTGCCTGACCGACGCTAAGAAATGGGCCACAAAAAGCTCGCCCTCATACAAGACGGTGGTGGCTCTTGCCGAAAGCTCATTGATGGAGATTTTGAGCGAAGCGGAAAACCTGCGCACCAAAAACCTATACATCATCAACAGTTGCCAGCTTTCGCTGCGCCACCTGAACAACCTGCAATTGCTAAACAACATCGACGAAGAGGTGCGTGTGCTCAACAAAGAGAACAACCGCTTCTTGCTATCGGACACCAACGCGCTGCTGCACGAACTGGTACGCGACGGCGACTCATCGTTTGTGTTCGAGAAGATAGGAACCAACATACGCAACGTGATGATTGATGAGTTTCAGGACACCAGCCGGATGCAATGGGCCAACTTCAGACTGCTGCTGCTCGAAGGGCTTTCGCAAGGAGCTGACAGCTTGATAGTGGGCGATGTGAAACAAAGCATCTATCGCTGGCGAAGTGGCGATTGGGGCATATTGAACAGCCTCAAAGGAAAGCTCGACCACTTTGACGTGCGGGTGGAAACACTGAAAACCAACTGGCGAAGCGAGGCGAACGTGATTCGATTCAACAACGAGGTGTTTCGGGCTATCGTGGCTTATCTCAACAACATCTACCGCCAAGACTTGAACCAGAACTGCGATCCGCTGCTGAACGCTTATCAGGACGTGGCACAAGAGTCGCCCAAACAGTCGGACAAAGGATTCGTGAAAGTAAACTTCATCGAAATAGAGAAAAAGAAAAAAGGCGAAGAAGAGACAGACGACAAGGCAAACGACTACAACCACCAAACCCTGCTGCGTATGGGCGAAGAGGTGAAAAACTTACTCGCATCGGGGGTGAAGCTAAACGATATTACCATCCTTGTGCGCAAAAACAAAACCATCCCTGCCATTGCCAACCACTTTGACAAAGAGGTGGGATGCAAGGTGGTATCCGACGAAGCCTTCCGCTTGGACGCTTCATCGGCGGTGTGTATGCTGATGGATGCTCTACGCTGCTTGTCGAACCCCGAAGACAGCATAGCCCGTGCTTCGCTGGCCACAAACTATCAGATGCAAGTGATGGGATTTGAGGGCGAACAGGAAACCTTGTTGTCCGACCATACAGGGCGTTATCTGCCCGAAGCTTTTGTGCAGAACGCCAATCGCCTCTGCCTGATGCCCCTATATGAGCTACTCGAAGAGCTGTTTCGCCTGTTCGATATGAACCGCATCGAGCAGCAGGACGCTTACCTGTTCGCTTTCTTCGATGCCGTGACCGACTACTTGCAAAGCAACTCTTCGGAACTGGACGCTTTTATCCGCTGCTGGGAAGAGAAGCTTTGCGGAAAAACCATCCCCAGCGGCGAGTTGGAGGGCATACGGGTCTACTCCATACACAAATCGAAGGGGTTGGAGTTTCACACGGTGCTTATCCCCTATTGCGATTGGAAGATGGAAAACGAGACACTCGACCAGATGGTGTGGTGCGCTCCGCTCGAAGCTCCTTTCAATCAGTTGGACTTGGTGCCCGTGAACTACTCACCCAAAATGGCGGTATCTACCTACCTGAACGACTACCAAAAAGAGCGTCTGCAACTGTGGGTAGACAATCTGAACTTGCTCTACGTGGCATTTACCCGTGCCAGCAAAAACCTCATTATGTGGACACGCAGCGAACAGTCGGGCACGATGTCTGAACTGCTCACCGCCGCTCTGCCGCAAGTGGCAAACGAGATAGACGCAACGTGGGACGAAGAGGCGGGTTTGTTCGAGTTTGGTTCGCTATGCCCCTCTACCGAAAAGCAAGAGAAGGTGTCTACCAATCGCCTCACCCGCAAACCCGACAGACTGCCCATCGCTATGCAATCGCTCGAACACGAGATTGAGTTTCGCCAATCCAACCGCTCCGCCGACTTCATCAAGGGATTGAGCGAAGAGGAGTCGGACAGCCGTTTCATCAACCGTGGACAGTTGCTCCACACACTCTTCTCGGCTATAAACTCCAAAGCCGACATAGACCACGCCATAGAGCGGCTGGTGTTTGAAGGAGTGATAGCCAACCGTGCGCAAGCCACCGAGATAAGCCAGTTTGCCCACCAAGCTTTCGGCCAGCCCGAAGTGCAAGATTGGTATTCGGGACGTTGGCGGCTGTTCAACGAATGTGCCATTATATACAAAGAAAATGGTGTGCTGCAAACTCGTCGCCCCGACCGTGTGATGATGAACGACGATGAAACGGTGGTGGTAGACTTCAAGTTTGGCAAGCCCAGCAAGAAATATGCCGTGCAGGTACAAGGCTACATCGCCCTGCTGAAGCAAATGGGTTACACACACGTTTCGGGCTATTTGTGGTATGTAGATGAAGCCCGCATCGAACTTGTAAAAGAGAAAAAATAAACAACGATATAACAATAAGATAATGGAAACATTTCTTCAGTTGGTCGCTAAAGACCTACATAGCAAGATAGGCAATGACTTGTCGCGCGTGGCAATCGTGTTCCCCAACAAGCGTGCCAGCCTTTTTTTCAATGAGTATCTGGCTTCACAATCCGATACACCCATTTGGTCGCCTGCATACGTCAGCATCAGCGAATTGTTTCAGCAGTTATCTACCTTGAAGCTTGGCGACCCCATCCGCTTGGTGTGCGAACTCTACAAGGTGTTTCGGCAAGAGACAGGCAGCGAAGAGAGCTTAGACGATTTCTACTTCTGGGGCGAACTGCTCATAAGCGACTTTGACGACGTGGACAAGAACCGAGTAGATGCCGATAAACTCTTCTCGAACTTGCAGGAGCTGAAGAACATAATGGACGACTTTGAGTTTTTGGATGCGGAACAAGAAGAGGCAATCCGCCAGTTTTTCAAGAATTTCTCCATCGAAAAACAAACCCAGCTGAAAGAGAAATTCGTGTCGCTGTGGAATTGTCTGCAAGCGATATACAACAGTTACAAGGCGCAACTACGCTCTTTGGGCATAGCCTACGAAGGCATGCTATACCGAGATGTGATAGACTCGATAGAGACCGAAGCGATGCACTATGACAAGTTTGTGTTTGTGGGGTTCAACGTGCTCAACAAGGTGGAACATCGCTTTTTTGAAATCCTGAAAGAGAAAGGAAAAGCTTTGTTCTATTGGGATTACGATGAATTTTACACCCAGCCACTTGGCGTGGTAGAGCAAGGAGGCAAACACTCGCTGCACGAAGCAGGTGAGTTCATCGTTCGCAACCTGCGACACTTCCCCAACGAGCTGCCTGCTACTTGTTTCGACCATCTGCACAAACTCAAGAAGGTACGTTTCATATCGTCGCCTACCGAGAATGCACAGGCTCGATTTTTGCCGCAATGGATAGAAGAGATAAAGCCACAGCCACACGAGGAGAAAGAGAACGCCGTGGTGCTATGCAACGAAGCGGTGTTGCTGCCCGTGTTGCATTCCATCCCCCAAGAGGTGAAGAACGTGAACATCACAATGGGATTTCCACTGGCACAAACACCCGTGTACAGTTTTGTCAATGCGCTGCTCGAACTACAAACCAACGGCTACCGCACCAAGGAGGGACGCTATCTGTATGAATCGGTGCAGACTGTATTGAAGCACCCCTACACACGTCAATGCACGCCATTGGCCGACACCATCGAACGAGAACTGACCGAAAAGAACCGCTTCTACCCACTGCCCTCGGAGCTGAAGCGCGATGCTTTTCTCGAAAAAGTATTTACTCCTACTACATCCATTCACGGGCTTTGCGTCTATATCAGCGAGTTGCTCAAAGAGGTGTCCGTCATCTACCGAAACGAAACCGACGCTGAGACCTCGGATGATATATTCAACCAACTCTATCGTGAGTCGTTGTTCAAAAGCTACACACTTGTCAACCGCATCGCCACGCTGATAGAGAGCGGCGAACTGAATGTGCGCATCGACACGATGAAGCGTTTGTTGCATCAATTGCTCACTTCGGCAAACATTCCGTTTCACGGAGAGCCTGCCATCGGTATGCAAATAATGGGCGTGCTCGAAACACGCAACCTCGATTTCAAAAACTTGCTGATGCTATCGGTGAACGAAGGACAACTTCCCAAAGCAGGTGGCGAGTCGTCATTCATCCCCTACAACTTGCGCAAAGCGTTTGGGATGACTACCATCGAGCACAAAAACGCCGTGTATGCTTATTATTTCTACCGCCTGATACAACGTGCCGAAAACATCACGCTGATGTACAACACCTCATCCGATGGGTTGAACCGTGGCGAATGGTCGCGCTTTATGCTCCAGTTTTTGGTGGAATGGGAACACCACATCAAGTTGGAATATTTAGAAGCCGGACAATCGCCCCAAGCGATGCGTGCTATCACCATCGAAAAAAGCCCCGCCATCGTTTCGAGTATGCTACGCCAATTCGACCTCAACACCAACCCGAAAGCTTCGCTGCTATCTCCTTCGGCACTCAATGCTTATTTAGATTGCCGCCTGCGCTTTTATTTCAGAAGCATCGCTCGATTGAAAAAACCCAATGAAGTGAGTGCGGAGATTGATTCGGCTTTGTTTGGCACCATCTTTCACTATGCAGCAGAGCTGATTTACAAAGAGCTTGGCGCACACGGCAACGAAGTGCGAAAGGAGGATTTAGAGACTTTGCTAAAAGATGAAGCCAAAGTGCAGCGATTTGTAGACGAGGCTTTCAAAAAAGAGTTTTTTCAAGTAGCGTCTCACGAACTGCCCGAATACAACGGGTTGCAGCTAATCAACTCGAAGGTGATAGCTCGCTACGTGCGCCAACTGTTGCAGATAGATTTGACGTATGCCCCTTTCTATATGGTGGGAATGGAAGAGAAAGTAAATCATCACCTGCCTGTGAACAGCGCAATGGGAAACATCTGCCTGAATGTGGGTGGCACTATCGACCGCATCGACAAGAAAGGCAACACGCTGCGCATTGTAGACTACAAAACAGGAGGCACGCCAAAAACGGCCACCAGTATCGACAAACTTTTCACGCGCGATAAGGGTAGAGCCAACTACATCTTTCAAACGTTTTTGTATGCCTACATCATGTGCCAAACGCATTCGGAGTATATCGCTCCAGCCTTGCTATACATACACAAAGCGGCTGGCGAAAGCTACTCGCCTATTATACAAATGACGGAGGAGAAAATCAAAATCACCGTAGACAATTTCAGCAACCAGTACGAAGATAAGTTTGGCTCGCTGCTGCAAGAGTTGCTGCAAGAGATATTCGACCCCGAACAACCCTTCGACCAAACCGAGGATTTGGATAAGTGCGGTTATTGCGATTTCAAATCTATCTGCAAACGATGAACCATTTTTCTTGAATAGCTGTTTGTGTTTAAGTACAACAGTTATTCAAGAAAGCATTATGTTCGACCTCAACACCTTTTTGTTTCCTTTGCCAATGGATATAGCAGGTATCTCGGCATTGATATTGGCTGCACGCATCGCCTTTGGCGCGATGCTGATGCACCACGGCATAGCCAAAGTGAAAAACTTCGCAAGCCTGTCCACCACCTTCCCCGATCCATTGGGCATTGGCATCAAAACCTCGCTGGTGCTTGCCATCTTTGGCGAACTGATATGCCCCATCGCTTTCATACTTGGTTTCTTATACCGCCTTTGTATGATACCGATGATGTTCACTATGTTTGTAGCTTTCTTTTTGGCAATGCGCAAAGCCCCCTACGACCAAAAAGAGTTGGGATTGGTGTATCTGCTATTGTTTGTATTGCTCTACATAGCAGGCCCGGGCATCTACTCCATCGACTTCTTGATAGCAATGCGTGTGGCTTAGGTAGAAGCTGCGATTAACAGAACACAATCTTAAATCGTGTGATTCCATCGGGGTAGCTACGCAGCGAGAAAGTGCAATTGTGCTTGGTGAGCACATCGCGCACAAAAATCAATCCGATGCCTTGTCCGTTGGGTTTGGTAGAGAAGAAAGGGCTAAACAGTTTGGCTTCGGTCTCTTTTGAGATGCCTTGTCCGTTGTCGGCTATTTCGAGCTGCAGCGGATTGGTGGTGGTGCTGATTTGTATTGTTCCATTTTGCCCGATGCTTTCGGCCGCATTTTTCAGGATATTCACCATCACTTGCTCAAACAAAGCTATGTCGAGACACACCACGGGTTCGGCTTGGCACAGATTCATTTTCAGGTCGATGTTTCTTTGTCGGCAGATGTTTTCCATAAACAGTTTGCACGCCTCTACCCGCTTGTTCAGGCTCACCTCTTTGAGCTGCGGTTCGGGAATTTTCACCACGTTGGCAAAGTTGGTGATAAATCGGCTCATACTGAAACTACGCTCTATGCACACACGCATCACTTCGCGCAGGTCGTCGGTGTCGTCCATCATTTCGAGTGCTCCGTTCACCGAGTCGAGGGTAGACGAAATGCCTGCTACGGTATTGTTTACCTCGTGAGCTATCATTCTGATTACTTTTTCGTAGGCTTTTTTTTCGGCTTTTATTACTTCCGACGTGAGGCTCTCTATCAGTATAAATGGGTGTGCAAAGCCACGGTCGACAAACGAAAGGGACGAGCAGCGGTAAATCATCGCGTCGTTCAGGCGGATGGTTTCGGTTGCGCCTTTGGGAATGTGACTTATTTCTTCCATCAGCGTGGAGTCTATTTCGGCCAGTTTTTTGCCACGCACCTGCTCTTCGGTGTCGATACCTATGAAGCGTAGAGCGGCTTTGTTTATCATCGACACCTCGCCATCGAAGGTGAGAATGACGACACCCATCGGAGATGCGCTAATGAGTAGGTCTAAAAAATGGTTCTGCTCACGGAGGCGAAGACGTTCGTTTTTCAGCTGATCCATCATTCGGTTGAACACCTGTACGATGCGATCGGCCTCTACCTGCCCCACAGGAGTAAGGCGACTGCTGAAGTCTTGTTCGCGAAGCAATTCCATCCCGTTGCCAATGGTGTTGAGGGGTTTCACCACTTTGCGGTAAAACAAAAGCAGGAAGAAGATGCTGAGGGTTATCACCCCTTCGACTATGTAGAACAGAGTGCCGCGCTGCTCGATGGTGATTGCAAAAAGTATCACCCAAACAGCTACAAGCAGCAGTGCCAACACAAAGAAATAGAACTTCAGCTTCATCGCATTTAGATTTATGAGTTGATGACAATGCCGTATTTCTCTAAACGGCGATAGAGGGCTGCGCGACTGATGCCCAACGCCTGCGCCACCTGACTGAGATTGTTGCCATATTTATCGAGTGTCTGCAAGATGGTTTGCTTCTCTATCTCGTCCAGTGTAAGCCCGTGTAGCGAGGTGAGTGCCCTGTTTTGCTCGATGGGCGATTGGCATTGTTTCTTGAAATCCTCGGCGGTGAGTATGTTTTTCCCACTTATCAGCACCGTGCGGTCTACAAGGTTCTTCAGTTCGCGGATGTTTCCGGGATAGGGCAAGCGTGCAAGATACTCCAACGCATCGGATGCTAACTCCACGTTTGGAATGTTATTATTCTGGCACTGACTTGTAGTAAAGTGACGTGTCAACTGTGCGATGTCATCGCGCCGTTCTCGAAGAGGTGGCAGATGAACCGTGATGAGGTTGATGCGGTAGAAAAGGTCTTCGCGGAAAGTTCGCTCTTGCACCATTTGCCGAAGGTCGGCGTTGGTGGCACACACCACACGCACATCCGCCTGACGGGGGCGACTGTCGCCAAGCACCTCGAAGGTTTGCTCTTGCAGCACGCGAAGCAGTTTCACTTGGCAGCTGATGTCCAGTTCGCCAATTTCGTCTAAAAAGATGGTTCCTTTGTGAGCCATTTCAAACCGCCCCACCCTGTCTGCCACGGCATCGGTAAAAGCTCCTTTTTTGTGGCCAAACATCTCGCTCTCGAAAAGCGATTGCGAAATACCGCCCAAGTTCACCTTCACGAACGGTTTTTTGCTGCGTGTGCTATTTTTGTGTATCGCTTCGGCTATCAGTTCTTTGCCTGTACCGCTTTCGCCAGTCACCAGCACCGAGGCATTGGTTTTGGCTATGCGCTTCACCGTGTTGAGCACCTCCATCAGCGGTTTGCTTTTGCCTATGATGTGTGCTCTATCAAAACCATCCTCCTCTATCACCGCCTCGGTGCATTGGGCATTGGCGGTCAGTTCCAAGGCCGTTTCGATGCGCTGCATCAGGGTGGCGTTGTTCCACGGCTTGGTCACAAAGTCGAATGCACCAGCTTGCATCCCCAGTACAGCAAGTTGTATGCTTCCCCACGCCGTGATGAGTATCACAGGCACTTCGGGCTGGAATATTTTCACTTGTCGTAGTAGTGTCAGCCCTTCCTCGCCAGTGGTAGAAAGGGTAAAGTTCATATCCATCAAGATAAGTTGGGGCGAAGTCTGTCTTACCACCTCAATAGCCTCTTGCGGCGTGGCCACAGCGTGTGTTTGGTAGCCGGCTCGTTTTAGCATAAAGCTTAGCGAGGTGCGAATGGCACTATCATCGTCTATTATCAATATCATAATATCGCAAAAATAGGGAAAATATAGAATTATTGTTTAACAATCTTCTCGAAATCTGCATCGATGTTGGTATTGTTGCTAAAATCCCACAGGGTGAGGCTGCGTAGTTGGTAGTAGTAATACCAATAATAAAATAGCTGGGTGATGTGTCGCTGACGTGCTTCGTCTTTACGCGATTGCGAATCGTTGAGGTCGAGGGTAGATATTTTCCCAATCATAAAAGTCTCCACATTGGTTTTGTAGCGTTTTTGCGCTATCCCGTCGGCTTCGTCGGCTATTTGCAATTGGGTGAGCTGGTTGTTGAACTGCTCTACCAAGATAAACAGATTTTGGTTGAAGTTCATCGTCTCTTGTCTCAGCCTGCTTTCGGTCACTTCACGGTTGCTTTCTGCCACCTTCACCTTTCCTCTGCGCTTGCCCCAGTCCAATATCGGTATGCGAAAGCCGATTTCTACAATCTGGTTGTCTTTCAGGTGTTGATAAGCGTTGCCAAACTCCGCATCCATCCCCGTGTAGCCCACCTGTGCATAGAGCGATATTTGGCGCATGTCGCCCTTGGCTTTCGCCACTTCGTAGTCGGCTTGTAGCTGTCGGCGGCGGATGTTGTGCGCAAAAGAGTTGTTTGCCAAAGCCTTTTCGAGCACCGTGCTATAATTTAGCTGCACTCCTTCAAAGGTTTGGGGCACGGTGGGTTCCAGCTCCTCGTTTTCGCCAAGAGCCAAAAACGAGCGCAACTTAAACATATTGCTCTTCAATGCACTTTCATTTTCGGTGAGGGTAGAGCGTGCGTTGAGCACGTTGAGTTCCAGTTGCAAAAGATCGTTTTCGCTTATCTGTCCCATCTTTCTTTTTGCCTTTGCCACCTCGTGTAGCTTGTTGGCGTTTTCTAAATTTTGTTTTGCCACCTGCACGTTTTCTTGCGCAAGCAGTAGGTTGAAAAAGTAGTTGATGGCCGTCATCGTCACCTCTTCGGTAGCAGAAAGGAAAGCAGCCTTTGCCTCTTTGTAGCGCACCGGCTCTATGCGCCGATTCCACTTGATGTTGTTTACTCCAAAGATGGGCTGATTGAGGGTAAGGGCAACGGGCACCGACATAAAGCGACTTGTTTTGTCGAAACTGAGTTGCTTGAGAAAGTCGAGTGAGGTGTTGAGTGAGATGGTACCTCCCGTAAACCAAATGTTTTGGTCGATGGAGATTCCGCCGCTCGCCTGCAAGTAGTTGTTTCGCACAAAGGTGTATGCCCCGTCTTCTTGCTGATAGGTGTTGTAGCTTTTGCTATAATTGGGGGCGGTGGCCGTGAAATTCATTTCGGGTAGCAAGTCGGCTCTAAAGGTGCGATACTCCCAGTAGGCAGTCTTCAGTTCATTGAGTGCTACGGCTGCATCCACACTTTGCACACGCGCTATGCGTATGGCTTCATCGAGGGTGATGGCTCTTTGCAAAGATTGTCCCGTGGCCGACACACTCAATCCGATAATAGAGAGGAGTGTTATAACTGATTTTTTCATAATGATGGCTTTTTTACATACAAGTATGCAAAGCTTATGCCACCGTTATAAAAAGCTATGTATCAACATCATAAAACAAAAATCAACTGTTCGATAATGAACAGTTGATGTATTTGCGGACAATGTTTACTTCATAGAGCCACCGATAATATCGAGCAGCTCGTTGGTGATAGCCTGTTGTCGTCCTTTGTTGTACTGCTTGGTCAGGTCTTGAATCAGGTCGTTGGCGTTGTCGGTAGCGGCTTGCATAGCCAGCATCCGCGCGGCGTGTTCCGAAGCGTTGGAATCCATACAAGCGGTAAACATCTTATGACAAAGCACCTGTGGCAAAAGGTCGGCAATGAGTTGCTCTACCGATGGCTCTACGATGTAATCTTTCACCAACAAGTTTTCGGTTTTTTCCTTTTGTTTCTCCTCTTCCTCTATCTCTTTGAGGTCGATGGGCAAAAACACTTCGCGCGCCAACACCTGTGTGCCCACCGATTTGAAGTGGTGGTATATCAACTCTACCCTGTCTACCTCTTTATCTACAAAAAGCTTCATCAGCTCGTGCGCCAAACTGGATGCGTCGTTGTAGGTAGGTTTGTCGGCCAAATGCTGAAAGCTACCTTTGGGCACAAATCCCATCTTTGTTATCGCCTCTTCAATCTTTTTGCCTACGGGGTAAATCCAAATATTGTCTTGCCCCAACTTGCGATATTCGCCTATGAGATGCAAGAAAGTCTTTATCACGTTGGAGTTGAAGCTACCACACAGCGAGCCATTGGATGAGAAGAGCACCAAAGCCACACGCTTCACCTCACGCTCTTGCATATAAGGCGACTCGATAGGCAAATCACCACTCAGAAAGTTGTGCAGAATCTTATCCATCTGCTCCTGATAGGGCAACATATTTTGGATAGCTGCTTCGGCCTTATGCAGTTTTGCCGAAGCCACCATCTTCATAGCCGACGTGATTTTGCGAGTATTCTGAACAGAACCCAATCGGGTTTTTATCTCTTTCAGCGAAGCCATAATTCCTTGTATTACGTTTTACATCTATCCCTGCAATCAGGTATATTGTTTCGACACCAATTCGGCAGTGTCTCGTATGCCTTTCTCCACGTTTTCGTCCAGCACACCACTTTTCAGCACATCGAGCACATCTTGCTGGTGGCTGATGGATAGTGTTTCTAAAAAGCTCTTTTCAAAATCGTGAACCTTATCGAGAGGCACATTGCGGAGCAGTCCATTCACTCCACAATAAAGTATGGCTATCTCTTTCTCCACAGGCATCGGGCTATATTGAGGCTGCACAAGCAACTGAGCATTCTTTCTCCCTTTATCGATGATAAGTGCCGTCACCGGATCCATATCACCGCTGAATTTAGAAAAAGCCTCCAACTCACGATATTGCGCTTGGTCTATCTTCAAGGTTCCTGCCACTTTCTTCATTGCTTTGATTTGAGCGTTACCACCCACACGAGACACAGAGATGCCCACATTGATAGCCGGACGATTGCCTTGATTGAACAAATCGCTATCAAGAAATATCTGCCCGTCGGTGATGGAGATTACATTGGTGGGGATATAGGCCGACACGTCACCTGCCTGTGTTTCGATGATGGGCAATGCCGTGAGCGAACCGCCTCCTTTTACAATGTCCTTCAAGCAATCGGGCAAGTCGTTCATTTCGGCAGCCACCTCTTGCTGGTTGATGATGCGTGCCGCACGTTCGAGCAAGCGTGAGTGTAGATAGAATATATCACCCGGATAAGCCTCACGCCCCGACGGACGACGCAAAATCAGAGAAACTTCACGATAGGCCACTGCTTGCTTCGACAGGTCGTCGAACACAATCAACGCATCTCTACCCGTATCGCGGAAATACTCACCAATGGCTGCACCCGAAAACGCTGAGTAATATTGCAACGCAGCCGGGTCGCCTGCCGTGGCAGCTACCACAATGGTATAATCCATCGCACCATATTCGCGCAGTGTGTTTACGATGGATGCCACCGTAGAACCCTTTTGTCCAATTGCCACGTAGATGCAATACACAGGTTTTCCAGCCAAGAAGTTCTCTTTCTGATTTATGATTGTGTCGATGGCAATGGCTGTCTTACCCGTTTGTCTATCACCGATAATCAATTCGCGCTGCCCACGTCCAATCGGTATCATTGCATCCACAGCTTTCAATCCCGTTTGCAAAGGTTGATTCACAGGCTGCCTGAAAATCACACCGGGAGCTTTGCGCTCGAGTGGCATCTCATAAAGTGTTCCACCAATCTCGCCTTTCCCATCGAGTGGTTCGCCAAGCGGATCGATAACACGTCCCAGCATCCCCTCGCCCACTTTGATAGAAGCAATGTGCTTGGTACGCTTTACAGTAAAGCCCTCCTTTATTTTATCCGTTGGCCCCAATAACACCGCACCCACATTGTCTTCTTCGAGGTTCATCACAATCGCCTTGATGCCGTTTTCAAATTCCAGCAACTCGTTGGCTTCGGCGTTTCGCAATCCGTAGATACGTGCCACACCATCGCTCACTTGTAGCACGGTGCCTATCTCATCCAATTGTATTCGGCTATCAATGCCTTCCAACTGACGGCGCAACACCTCAGATACTTCGCTAACTTTAATACTATCTGGCATTATACAATTCTCCTATTCTTTTCAATAAATTGTTGTTTCACTCGCTTGAGCTGTGTAGCTACGCTGGCATCCAGTCTATAATCATCGTAATCGAATATAAAACCTCCATCGATAGCGGGATCCACTTCTGTTTCAAGCTCCATCTTCACGTGAAGCACCACACCAGCCGAACGTCTGATGCGTTCGCCTGTTTCTTGGTCTACGGGAACCGCCGTGATAAGCTTGCCAACACCAATGTGCTCCATTTGACGATACATCCCCAAAAAAGAGATACATATAAATTGCAAGAAGTTTTCTCTGTGATTTCTCAGCACCAGCGTGATAAATCGTGAAAACTCACGGCTCACATTCAGACTGCCTACCGCAGCGGTGCATATCAGAGAGAACTTGTCGCGGATAGACAATATAGGATTGTCTAAGGTGGAGCGCAACTCAGGAAACACATTCAAGTTGCGCGAAAGCATCGACATCTCTTCGTAGAGCACAGCTGCCGTATTGGTGTCTTTGCCATATTCAATCAACGCTTTGGCATAACGCATCGAAACAATTCCTATATCCATATCTTCGGCTTAAAATAACTCTTATTAGTTCTTACGATTCAATACTTCATCGAGCATACGGTCAATCATATCCATTTGTTGCTGGTCGTCGTCGAGTTTCTTGCGCAACACCTTCTCGGCTATGTCTACCGAGAGGATTGCCACCTCACGACGAATGTCGCGTATCGCCTCTTCTTTCTCTGCCAGAATCTGCTTTTTCACTTCATCCAGCTCTTTCTGAGCGGCTACTTGCGCCTGTTGACGAGCTTCGCGAATGATTTTCTCGCGCTCTTGTAGAGCCTCTTTCAAGATACGTCCTTGTTCTTTGCTTGCGTTAGCCATCAATGCTTCTCCCTCTTCTTTCATCTTTGCCAGCTGCGCATTGGCTTCTTTGGCCACTTCGAGCGATTGGTCGATGAAAGCTTTGCGGTCGTTCACCATCTTGGTGATAATGGGGAATCCAAATTTCCACAAGATGACAAGAACGATTCCAAAGGAGAGAATCATCCAAAATATAAGGCCACTATCGGGCAATAGCAATGACATAACGCCTACTTTTTATAAGAATATAACCAACAGACACACCACTACCGCAAAAAGTGCGATACCCTCGATAAGCCCAGCAGCAATAATCATACTGTTACGAATATCGCTCGACGCTTCGGGTTGGCGGGCAATGGCTTCCATAGCTGCACCACCAATTTTACCAATGCCATAGCCTGCGCCAATCACAGCAAGACCTGCGCCAATAGCCGCTCCCAATTTTCCCACAGCAGCACCTGCCGCCGCTTGCAATAATACTGATAACAACATCATAATACTTAATTTTTTAAATGATTTATACTTCTTCGTCTTTATTGTTCACACCACGCTCTTGCGCCAAACCGATGAAGACGGCCGAGAGCATCGTAAATACATACGCTTGAATGAATGCTACCAGCAATTCGAGCGCGTTCATAAATATATTGAATAGCACGGAAGCCACCGTCAAACTACTGTTGAGCACAGGCCCCATACTGACTGATATAAATATCAAACTTACCAACACCAACATAGCCATATGCCCCGAAAGCATATTGGCAAACAAACGAATCATCAGGGCGAAGGGCTTGGTGAATATGCCAAACAACTCGATAAAGGGCATCATCGGTATGGGCATCTTGAGCCACCAAGGCACATCGGGCCAGAAAATCTCTTTCCAATAGTGTTTGGTTCCAAATAGATTGATGGCAAGAAACGTGCAGAGTGCCAACACAAGCGTGATGGCGATGTTGCCCGTCACGTTGGCACCACCTGGGAAAAAGGGAACAAGACCCATCAGATTGTTGATGAATATGAAGAAAAAAGCGGTGAGCAGATAGGGAGAAAACCTCTGGTATCGAGGCCCTATGCAGCTTTTTATCACATCGTCGTTTACCATTATTATAAACATCTCCATAAAGCCCACGAAGCCTTTGGGTGCGGGCGCATCCGGGCCACGCTTGCGATACCAACCCGCCACACACAAAATGATGACGATGAGCAACGCACTGTTTATGAGCAGTGCCAGCACCACCTTGGTGATAGATATGTCGAAAGGTCTTACTTGTTCGCCTTCGGCATTGTATTCCACAATCTTACCTTCGTACTTGGTATCTTTGGGGGCAATAGAGAAGCCTTTGTAACTGCCGTGATTCTCTTCGAGCCGCGACGACAGAAAGACGTGCCAACCACTTGTGCTGCTATGCACAATGATGGGCAATGGAATCGTCAGCTCTTTTTCTCCCACCTTGGTGATGTGCCATTCGTAAGAGTCGCTTATGTGTCCAAAAACAATCTCTTTCACATCCACATCGTTTGCGGCCATCTCTGCCACCGATATGGAGTCGGCTTGCGAATAGGCAGGCATCACACCCCACAACAACACAAGCAGGGTGATGTATTTTATATATCGTCTATGCAACTGTTTCATTTTTCACACGTTCGTTATCCAATGCGGCTTTGTGAGGCTTATACTTGATCATCAACGTAGCATCGAGGATTAAAAAAAACAGGTAATTGCCAATAAAGGCTACTAAAAATTCTACAATTCGCGCTTTTATCGCCAACAGATAAACCAATAACAAGGCGATGGATAAAAACAGCTTCAACATCTTAGAGCCTAAAAGAATCATCACACTGCTGGTAGATTTCTCCTTGAAAGCATCTACCACCAGATACGAGATGATATTGAGCAAATAAAAATAGATGGGTATGAGCGGATAAAAGCGTAGATAGTGCTGCGGATATAGCAAATGTACCAAATATCCACTCAAAATATCCCACAACATAGCTATCAGGGTGAGATACAACACGTATTTATGTTTTGCCACGTTCGATGCCATTCTTTTTTTTGTTTCTATTTTAATATTATTCAAGAGACGCAAACCGAAACAACTCCGTCGCTCATCTCCACAAATCCACTTTCTACATCTATGCCGTGCCCTTCGTTATCGGGGGTGAAATAGATGATTTTTCCTTTTTGCAAAGAAGACACAATGGGTGCGTGGCGCGGCAATATAGTAAACGAGCCACTGGTGCCAGGCAGTGTGACTTTGGTCACCTCGCCATCGTACATCACCTTTTCGGGCGACACCACACGCAGTTTTAGTGTATCTACAATTCCTTCCATCACTTGTTTTTATTTACTTGGTCGAGCAGCATTTTGCCTTTTTCCATCGCCTCTTCTATGGTGCCTACATTCAAAAAGGCCTGTTCGGGCAGGTCGTCTACTTTGCCATCTAAAATCATACGGAAACCCTTGATGGTATCTTCGATAGAAACCATCACACCGGGCACACCAGTAAATTGTTCGGCCACCGAGAAGGGTTGCGACAAAAATCGCTGCACCTTGCGCGCTCTGTTCACCAGCATACGGTCGTCGTCCGAAAGTTCTTCCATCCCCAAAATAGAGATAATATCTTGCAGCTCTTTGTTGCGCTGCAAAATTTGCTTCACTTGTTCGGCCACTTCGTAGTGGTCGTTGCCCACGATATGCGGATCGAGAATGCGCGAAGTGGATGCAAGTGGGTCTACCGCTGGATAGATGCCCAGCTCAGTAATCTTACGGTCGAGCACGGTGGTAGCGTCTAAGTGCGTGAAAGTAGTGGCAGGCGCGGGGTCGGTCAAGTCGTCGGCAGGCACATACACGGCTTGCACCGAGGTGATTGAACCATATCGCGTGGAGGTGATACGCTCTTGCATTGCTCCCATTTCGGTGGCAAGTGTAGGTTGATAACCTACTGCCGAAGGCATACGTCCCAAAAGGGCAGATACCTCAGAACCTGCTTGTGTGAAACGGAATATGTTGTCGATGAAAAACAATATATCGCGCGGATTGGAGTCATCGGTGTGGTTGTCTCGAAATGATTCGGCCACGGTCAATCCCGATAGAGCTACCGATGCACGTGCGCCAGGAGGCTCATTCATCTGACCGAAAATGAGCGACACTTGCGATTTCTCCACCTCGTCATAGTCTACTTTCGACAAGTCCCAGTGCCCCTCTTCCATACTTTTTTTGAAAGCCTCGCCATAGCGGATTACCCCTGATTCAATCATTTCGCGCAAGAGGTCGTTTCCCTCACGGGTACGCTCTCCTACCCCTGCAAACACAGAAAATCCGTTGTGCTTTTTGGCTATATTATTGATGAGTTCTTGTATGAGCACTGTTTTGCCCACACCTGCCCCACCAAAAAGCCCAATCTTGCCCCCTTTCGAGTAGGGTTCGAGCAGGTCGATTACCTTGATGCCCGTATAGAGCACCTCTTGCACAGTGGTGAGGTCTTCAAACTTGGGTGGATCGCGATGAATGGAGTAAGCTCCTTTACGACTGAGTGCCCGCATTCCGTCTATCTCGTCGCCCACCACGTTCATCAGTCGCCCTTTTATCTGTTCGCCAATAGGCATTGTGATAGGGCCTCCAGTGGGACGCACCTCCATACCACGTTGCAGACCGTCTGTTGTGTCCATAGCTACCGTGCGCACTGTGTTTTCGCCAATGTGCTGTTCCACTTCCACAATTAGAGTCTTTCCGTTCAGTCTTGTTATTTCGAGCGCATCGTGTATACTTGGTAATACCAGTTCGGCATCAGTGCCTTCAAAGTAGACATCTACCACAGGGCCAATCACCTGAGAGATACGTCCATTAATCTGTGACATAAGCAATCTTTAAATTAGATTATTACTCTGCGATAAACTGGCAAGCGGTAGATATGATGTATCCAATCTCAAAACAGTCTATCTGTTAAAACAACAACGTTGTGTTTTGTAATATTGTTCAGCATATTTTTAGTTATCTAAACAACTATGCAAATGTAGATACAATTATAGCCCATTGTCTGTATTTAAACTATTTTTATGTTAGAGAACATTTATTTCACCACAAAATAGCAGATTCAGAACACTATCTGAGGCATTAACAAAGAGAATTTCAACTGTTGAAAGTTATCACATTGATAGTTCACATTTGATAAATGATTAGTTAACAGTTGTTTCTCAATAACAAAACGCACGCTGACAAACAGCAATAAAGTAGCTAACGCAACTATTAAAAAAAGTAAAAATAGAAAGAATAAATTGGCACATCTACTCCAATAAAAAAAGGCGGCGCAAAGTGTTTATCGCAACACCTGCACCGCCTATTCTATTTTTTCTCAGCAGAGAAGCCTATTTACCAATGCAATGATAAATGAAGCCTTGCTCTTCTATCTCTTTTTTATCGTATATGTTTCTGCCATCGAGCACTATATTGCCGTTCATCGCCTTGTGAATGACCTGCCAAGAAGGTAGGCGAAGTTCTTTCCATTCGGTCAGTAGCATCACCGCATCGGCATCGAGCACTGCATCATACAAATCGGGTGCATAATACACCGCATCGCCAATCTTGCGTTTGCACTCTTCCATCGCAATGGGGTCGTACACACGAATGTTGCAACCTGCCGCTTTCATTTTCTCAATCAGCACCAAGGCAGGAGCCTCGCGCATATCATCGGTTTCGGGCTTGAAAGCCAATCCCCACACAGCGATTGTTTTGCCTTCGAGCTTTCCATCAAACAGTTTGCCCAGTTTCTCAAACAAGATTCCTTTTTGATTTTCATTGACCTCTTCCACCGCTTGAAGCACGCGCATCGGATAACCGTTTTGTTCGGCTGTTTTAATCAAGGCTTTCACATCTTTGGGAAAACAAGAGCCACCATAGCCAATGCCTGGATAGAGAAACTTGCGTCCGATACGCGAATCGGAACCGATGCCACTACGCACCATATTCACATCCGCTCCTACCAGCTCGCAGAGGTTGGCTATGTCGTTCATAAAGCTAATGCGAGTTGCAAGCATCGCATTGGCAGCATATTTTGTCATTTCAGCCGAAGGAATATCCATAAATATCACACGCATATTGTTCAGCAAAAAGGGGCGATAAAGCTTAGTCATCACCTTTTCGGCTCTTTCCGACTCGATGCCCACCACCACACGGTCGGGGCTCATAAAGTCTGCCACCGCATTTCCTTCTTTCAGAAATTCGGGATTGGAAGCCACGTCAAATTCCAACGACACACCACGTTTATCAAGCTCTTCTTGAATGGCCTTGCGCACTTTTTTGGCAGTTCCCACGGGAACTGTGCTCTTTGTCACCACCAAAACATACTTATTCATATTCTGGCCAATGGTGCGTGCCACGCTCAACACGTAGCTCAAGTCTGCACTACCATCTTCATCGGGAGGAGTACCTACCGCACAAAATACCACTTCTACATCATTTAGACAGTCGGCAAGCGAGGTGGTAAAAGTCAATCTACCCGATTTGCTGTTGCGCAGTACCAAATCTTCCAAACCGGGTTCGTAGATAGGGATAATGCCTTTTTGAAGCGATTCTATTTTCTCAGTGTTTGTATCTACACAAATCACATCCACGCCGATTTCGGCAAAGCAGGTGCCGGTCACTAAACCAACATAGCCTGTTCCTACAATTGCTATTTTCATATTGTCGTCTTTTAAAGAAAGGTTATTTATTAATTAGATTATTTTTCAGAAGTCTTTTCGCACTTTTAGTTGAAAACCGAGGTTGTCTCCGTAAATATTTCCAATATCGAAAGCTGCAGAGGCGCGTAAACTCCACCCTGTCCACCGCGAAGGGAAATACCTAACTTCTGCAAATGTAGAAAAATTATCTAAAACATCAACAGTTGGCTTAAAAGGAGTTCCCCATGTTCTATTAAAAGTTAGTTTTGCACGATAGTTCCACTCACGGCTGATGTCTCCACGCCAGCCGATATGGACTGCTTTCACTCGATTGTACAAGAAGCAGAGATTTCCATTGCCTTGATAGAGCGGAGCTGCGATGAGTGGTGTGCCCAGCCCCATTCCCCAGTGCATCCAACCCGCATATATAAAATGGTTGTAATAATCATCTGCACCACCCGTTTTATCCACCACGCTAAAGTCAATCCCGTGCATTGGTCCACTTTGATTGGTAGATTGGAAATATTCGACAACTAACCCATTGATGGCCTGACGTTTGTTGGTTTTGTATTCAATGCCCCAAAGTCCATCCAGTCCGTTTTGTTTTGCCATACCCGAGAAGTCGTCGAAGTAATTTTCAAGATATGCGCTGATTGAAAAATGGTCGTGCTTGTAGGTCAGCTTAAAGTGCTCGCTTCCCAAATAGTTTCCTTCAAAATAGGCTCCTTCACCACCATTCCGAGGTATCAAAGCATTGATATAATCTTTCACGCCATTGCCCAGATTAATAGTCGTGCCCTCTTTCACAACAATTTGATGACCTCCAAATTGGTTGTCGAGAGTCATACCTACATCAAACTGCCACCTGCTTTGAGGCTTGCCAAAGCGCAAGAAGAAACTTTTGTGATGATACTTCACCTTTTTGGCATAAGAATAATCGGTTCCTGTGTGCTTACGCTGAAAACCACCATCCGTAAACCAACCATAAGACAATTCGGCTTTGACTCGAAGCCACGGCCAAACAGTCAGATAATCGAATATTCCCACAGCAATTTGTGGAATAGGCCGCGCATTGCCCGACCACGTTAGTCCACCGCTCGTCAGCTCTTGATTCAGCAAAGGTGATTCTATTTCACGGCATCCAGCCCACGCGCCAATCCACTTGTAGCGAATATCGGCATAGCCTTGCTGAAGCATAAAGACCGACTCGAAGCCAGCCGCAACACCCAAGTCGATGCCTGCATCCACTTTCCAAGAACGAATGGTATCTTTATAAAAAACTCCTCCCCTCAAAAATCCATTGTTTTGAAGGGAGGAGAAGCCGTGTTGAAGACTTACTTGCCACATTGGCGCATTATCTCCTGCAAAAAGAGTAGTGCCCAGTTCAGCAAAGACATCTATCTTTTGTGCCTTTATATAATTTGTTATGAAAAAGAAAGTGCATAAGCAGATTATCAATTTACGCATCACCAAGTGTGTAGTCATTTATCGTTTCATCATTACTCCTACCGTGCGAAGCATTATCTTTAAATCGAGCGCAATAGACCAATTTTGAATATACCATAAATCGTGATCCACACGCATCTTTACACGACGCAAATCTCTTTCGCCACGCAGCCCGTTCACCTGTGCCCAGCCTGTGATTCCAGGTTTTATCGTATAGCGCAATGGATATTCGGGTATAGCAGCCGTATATTCTTCATCGTGAACCAGCATATGCGGACGCGGACCGATGATAGACATATCGCCAACTAAAACATTCCAAAATTGAGGCAACTCATCGATGCTTGTAGCACGTAGAAAGTTTCCCAAAAAAAGGCGGTTCGATTGTGGGTCTACAAATTCATCGGAACAATTTTTAGCGTCCATCGAACGAAATTTGTAACACATAAATATGCGCCCGTCCTTGCCTGTTCGTCTTTGCTTGAACATAATAGGTCCAGGCATAAATATCTTTATGCAGCTTGCTACCAAAATATAGATCCACGGGTAGATGAATACCAAGACCATTGAAGCTACTAATATATCGAATGTTCGTTTTATCATTCTGCTACTTGTCCGTGCCAACGGAGTATTATTTATAGATACTTCAGAATCCATTTCTAAATATAACGCATCCATTTCTATAATATTGTTTATTCGGTTATTAAAGAATCGTATACAGCACTCGTTTGTTGTGCTATATAGTCCCAATCATATTTTCTCATATCATATTGGCAACGATGTGCATCGCCACTCAATTTATTTTTAAGTTGTTGCACCAAACTCTCTTGATTGCCACACAAAAAGTAATCTTCTCTTGGAAGACCCACTTCGGTATTGGCAGGAATATCGCTTACCAACACATTGCAATCACAATTCATGGCTTCGAGTAAGGAGATGGGCAAACCTTCGTGAAAAGAAGGTAATACAAATAAAGTAGTATAATGATATAACTGCGCCAATTGTTCTTTCTGAATGAACCCAGTTAACACAATTTTATACTTCTTTGCCATTTCCTTTAGCTTGCGCGAATAGCTATCTTCGTGGTCGGCATCACCCGCTATCACCAGTTTCAAATCGCTTCTGCCAAGCTCTGCAAATGCTTTTATAAGCAGGTCGAATCCTTTCTCCTCGACAAATCGGCCCACTGCCAAAACATACCCATTGGGTTGTAGGCCCAGCGAGTGAATATAATCGAGATTGGGGGTGACACAAGAGAGTTTCACGCCATTGTGTATAAGCGAAACTTGTTTTTGTGCCGGATGTTTTTGGTGTAGCAAATGTTGTATGTGCTCCGAAATCACAATAACTCGATTGGCATAGCGCGTGCCCAAGCGTTCGCCCAGCCTCAAGATGCTTTTCGATAGTTTGCCCCACTTTTGTCTATCATAATCGGGGCCGTGATGTGTCACTACCGCTTTCATCCCCAAAAGCCTCACCAAAGGGGTCATTAGCGAAGGGCCTATGGCGTGTATATGCACCACATCGGCACCTACTCTTTTGGCATAGAACACGGCCAAGAAGGTGTGTGTAAAGGCTTCGAGATGTTTTCCGGGCAATGTTTTTAGATTTACAACATCAACTCCTTTGTAATTAGTTGTTTCATTGCCAGCAGATACGTATTCGGGACGACGAATCACTACTATTTTGTGTGTTTCGTCGACAATGCGCGGGTAAAGCTCTTCGCAGTGCGTTTCTACCCCTCCCTGAATACCAGGTATTCCTCTCAATCCGGTAACTACAATTTTCATTTATTAAACTCAAAGGCAACAGGTTTTCCTCTCATCACATTCCATTTGTTGCGCATAACCCAACTCATAGGCTGTTTGATGTATTTTTTCATCACGGGGGCAGCTGTTCCCACCATCCAACAATTCTTAGGACAGTTTTTCACCTGTTCTCGTACTCGGTTTGCTTGAGAACTTTTCCAAATTTCTTCAAAAGAGTTTGTTTGGCGAATATTTCCCATACTTTCTTTCCAATGCTTTTCTTCCAAACCATTGCAAGGATATACCTCACCATACGGGTCGACAAAGAAGTTGACCAAGCCTGCTTCGCAAGGCAATAATCTTTTGTTGTCTTGTATATAATTGATTAGCCCCATATTGAAATAGGCTCTGAACCACGACTTAGGATGTTTTTCTTGCAACTGCATTGTGATTAGTTTCTCAAAATTGCCACACACTTCTTCTTTGTTGGTGATGAAGTTGTCGCCCTTATGAAAATAATACGAATTGTGAAAAGCAGCCGTGGCAAACTCCATTCCAAGCGATTTGGACAATTGATAAAGCGAAAGCATATCGGCAGAGTTGTGGTTGGAAACGGTGATGCCGAATCCAATGTCTTTCACACCCATATCTTTGAGTGTGAGCAACGTGCGAAGCCCTTTATCGAAACCACCCTGACGACCACGTAGCTCATCGTTTTTCAAAGCAAGCCCTTCAATACTGATACGGATACCGATGTTGGGGAAGCGTTTGGCCATCTTGATAATGCGATCTTCAAACCAGCCCGAAGTGGAGATAACCACACGGGGCGATTTCTGAAAGCACACTTCGATAATCTCTTCTAAGTCTTCGCGAACAAAAGGCTCACCCCCTGTGATATTGATAAATTTCACATTGGGCAGCTTCTTTATTTCGTCTATTGTAATCTCTTTTTCTTTCTGAGTTGGATTTTTCCATATATCACACATCTGACATTTCATCGGGCAACGATAGGTTACGATGATGCACATATCAGTAGGATTAGGTATTGTTAGCATAGTGTAATATTTTCCATATTAATATTTTTAAAATCGTTTTTATCATTTAACGCAAGTTAGCCTTAAATAGTATTTTCGACAAGCAAAAATTCTGGATTTACTAACACAAAAAGCGTATGATTGTTTATATTTAAGACACCAACGATTTATCCACTTATTACTTTTTTGTAGATAGAAAGCAGCTTTTTATAATGATTGTCCGAAGAATAATTTCGTAATGACACTTCAGACAGAGTTTCACTATCAACCTGTTTTTGAAACATACATTCGATTTTTTCTTTCATATCACTTAAATCATCACAATCGAAAAGCTCACAGCTTTCATCAGACATCAGTTCGGGAATACCGCCTATGTTTGCTCCAAGCACGGGAGTTCCACAACAAAGCGACTCGATGACACTAAGCGGATTATTTTCGTAGCAGATGGAAGGAATGATAGAGAAACGCACTTTTTTGAAAAGCGCAATAATTTCTTGACTGCTGAGATGCCCTAAAAAAACGATATTCGAAGCATCGTGATATTGTTGTTTCAGTGCGTCGGCCAATGGGCCACCGCCTGCCACATAGAGCTTGCGAGCAAGAGTTGAAGCCGCTTGTAGTAAATGCTCTACCCCTTTCTCTTTCGACAGTCTGCCCACGTAGCAATAGGCCTCTTCTTGTTCTTTTTGAGGAGTGGCCTGTATCAGTTGTACCTTTTCATCGTCGATAAAATTGCACAGCACACTGAGCTTTTTCTTATCATATCCCCCTTGATTCATTTTGGATGCCATAAACTGGCTGGGACAGATAAACTCATCAGTCCACGCAGATAGTTTTTTCTTGTTCCATTGCAACGCTTCTACATAAGCCAAACCGCTTGCTACTAAACTGCCTTTCATACATTTGCGACGTAGCACCTGTTGTTTATCGGTGAAGCAAGCTTCACACACAGCATCGTGGTGCAGACACGAATATGCCGGACAAATGAGCTTGTAGTCGTGCAGAGTCCACACCACCTTAATGCCTTTGCTATGAGCCACCTGCGCCAACGCAGGCGAAAGATAGGAGTGAATGTTGTGCAGATGAACCACATCGGGGTTGAAATCGTGAAGTAACTGCGTAAACCGACTTTTGGTGCCCGTACCAAAAACTACCCGACCAATGGCATTCAATTTATTTTTAATTCCACCTGCCGAGAAGGAGACCTCTTCGGGGAAATATTTCGTTTCGGGAAATGGGAGGTTTTCGGCGTAATCCATTGCAAAAAAACGAACTTCGTGGCCATTCGCTTCAAGCAGTTTGCGGAGATTGAGCGCACAGATACAGTCGCCTCCTCGTGGATACAAGAATTTATTTATTATAACAATTTTCATTTTTATTGTGCGGACCTACCCCGCATTATATCACTTTCTTATTTTTTTCAACACTCGTCTTATATTAAATATAGAGTAGATTAAAGGTTCAAATAGAATTGAAGGTAAGTGTTTTAAACATAAGAATTTTAATTTATGTTTAAATTTAACATCTGAAAAATCAGTTTGACGCACAAAATTAGTAAAACACTTATATTCATAAACACGATTTTGAAAACTTAACTTTATAGGCTTTTCATACATTCGCACAAATGAACGTAATACTGAGTTAATATAAATAATTTCAGGAAAATTAGAGTTACCACCAAACAAACGTTTCATTTCTGAATAAATAAGTTCACTTTTACGTTTCAAAGTGTGATAAGAATTCCGTTTATTGGCTAAGGACTCATTATGGTTTCTATAATGATAAGAGGCATAGGGTAATGTTGAAAGTGTGTTTGCATAAGCTAAGTAGTTTAATGTAAACAAACAGTCTTCTTGAATGGAGAGATCTTCCTGAAAACGTATTTTATGTAACATAATTATATTTTTTCTATATATTTTATTACACATCCATCCAAATGTATTCATTGCTGTTAAATACATTACCGCATTACAAATATCATCTTTAAAATATACTTTTTCTTTAATATCAAAAGAGACGCTCTTATTAAAAAACTCCATCACAATTCCTTGAAATACAATGTCCGCATCATATTTTGTTATTGCATTTACATACTCTTCAAGAACCGTATTATCCACCCAATCATCCGAGTCAAAAAATATCAGATAATCGCCTTGTGCAATTTCTATCCCCACATTTCTTGCTGAGCTAACTCCCTTATTAACTGTGTGCACCACCTTTATACGCTTATCTTTTATTGCGTAATCATCACATATCTGAGGTGATTTATCTACACTTCCATCATCAATTAAAATAATCTCAAAATTAGTAAATGTTTGCACCAATACAGAGTCGAGCATCTTCATTAAGAAACTCTCTGAATTGTAGACGGGTATAATTATGGAAATAAACAACGTTGAGTTCATTTAATTAGTTTTTTCAAGGTTGTTGACAATAAACCTAATTGATTCACTTCTCCACTGTTCAATTTGTTTATTAATTAAATCATAATTAATATCTTTCATCAAAACTTCATTAAGTTGTTCATCGGCAGCACACAAAAGCCTATCTTGCAATCCAAACATATCTAATAATGACATTAACCGAGCATTACCTCTTGCTTTATTTGTCAGTGAGACAAATTTTTTATTAAATAAAATAGAGAACACGGTTCCATGAAAAGAATCGGTAACAACAAAATCTGCATCAATCAAACCTTTAAGCCAGCTTTCAATAGAGTCGTAAACACAAAGTGACATATCAACATTATTTTCATATTTGTATTTAGGCATCAAGCTATAATGTGATTTTCCAAGAAAATTAGATACTTCTTGAATTGTTCTATTTTTCTCTTTATCATTGTCCAATACATATACAGCTATCCCCTCTCTATTATCAATAGAATCGGTTTGTTTGACAAGCTGTTTATACTCATCGCAAGTTAGTAACATAGTAGGGTCTAAGACGTGTTCGGCAGTTTGTTTCCACTTTTTATCACATAACTCAACACCACTCTTCTCGCGCACAGACACTGCATCAAACTTGTTTATAAGATGTTTACATCTCAAGGTTTGAAACCAGTTAAACTCCCATTCATCAACACCAAAAGAAGCAGCATAGGCTATTCTTAAAACATTCATATTCTTTGTAAAGTCCAAAAAGTAGTTATATAAACCATAAGAGTATTTAGGTCTCCACACCTGATCACTACCAACAATATACGCTTCAAAACCATACTTCAGCAGTTTATATTTATTTGTGCTATCAATTGGCTCAGTGCATTTTATATATCGTTCAATAAAAGGAGTTATGTTTTTATTTATAATCTGTTGCTGAGTTTTCGAGGGTTGCTTGCTATAATCAACAACCTCTTTTCTGAAGAGTTGTCTTACAAGCTTGTTTTGTTTAAACACATCAAACAACACTTTTTTATTTACCTTACGGTCTTCTGTCCATACTGTATGCCCTAAGTTCTTGAGCGTAGTTTGAAGTGCGTAGTTTTGCAAAATACCACCATAATTATTTACTAATGGTTGAGTAAGAATACAGATTTTCATACTTATTTTTTAAGATAATTAATCAAGGAATTGGTTTTTGTGTAAATAAAGTTTTTCACTCTATCTCCAAACTTTAAATTTATAGCACGTTCTATTCGCTTTGTTAAATCAGCGTCTTTTTTATTCGAATAAAAAAGACACCTTTTGTAGTTTCTACTAACCGATTTTTCCATCACAGGGTTTTTTCTCAAAGCATCTTTATAAAATATTGGCAACTCCTTTTTAGGAATTTGCAAATATAACTCATTTCCTTTTATTGTATTTATCAACACCAAGGTTACACCTTTATCATCATCAAATTGTGGCACAATATTTTCTATTCCCCATAAATCGCCAAGTGTTATATCACTTTGACTTCTAAAAGATTTAAAACAGCAATGATAACAAGATGGGCGCAAAAAAACATCATTGAGAAAGCCTCTCATAAAAATATTGTCTTTATAATCTTCACACAATTCAAACTCATTCTGTAACCCCGAGCATTTCTCCTCTACCAGCTTCAAAGCAAAACTATAATTTTTCCAACCGTGCTTTTTATTTCTAAAAGAAACATTTTTTAAATGAAAAGCATCGTGTTTCGCTTCTGGTGTTATCGTTTTCATTTCTTTCTCTATCCAATCTTCAAGATATTCTCGCCACACCTTAGGACTTGGCACTCCGTGACAAACAAGATCTACTGTTATTAGATTAGCATATTCTTTTCGAAGAAATTTATATAAGCCACCTATTTGGCAAGGAGTCCCAACAAACAAGACTTTCTTACCATCCTTTAATGCTGATTTCGCTTTAATATATGAATTGCCAATCTTACTTTGCACATATTTTGAACCCTGGAGAGCTAATATTTTATCTTGATGCTCTACTCCAATGTGTTCAACATCCCATTTCTCATTAAATGATGCACCAAAAACAATTCCTTCATCCTCAATAATACGCTTAGCTAAAGCAGCAAAAACACCACCCGATGAGCTGTTGAATCTAACTTTTTCATTTTCATTTTTAGCCGCATACACTTTCAACGGTTTTCGAGCCACCGCCTGATTGATTACAGGACAAACCTTTTCGCAGAGTTTGCAATCGATGCAAACCGACTTATCGACAGATGGATACAAAAACCCCTCTTCGTCTTCGTTGGTAGCAATGCACCTCTTCGGACAAATTTGCACGCAGGCATTGCATCCACAGCATTTATGTTTTTCTTTTATCTCAATCATACTTTATTCTTTCGATGCAACAGTTTAGAGAAAGGGGTTACAAACAGCCCTTTTTCGTAGCCATTCATACAGAGAAACAGGGCAACAACCCAATAGACGGCAGCAAACAAACACATAAACAGCGCCAACTCCATAAAGTTGCGAGGCATATCTAAATTGCTGAACAGAAACCAAAAGAGAGCCGAAAGCAAAAGAAGTGGAAACGAAGATTGAAATATTTGTCTCCAAAACTCTGCGATATTTAATTTTTGTACCTTGTGGTAGTAGATGTTCATCACCAATCCTTGCCCCAACAAAAGGGCTACCGAGATAGAGACCGCACAACCTATGCCACCCCAAATTTTAGCTAAAGGAATCTGTGCCGCCAAACATACAACAGCAATTATGATGTAGAGAATAGAACGGAACTTCATCTCATTTTTTGCTTGCAGAATCACAATGCCTAAATTCTGAACTAATGGCACATAGAGTGCGATAAAAAACATCAGCGTGATGAGATAAGCATCGCCATAGCCACTACCTGCCCAGAAATAGATGAACGATTTACCAAAAATAAGGAAACCAACCACCACAAAAAGCACAATGTAGTTTTGTATCCGACCGATTCGGATGAATAAATCAGACAACTCCTTTTCGTTGGTTCCTGCAGTAATCATTTGAGTGACTTTGGGCAAGAAAACGCTGGTGATGGAGCAAGAGAAGGTGACACACATACTTTGAAGCTGAATAGAAACTGCAAAAATAGAAACAGCCACCGTGCCCACTATCGCACCTAAGATGAACTGACCAGAGCCCCAATAAATCTTATCAATTATGGCGGAAAGAAATATCCAAAAAGAGTAGACAAATATTTCGGAAACAAAACGCATCTCTACACGCTCAAATCGTATCTTGATTTTTAGTTTGCAGAGACAATAAATGGCATTGATAAGCAAAGTAGCCAGATTGAACACGGTGACTACCACAGCCATACCAATAGCTTTGTAACCCATCGACAGAATAGCTATCATCACCACCGTATTCAGCACGATACGCAAAATGGAAAGCATACGGTTGAAAATAAATTTCTCGTAGGCGGTGATAATTCCTGTGAACACACTCAAGGGGAAAGTGAAAGCGATATTGAAAATCATTATTATCATCAATATTCTCGCTTTGGACAACTCCCATTCATCCATTGTTTTGCCAAACAGCACATCTACGTTATCGTATAACGCAATACCCACACCAACCGCCAACAAGCCGATAAGAGAATATAGCAACATAAACAGACCATAAAGCCCCGGTTGCTTATCGTGCTTGCCCTCTGCCCTAAACTGAGCCGTGTATCGTATCACTGCATTGCCAAATCCGAAATCGAGAATAGTGAGATAGCCTATGACCGAGGCAACAAGCGAATACAATCCGTATTCGTTTTGTCCCATTTTGTGTAGCATATAAGGCGTATAAAGCAGCCCCACCGCCGTATTGAGCACAATAATGACGTAAGATAATAGCGCACCTATTTTCCGTTGATTTAAAGGCATTTGTTTTTATTTTAATTATCGCTTAGCTCTTTTTCTTTCTCAGGTGCGGCAACCTTGTCACTGCTTTCGGACAAAACACATCCTAACAGAATAAGAATGAACAAACCACGATTGTGAGTGAACGTGGCATCTGCAATACCTTCGATTAAGAAAAATATAAATATAAGCAATATCAAAGTGAATAGTTTGGGATTGATTTGTTGAAATGGCCACCCTTTTCTTACAATCCACACCCAGAAGGCAAAGTATAGCACCACGCCCACAATACCAAATTGAGCCAGTTCGGGATAGAAAGCATCTGTTATGAAATCGGGCTTTTCTTTGGATAATCCCCAAAACTTATCAATCCCATATTCGGCGTAAATCTTCGAGTAATATTCGCCCGAAGCAAAAGTTCCGAAACTGCCGAAGCCACAACCAAATGGGAAGTAATCGCCCAGTATAAGTACGGCTGTCACCATCATTGCAGGACGGCTCCACATTTCGCGCGAGTTCATTGCTCCTTTGATGTAATACAAAACAATCTTTTCCCACGATAAAAATACAGCTACCCCAGCTACTGCGGCAAATAATAGAATGGTGTTCAGACTAAACTTTACTTGTCCGCCCGCTTTGATGTAGATGACAAGAAAGATAGTCAACCCCCAAAAGCCATAAAACTTAGAGCGTGTTGAAAGAAGTCCTGTGCTTAGTAGCAGAATAAAAATCATCACATCGTTCCAAGTGAACGAACTGCAATAAAGAAAAAGCATAGCTGTTACGGTGGCCGATGTAGCCAATCGCGAGGGATGTCCGAAGAAAGTCCACATATTATTGGTCATAAAAACCACCACTATCAAACCACCTACCAACAAGCATAGCATAGAGGCCAGCAAACGTTGCTGCTTTGTCAGACGCGGCGCAATGAGGTAAGCGCAAAAAAAGCCAAGGAACGGTTTTAATTGAATAATCATATCTTTGATGATAGCTTGTGGCACATTGGCTCGAATAACAAAAGAGTAGACCGTATAAAACAGAAATACAACTCCTACCCAAATCAATGGGCGAAGCTGTTTCATATCTCTACGCTCCCACACCATAGCTCCGGCAAACAGCACCAAGAAAAAAGCCATCAGCTCATCGGTATAGTCGAATTTGAGGTAATCGTAGAAGATTACCCCAAACAAATATCCGAAAATCAGAAACCAGAAAAACAGATTATTTTTTGATACAACCAATTGCGGCATCGCTCTTACTCTTTTTTGTTGAATACAAAAATTTGAAGGCAAATGATGATAAGCGACAGCATAGATGCCACTACAAACGCAATAGCAAGGATGATAGAGCCACGTGGAAATACGTGCTTATAAGAAGAGTATGCGCTATCAATAATGCGGCCAGCTACCTCATCGGGCGAATTTATCAACTCTTTCTCTTGAAGTTTTTGCATCAAAAACAGATAGATACTTTCTTTGATGCGCTGTTGACGCTTCATCTCGATAAACTCACGTTCTTGTTTGGGCAGGTTGTCTACCTGTTTTGCAAGCGTATTGTCTTTCTTATAAAGCGTTTCTAAACTGATTTGAACATTGTTTCTTACTGTTTTTACCGATTCAAGCAACATTTTATGTTGTTCGCGCAATTGCTTTTCCACCAGCAATAAAGCAGGGTTATTCGCCTCAGACGATTGCATCAAGCGTTGACGTTCGAGAAGAAGTTGATTATACATCATAATGGCAGCTTCGCCAGCTCCATCAATGATTGGAACAGCAGCAAACTCATTCGCAGGATTTTCCATATAATCAATCACGTAGTTGAGCATACGCATACGAGTCTCTTTTTCGAGAATCATACTTTCGGTTTCTTTATTGCCATAGTAAGTCACCGTGGCATACGCTTCGGGATTAGGCATTTTATTGGTTTGCTTGTACTGCTCAATCTGATGTTCGAGCACAGCAAGTTCCATTGTAACCGTATCCAGGCGATTGCGTACAAAGGCTGCGTTTAGGTTTGCGTCTTTTAGCTTCACGTCTCTTGAATATAGGTTGTATTGATCCATAATGGCATTCAGCAGTTTTGCCGAACGATACTTATTGGACGATTGCTGAATGAGCAGTATAATATCCGAGATGGTCTCGGTAGGCACTATCATCAATGTTTTCACTAACTCTTCAAAGGTATATTGCAATGGCATCAATGTGATGGTAAACTTACCATTCAGAGGAAGGTTTGACAAAAGCTGAATGTCACCTACGGGCAACTGAAGCGTACAAGGCAACGACTGGTTCTTAAACTCCACCGTTTCAAATAGCGAAGACTTCCATTCCATCTTTTTAATTACACCATTCTCTACATTCAACTTCACCGTTATATCCTGGCTCAGCGTGTCTAAGAAATGCGAAGGAAATACAAACGTGATGGGCGACTGTTCGCTATCAAGCACTATTTTTTTAAGCCCGCTGCGTGTGGTAGTCACAATTTGCATATCTGTATTCTTGATTACTTCAATCATATTGGTGCGCGATTGCATCAACATAATCTCATCTTCTGTGTTTACACCACTCGATCCTCCACCAAACAAGCCACCAATGCCGGCACCTTTTAGCATTTTCAGCTCGGACATCATTCCTTGACTATCGCCCAGCAATTGAATGCGTGCAGTCATTTTGTACTCTTTGGGCGTAATCATCAGAAACACCAGAGCCACCACCAAGCAGATAAGTCCGATGGGCACGTATATTTTCCAATAACTGAATATTTTTTTTATCAACTCGCCAAGATGTATGTTTTCATCGTTTGTCGTCATAGAATAAGGGAATAAAAAGATACAATGATTAAATTATTTCACTAAAAGCGCAATGGCCAATGATGCGATGACCGAAATAGCACTCACCACAGTAGAGGCCACAGAGATGTTGAACTGCTTACTTTGGCTGTATCGAGCATTGCTTTTGCGTGCTTGGTTTGGCTCTATGTACACAATGTCGTTCTGCTGCAAATAGTAGTATGGAGAGTTCAGCAATTCCGATGAGGTGAGGTCTACACGCTGAAACTCTTTTTTCCCATTTGTATCGCGGATAATCAGCACGTTGTTGCGTGTGCCGTTGATTGTAAGATCGCCAGCCATACCAATCGCATCGAGTATTGTCACGCGTTCGTTCTGCACATTTTTAGTTCCAGGGATATTTACTTCGCCCAGCACCGACACTTTGAAGTTCAAGATGCGAACTGTGACCAAAGGTGATTTGGCATAGGCCGATATTTTATCTTTCAGGTATTCTGAAAGCTGGCTGCGTGTCATTCCCTCTACCTTGATTTGACCCAATACAGGGAAATCAATGTATCCTTTATTGTCTACCAAGTAGGTTTGATAGGACGGAGCAGACGAGATTGTGGTAGAGGTGGGCGAGATACCGCTTCCGTCGCCCACCGACTGATAGCTGGTGAGTGGCAGGTTGAACATAGCTACCGCAGCTGGGTCGATGCTCGAAACGAATATAGACAATTGGTCATCGGGCATAATCTTTGTTTCATAGTTCACGTTGCTATTTTCGATAGCTCCCGTTTCCAATGTTTCTATGTCTTGAAAATACCCCACGGTATCGGTGGTGCGGCAAGCAGTGAGCAAAAACACGAGCAGCAGAAAAGCGATGTTTCTTAAATTCATTTTTTATATGCTATTTTGTTTATCAAATGGGTTATAACGCCACACTCCTATTAACGATGGTTTGTAACGTTTATTATTATTTAGCGTGCAAATATAACGATTATCCACCATACAAAAAGCCGAAAACGTGAAACATTCTCGGCTTTGTATGTGCGCTACGTCATTAGGCATCAAAAATCACTTGTTTAGTTCATAAAATTGAAGTGTATGGGCGAGGCAGGGCCAATGGGCAAATCGAACACAATCCACAAGAAGAACATCACCATCCAGCCCAAGAAAAACACCACCGAATATGGTAACATCAAGGAAACGATAGTACCAATGCCCGCTTTCTTATCGTAGAGCTGCACAAAGGCCACAATCAAGGCAAAATAAGACATCATAGGAGAGATGATGTTGGTGACCGAATCGCCTATGCGATAGGCAAGCTGTGTCAGCTCGGGCGAGTAGCCAAGCATCATAAACATGGGGATGAAAACGGGAGCCATTATAGCCCACTTTGCCGAGGCAGAACCCATCACTAAGTTGAGGAAAGCAGCCAACAATATAAACGAAAGCATCAGAGGGAATGTGCCCAAATCTAAAGTCTGCAACAGGGTAGCACCTTTCACAGCCACCAACAGGCCGATATTAGACCATTTGAAATAGGCAACAAACTGTGCTGCAAAAAACACAAGCACAATGTACGAGCCCATTGTTTCCATCGATTTGCCCATTCCTTTCATCACATCGGCATCATTTTTGATGGTTTTGGCACCAATGCCATAGGCTATGCCGGGAAGAGCAAAAAACAAGAAGATGAACGTCACCACGCCTTTCATAAAAGGAGAGGTGAGAAACTCACCATTACTGGGGTTGAGCAAGAAGCCATTTTTGGGAAGAACACCAGCCAAAATAATGCCAAACAGCACCAGAGTAGTGATTCCAGCATAAAGCAATCCACGCTTTTCGGCCTGAGTGAGTGGGGTCAAAGGAATGGCTTCTACATCTTTGCCGTGATAAACTCCCAAGCGAGGAACGATGATTTTTTCGGTGACCCACGTGCCCAAACCAGCTATCAGAAAGGTGGAGACAAACATAAAGTAAAAGTTACAAGCAGGATTCACCACATAAGCAGGGTCGATAATCTCGGCAGCCTCTTGAGACAACCCCGCCAACAGAGGGTCGATGGTGCCCAACAGCAGGTTGGCACTGTATCCGCCCGACACACCAGCAAAAGCCGCCGCCAAGCCCGCCAACGGATTGCGACCAGCTGCAAGAAATATAACAGCAGCCAAAGGAACCAAAAGCACATAGCCAACCTCCGAAGCGGTGTTAGACAAAATTCCGGCAAACACCACCACAAAAGTCAGCATCCGCGCTGGAGCAGCCATCACAATTCGGCGCAAAATGGTTGAGATAAGCCCCGAACGCTCGGCCACCCCTACCCCAAGCATCGCCACAAGCACCGTTCCCAAAGGAACAAATCCCGTGAAGTTGGTCACCGTTTGTGTCAATATCAGGTGCATCCCCTCTTTCGAGAGCAGATTCACCACGTGAACGGCTTCGCCCGTAGCGGGGTTCACTACTTGAGGATCGAACAAAGATACAATCCACGACAACAAAAGAACAAACAGGGCAAACAGCGCAAATAGGGTTGCAGGATGTGGCAACGCATTGCCTACTTTTTCTACGGAATAAAGGAACTTGTCAATAAGTGATTTTTGTTTCATACGTCGTATAAGGCGTTTCTAAAAAACCACACTCACGCATTGAGTGCAGATGCTTTTTTTTTAATGTGTAATAGTTTCGTGTACAAATATAACAATTCTCGCCAAAGCGTATGCGCCAACAAGGGCGAACACAGGGTAATACACCGTTTTTTTTCAACAATTTAATGTTCTATAACTCACATTTTGTACGCACACGGAGACTATATTGAGCCATTTTCACCTCAGACCGCCCGCACCAGCCAACTCCCACATTGCCACAGGCACAAGCACCCCGCCTGACAACTGTTCACATCCATCGCCACAGATATAAACATTCATCGTGTCAACAATGAACAGTTATCACGCAAACTATTCAGATTTGAAAACCGCATAAAAAAGAGGATTAAAACAGATGATTATTGCAAAAATATAATTATTTTTGCAATATGATTGAATTGACCCAACACATAGAACATCTATTGCTTGAGAATGACTGCGTTATCATTCCGGGATTTGGCGGATTTGTGGCATATAGCAACCACGCCAAGCGAGTGGAGAACGAGAATTTGTTTTTGCCTCCCACCAGAGCAATCGGATTCAACTCAAAATTGCAATTAAACGATGGACTGTTGGCGCAATCGTATATGCTGAAACACGACATCAGTTTTGCCGACGCTATGCGCCGAGTAGAAAAAGAGGTAGATGCACTGACCGAAGCATTGCAAGAAAAAGGAAAAGTAGAGTTTGCCAACATTGGCGAGCTTCACTACACCATCGAGCAGAACTACGAATTTACCCCCTACAATGAAAAGCTAACCACTCCGTGGCTCTACGGACTGGGTTCGTTCGAGATGAAAGAACTTTCGGCAATCCGGAGAATTGAACCGATATTGCAACCCAAAGAGACGCAAGAATCGCCAAAAAGATACCATCTTCACATCAATAGAGCTTTTGTGCGCAACACAGTGGCAGCAGTAGCAGCAATAGCCTTGTTCTTTTTTCTATCTACACCGATAGAAAACACCTACGTAATGAAAGGAAGCTACGCCAACTTGCTACCTACCGATTTGTTTGAAACCATCGAATCAAAATCGGTTATCACCACACCAATACCCGTGGATGCCAACCAGCAACAAAAGCGCGCAGACGATAAAACGAAAAAACAAAAAGCAGCCGTGAAACCAGTGGCGGTGAAAGAAGTGAAAGTAGCACCCAAAGAGGCAACAACAAGCAACGTGGTTGCAGCAACATCTACATCCACCACTGCAACTCAAGCCATCACCACTGCCCCTGCACAGCCAGCAGCAAGTGTAGCCAAAGCAAGCAACAATAAGTTTCACCTTATTGTGCTATCGAGCGTAGGAGAAGAAAAAGCGCAAGCACTGGTCACTCGCTTAAAATCGGAAGGATACAAAGATGCGCAAATACTAAGCAGCAATGGCAAAGTACGTGTTAGCATCACATCATACCCCACCCACGAAGACGCATCGAGCGGACTTGCAAAACTAAGAACCAACGAAGCATTTCGCGATGCCTGGCTGTTGATTCTGTAAAATCCACCTATCCCTTAACCCCATTATTATTTTATTGTATGAAACGTGTTCGTTGTCCCAAATGCGAAAAATACTTAGCATTTGATGAAACCAAATATACCGAAGGCCAATCGCTTGTTTTTGTATGCGATGATTGCGGAAAACAATTCAGCATCCGCATCGGCAAAAGCAAAATGAAAGAGCTTCAGAAAAATGAGAAACTAAATGAAGAAGCTTTCAAAGACGAGTTGGGCGGAATCAGCGTAATAGAAAACGTGTTTGGCTACAAGCAGGTGTTTCCTTTCAAAGAGGGCGACAACGTGATAGGCCGACGCTGCGTGGGGTCGGTAGTAGACATTCCCATAGAAACGGGCGATATGAGTATGGATCGCCGCCACTGCATTGTCAATGTAAAGAAAAACAAGCAAGGCGAAGTGATATACACACTGCGCGATGCCCCCAGCCTGACAGGTACTTTTTTAATGAACGAGATACTGGGCGATAAAGACAGGATGCGAATAGAAGACGGGGCAATCATCACCATCGGTGCTACCACATTCATACTTCGCGCCGCAATTCAACAATAACCCATCCATCCCCATCCACCTTGTTGCAAGGCTTTAGGTATTGTATGGGCTTTTTGAACAAAGCACATATTCATTTGTTTCATTATACAAGTAGAATCAATAAACCTAAACCGATATGAAAAGTAAAAAAGGAACTTGGGTAGCCGTGATAGCCATTATCATCATCTTAATAATAGGTGTGTGGATTTTGTGTACACCATCTACCGATCAGGTGATTGACGCAGAAGGACAAGATGCCATTGAAGCTATTTCACAAGACTAATGTTTCGCACGCTCCGAATGAAAATAAAAAAGAGTGGTATTCAGTTGAATACCACTCTTTTTTATTTCGTACAATATTGAGCTATTATTTCAAAAGCTCTTTTACTGTTTCAAGCATACCTTTCGCTTGGATAGAATCCAAATCAGATTTCAATGCAGCAGTCAAACCTGGGATTTCATTCAAGTTTTCGCCCCAGATTGAAGTAGCAGCAAGCACACCTTCAGCCACTTTTTGAGTGTCTCCAGTAGCCCACAAATTCTTCAACAATTCAACAATTTCGGGCGCATCGTTTGGAGCGATAGGAGCACCATCGGCACGTTCGCCACCTTTATAGTATGTCACGATTGCAGCAAGACCCAATACCAAGCCTTTAGGAAGCTCACCTTTGCGCTCTAAGTATATCTTCAAACCAGGCAAATCACGAGTTTCAAATTTAGGGAATGAGTTGAGCATAATGCTTGTTACAGCGTGATCTACGAATGGGTTGTTGAAACGTTCCAAAACGTCTTTACCAAATTGTTGCAACTCATCTTTTGGCAAGTTCAATGTTTCCATCAACTCTTCAAACATCACCTTGTTGATGTATTGACCAAGCACTTCGTGTTGGCAAGCATCACGCACAATGTCTACACCCGAAAGATAAGTCACAGGCGACAACACAGTATGAGGGCCATTCAAAAGAGTTACCTTACGTTCGTGATAAGGAGCTTCAGAAGGCACAAACAATACATTCAAACCAGCTTTGTCGGCAGGAAACTCTTTAGCGATTGATTCGGGAGCTTCGATAACCCACAAGTGGAAAATTTCAGCTTGAACTACCAAATTGTCATCGTATTGCAGTTTCTCTTTGATAGCGTCAATGTCTTTGCGTGGGAAACCAGGAACGATGCGGTCTACCAATGTAGAATAAACGCCACAAGCCTCTTCAAACCAAGTTTTAAACTCTTCGCCAAGGTTCCAAAGCTCAATGTATTGATAGATGGTTTCTTTCAGTTTCACACCGTTGTGGAAAATCAGCTCACAAGGAAAGATAATCAACCCCTTGCTCTTGTCGCCACCAAACGTCAAGAAGCGACGATAAAGCAATTGAGTAAGTTTGCCTGGGTATGATGAAGCTGGAGCATCGTCGAGCTTACAAGCTGGATCGAAAGCAATACCCGCTTCGGTAGTGTTAGAGATAACGAAGCGAATTTCCTCTTGATCGGCAAGAGCCATAAAAGCATCGTTTTCAGAATATGGGTTCAAGGCACGACTAATAACATCGACCAAGGTCAAGCTATTTACCACTTCGCCTTTGTCCAAACCTTGAAGGTTTACGTGATAAAGACAATCTTGTTTTTTAAGCATATCCACCATACCGTGTTCGATAGGTTGAACTACCACTACATCGCCGTTAAAATCAGCTTTTTCGTTCATATTATAGACAATCCAGTCTACAAATGCACGAAGGAAATTACCTTCACCAAACTGAATGATTCTTTCGGGACGTTGCACTTTCTGAGCAGTCTCTTTGTTTAATGCTTTCATGTTTTAATTGAATTATTAAATTAGTAATTAAGTTTTATATTTTATTCAAACTCAAAATAAAAATCGATGTTTTCTTTAATGAGTATATCAATAGGCATATACTTCATTTTGTTTCTTGGCTTCTTGAAAATGATGCAATCGGTCAAAGCTTTTACCCCCAAATAGCCTTGCAGCCCTGGACGCTGACCGATGAGATGAGAAATGACACCTGCTTTGAGCAGCTCCACATTTTTCAATAAAAGGTCGTAGCCTACCAATCCCTTCATTTGCACTTGACTACGCTGCAAATAGTGTCCTACCTGATAAATGCGCGAGTTGAAGACAACCCCCAGCATAACTTTGGGATGCGAAGAAAAAAACGCTTCCAAAATCAGATTGTTCTTATCGGCATCGTCATTTGTAAGTATCACTTCATAAGATTTAACCTCGATGCGATGATCTGCAAAATATTGCATAAACCCCTCCATACGTCTACGCATCTGTATTTCGGCAGGGCTATCTCTCCGGTTGCTCAAGAAAAGCGCAATTTCATCCTCTTCTTTATTGTAGGTGCGCACCAGTATTTGTGCAGCTATGTATCCGCTTCTATGAGAGTCTTGTCCAATGTATTTCATCGCATCGGCCTCTTCTATATTAAAGTCGATAAAGGCATAGGGAACGCCACGCGCTTTGAGCGATTGAGTCATATCCAAAGTTTCTTCTTCAAAATTGGGTGCAATCATCACGGCATCTGCCGCTTCGCTTTTCAAACCGCTGCAAACCTCCTGATAAGAATCTCTATCACCGTGGCGATAATTCAAGAATTTCACCTCTACATTAAAGGGATTAAGCTCATCGATAGCACGCTCTACCCCTTGCACCACCGAGTGCCAATAGTCATTTTCGACAAAGCAAGGCAACACACATACAATGGTGTATCGCTTTTTTGCAGCCAGACCGATGGCAAAAACATTGGGCTTGTAATTGATTTCATCGAGCACCTTCTGCACTTTCTGCCTACTCTTCTCCGATACATCCCCTCTATTGTGCAGTACACGATCGACAGTGCCTGCCGAAACGCCCGCAAGAGATGCTATATCTTTGATAGTATGGTTCTGATTTGCCATCTGTGTTAAAGCTTAAATTATACAAATTCTCATCGCAAATATACGAATATTTTTGTTCCTACAAGTAATTTTTCTACTTTTGTGTTCGATAACGGTTAATAAAA
>CAMTPA010000026.1 GCA_947074275.1 uncultured Bacteroides sp.
AAAAGTATAGGAAAAATTAAAATTTCCGGAAATTAATTGAGGTAGGTGGGGGGAAACTCAATTAATTTCTGGAAAATCGCGTTTAAAAAAAGAAGTTTATAATATATATAGTATCAATAGCGAACAGTTGAGCAACAGTTCATTCACTATTGACTCCCCAAATGTGAAGAGTCAATGCGATAGATAGCCCTTGCCAGCGTGGTAAATAGGCCTTGCTAGGTTGGTGGGCAGGCCTTGCCAGCAAACGGGGAAATTATAGATATAAAATACACAAACAAAAAACAAAGTTATTAATCACAAAGATAAAACTGTATAAAATCAAATGAAATGAGTATTTTTGCGACATAAAGATACATAGTCGACCAAATGAATAAACAAGGTGAAACGGAACAAAAAATTTCCATTACACAAATGTGCAATGGAAATAGAATATCATTACAAATATATGGTTCTCATTCATTAAAAGAGGATGGAACAATAATGCCATTTAATGAACAAATGGCAATTGTTTCGCATTACTTACACAATCAAGAAACATTATACAGCAATACTTACAAAAAAAAGGCAAAAGGATTAATATCAGACATATACAACACATACCATCAATCCGTAGACGAAGCTTGTGTAGCCGAAACTCAAACACAATATTCCTTATTTTCCGACTTATTCAGTGTACCATTTCTTTCGCCAGAAAATCCCACGTTTACATTTATTGATTTATTCGCAGGTATTGGCGGTTTCAGGATGGCATTACAAAATATTGGTGGCAAGTGTGTATTTTCTTCAGAATGGGATATGCAAGCACAAAAAACCTATTTACTAAATTATGGTGAAGTTCCATTTGGAGACATAACAAGCGAGGTTACAAAATCATTTATCCCTGACAATTTTGACATTTTGTGCGCAGGATTCCCTTGCCAAGCATTTTCCTTAGCAGGAAAACGTTTAGGATTTGAAGAAACACGAGGAACACTTTTTTTTGATGTTGCCGAAATCATACGTAGAAAACAACCAAAAGCTTTTTTTTTGGAAAATGTAAAAGGACTACTTATTCACGACAAAGGCAATACAATACAAACAATGTTAAAAGTATTACGCGAAGACTTAGGCTATTTCGTACCCGAACCTCAGATAATGAACGCTATGGATTTTGGAGTACCTCAACATAGGCAAAGAGTCTATATTGTCGGTTTTCGCAAAGACCAAAATATCACAGAATTCTCTTATCCTAATCCGACAGACAAAACTAAGACCTTTGCTGACATCAAAGAGGAATTTGCGGTTTCTGCCAAATATTATTTATCTACCCAATACATAAAAACATTGATAGCACACAAAGAACGACACGCCGCTAAAGGCAATGGTTTTGGTTATGAAATAATACCTGACGATGGAGTAGCCAACGCAATTGTAGTGGGTGGTATGGGTAGAGAGCGAAATCTTGTTATTGATAACAGGCTAACAGACTTCACTCCAGTCACCAACATAAAAGGCGAGGTAAACCGTGAAGGAATTCGTAAAATGACACCACGTGAATGGGCACGTCTACAAGGGTTTCCCAACAACTTCATTATTGGAGTTGCCGATGCCTCAGCATACAAACAATTTGGCAATTCGGTAGCCGTTCCAGCTATTCAAGCTACTGCACAAGAAATAATCAATCGAATCAATCTTCAAAAAACAAAAACGTATGGCACTTACAGGAAATAAAGGAGAATGGAGTGAGGTATATACACTATTCAAGCTATTAGGCGAAGGTGAAGTGTATGCAGGAGATGAAAATCTAAACAAAATCAAAGATTTAGTCTATCCTATTATTATGATTCTTCGTCAAGAGAAAGCAGATGATTTTAATTATAAACTAAGCAACAAGAATGTAATAATAAAGAACTCGAATGGTGAAGAACTCTTATGCCTACCTGCCAATTTATTTCTTATAGAATCAGAAAAGCTCCTTTATGCCATTAACAATCACGATGGTTCTTTCGCAATACCCGAAATAGAAGAGTTTATGCACACTATACATTGCTACTCCATAAAAGCTAAATCAGTAGATAAAACTGACATAAAAATAATATTACACGATCACAGAACACGTATCAATTCCGAAATGGGATTTAGCATAAAATCTCAATTAGGCAGCGATTCGACTTTGTTGAATGCAGGTAAAACTACTAATTTCAACTTCAAAATCAAAGGTGCATCGCTCTCAAACAAAGAAATAGACGAGATAAATGCAATTAACTCTAAACAAAACAAAGTTATCAATCGAGTAAATGCAATCAAAGAAAAAGGAGCATCATTGGTATTCGAAAAAGTAGATAATACTACTTTTAGAACAAACCTAATGATGCTTGATGGCGATATGCCCTTTCTTATTTCACAGTTACTGTTAGAACAACTTAATACAGGTAAATCAGCACTGAAAGAACTTACTAATATAGTTGCTTCGATAAACCCTCTAAACATAGACATCTTACAGGCGAACACCTTTTACGCCTATAAAGTAAAACATTTACTAACTTCTACCGCATTAGGTATGATGCCAGCAAAGGTATGGGATGGTAAATTAGACGCAAATGGAGGCTATTTGGTAGTGAAAAGCAATGGCGAAATACTATGTTACCATTTTTATGACCGCAATCGCTTCGAGGATTATTTATTTGCGCACGCATATCTTGAACGTGCAAGCACTACTCGACACCAATACGCATCTATTGTTAAAGAACAAGATGGTACGCTTTCATTCAAACTAAATCTACAAATCAGATTAAAATAGCTCACCGATTGAACAATTCAAAAGTAAACTTACATCCAATCTGGCTGTATCCCCAATTTTTAAGCCCGATAAAAACTCCGAAATCGAAGATGTGTGTGCCAATGCCATAGCCCAGCTCGATGTAGGGTTTAAGGTGAGGCACCATCAATGCGCTGGCATAAAAGCGTTCGTTTTGCACGTAGCGAGTGTATTTCACCAAATGCCTCAAGAAAAGAAAGGGGGTTTCGTAGGTGAAGTGCCCCCGAATGTATTTATTGGAAGAGTTGTACCAACGTCCGTCGAGCAACTGAAATACGCCGCCTATATCATCGTTCCAACCCATCGGGAGATTGCTTCGCGAAAAGTTGGCAAAGTCCACAAAGTACATATCGTCTTGATTGGTGAAAAAACCTACCCCTATGCGATAGAAGATGTTTCGCATTAGATTGAGATTGATGCGGTGTTGCAAATCCACCTCGATACGCTCGTACTGCCCCGTGCTTTTGAACATCCCTTTGATGCCTCGCTCATAATCGACCGAAATGGTGGGGTAATTGGAGTGCAGGTTCATCTTTCGCTTGCCGTTCATATAGTAGTAAAGGCAGGGTGTCCACTCTACCCGAACCCGAGGCGCAAAACTGATATAGGCCTTCTTTACCATATCCGAAAACTCTGGCGGAATGGGGAGAGAGGGGTCGAGCACCACAAATTTAGACGACTTGACGGGTGTGCGCCGATGGGCAGAGATACCCACACTGACGTTAAGCCCGTTGAGCACCTCGATGCTATGCCTCACGTTGAAAAAGAAATCGTGAAAATAATCTAAATGAATCTGATTGAAGTCGAACAGGCTATCGGGCAGAGCCTTCAAGTCGTCCAGCACATCGCTGCTGTAAATCCGATTGCCATTACCCATACCAAGATGAACAGTGGCACGCTTCTGAGGCCAGTATTCGTAATCGGTGTTTACCGACCAGTAGAACTCTTTCCGAGTAAAATTGAAACCGATGCGCGGCACCACTTTGAGCAACTTGTCGCTGGGGAAAAGACGATTGTAACGGAAGTCCTGTCGCCACGAAAAGCCATTGCTTTTGCTGTAGCTCAGCAGTAGCGGATTGATGATGGGCGAGCACTTGACATTGCCCACCGAAGAGAGATTGATGTTGATATCATTCACTAAAAATTCGCCCACACTGCCCCACAAGGCTTTGCTGCGATGCGGTTTGTGAATTTTGAACGTATCCAACCGATAAAAGTAATCTTTGTATAGCAGCTGTTCGTGATCGTTGAGCGGAATGGGGCGAAGCGAATCGAAAAACACACTATCTACACGATAGGCATTGGTGTCGCAAGTCAGCGTATAAGATTCGCTCAAATCGTATTTCTTTTTTCGCTTGGCGGTGTAGTCGTAGTCGGCCAAATCAATTTCGTTGTAATGGAGCGCAGCCGTGTAGCTACCATCCACCACGTTGCCCAAAAACCGAAACTCTACATTCAGCTGATAATGAACTGGCAGAAACTCGCTCTCGGTATCTACCTCGCCCATCGTCACTAAGTTTTCAAAAGTAACAAGCCCCGTTCGCCCCGAAAAACGGATCTCGCGTATGCTCCACGTGTCGCCACTCACCAACATCCATCCGCCTACCAATTGGTCGCTCTTGGCCTTTGGAATGAAGCGAACCTTGTAGGTGTGCCTACCCGTATCGGTAAGAACAGAGTCGAGCTGAAAGCGGTAATATTTCTGAGCATTTTTGGCAAGAGGAGAAAGCAGTTTGCTATAAAGCAGCGTAGAAGAATAAATATTGACGTGAAAGTACTCCAGCATCTTGGTTTGAAAGCCCCCACCATAAGTAGTGCCATAAGAGGCTATCACCTTTTGGTCGTAGATATTGGGAGCAGTATAATGAAGTTCGCTACACGATTCAATCAAGTATTCGCTTACCCCTTTTTGAAGTCGGAACATCTTGGGAATGTATCTGAAACCAAAGTTTTTTTTCTTAATATCAAGATGTCCTTTGATGTATAAATCGGCGTGATAGTCGAGCACAATACGCTCATAGTAAGGCGACAAAGAGATAACATTGCGCACAATGGAATCGACCAAAGCAGGGTTGTCGTATACCGGTATATCATTGTCACCTCTTGCTTGTGGGACAAAAAAGAGGGTAAACAAAAAAGGAAGTAATATGATTCTATACCATTTCACGACAACAGGTGTTTATGCGAAAGCAAATGTAGTTAAAAAAGAGAAAGCAAAACACCTATTCATTTCACTTTTTGGACTGCAAGCCACATAAAGACAAACCACATTAACACAAAAATAGCACTTTGTAAAGCAACAAAAACTATTTTATGTTATTGTTTGCGCTCACAAGCGATATAGGAATGTAATAAATGCTACATTTGGCTTATTATTTCATTTTTTCTTTTTACATTTGTGCTTTATAACACAGTTTTGCAGCATTTATGGTAAAAAGAAACTTGTCAGACATTGATATCTCGGAACAAATTCCCGATATGTGGGCTTCTTTGAATGAAGATCAAAGAGAGTTCCTGGCGAACAATTTTACTTTACAAAATTACAAGAAGAACGAAATTATTTATTGCGAAGGTGAAAGACCGATTCATCTGATGTGTCTTTTAAGCGGAAAAGTGAAAATCTACAAAGATGGTGTAGGCGGAAGAAGCCAAATCATCCGAATGATAAAACCGACCGAATATTTTGCCTATCGCGCCTTTTTTGCCAAAGAAGATTTCGTGACTACCGCTGCTGCTTTTGAGCCTTCGGTCATCGGCCTGATTCCGATGAGTGCCATTACTACCCTTATAAGCCAAAACAACGACTTGGCTCTATTCTTCATCAAACAGCTTTCGATAGATTTGGGCATTGCCGACGAACGCACCGTGAACTTGACACAGAAACACATCCGTGGTCGTCTTGCCGAATCATTGTTATTCTTGAAAGAGAGCTATGGACTGGAAGAGGATGGCTCTACACTAAGTATCTATCTATCAAGAGAAGACTTAGCCAACTTATCGAATATGACAACCTCGAATGCCATACGCACGCTGTCCAACTTTGCAGTAGAGCGACTGATTACGATTGACGGAAGAAAAATCAAGATTATAGACGAGGAGAAACTGAAAAAAATAAGCAAGATAGGATAACACCTTGACGGCTCGTTTTATATAACTTAACACACTTTTATACCATGAAAAAAGGACTTTACCTACTCCTTTTATCTCTGCTATTCATCGCCCCCGGATGCCAAGAGAAAAAGGATGCAGCAAATGAGTACAACCTCATTCCACTGCCCAACCAAATGACTCCCCAAACGGGAAGGTTCGAACTCAGCAAGCAAGTGAAAGTAGTGACCGACGGATGCACGCCCGAAGTGGTGGCCATTGCCGACACACTTATCAAACGCATTGCACTTACATCGGGCATCGAGATGCAACAAGCATCCAGCGCACAAGCCCCCGCCATCGTGTTCAAAACTCAAGCAGGTATGCCCGACGAAGGCTACCAACTGTCTGTAACTCCCGAAAACATAACCCTTGTGGCATCCAAACCCAATGGTTTCTTTTATGGTGTGCAAACCGTCTACCAGCTGCTTCCCCCCGCAGTGTATGGTAACAAAATTGACAAAAAAGCCAACTGGTCTATTCCTGCCGTCGAAATAGAAGATGCTCCCCGTTTCGCTTATCGTGGTATGATGCTCGACGTGTGCCGCAACTTCTCTTCGGTAGAGTATGTGAAAAGGTTTATCGATATGCTGGCAATGCACAAGATGAACACTTTCCACTGGCATCTCACCGACGACCAAGGATGGAGAATTGAGATAAAGAAATATCCCGAACTAACCAACGTTGGCTCTAATCGCAAAGAAACACTCATCGACTATTATTATACCAACTACCCACAGATATTCGATGGTATACCCGTAGGTGGATATTATACACAAGAAGAAATAAAAGATGTGGTGGCTTATGCTGCAAGCAAATACATCACCGTAATTCCCGAAATAGAGATGCCAGGGCACGCCATAGCGGCTTTGGCCTCTTACCCACATCTATCTTGCAACCCCGACACAACTTACGAGGTGACAGGAACGTGGGGTATCTTTGAAGAGGTATTTTGCCCGAAAGAAGAGACCTTTGAATTTTGGGAAGGCGTGATTGACGAAGTGGTAGAACTCTTTCCAAGCCCCTACATCCACGTAGGAGGAGATGAGTGCTATAAGACCGCTTGGATCAATTGCAGCGACTGCCAAGCTCTGATTAAGAAATTGGGATTGAAAGACGACACCAAGCCAAGCCCCGTAGACGGAAAATTGCATACGAAAGAGGAAAAACTGCAAAGCTACATCATCACTCGTATGGAGAAATACATCAATAGCAAAGGCAAAAATATCATTGGATGGGATGAAATTTTGGAAGGCGGACTGGCTCCTAACGCAACAGTGATGTCGTGGCAAGGTATCGAAGGTGGTATGAATGCCGCCAAGCAAGGACACAATGCCATTATGACACCGATGCCTTATATGTATTTGGACTTCTACCAAGAAGACCCTGAAACTGCCCCTGTGACAATTGGTGGCTACGTGACATTGAAGAACACCTACACGTTCAATCCGGTAGAAGACGATGCCGACGAATTGGTAAAGAAACACATTATTGGTGTGCAAGGCAATGCTTGGAACGAGTATATGCAAACCGAAGAGCGTCGCGATTATCAGGTATTTCCAAAGTTGACTGCTATATCGGAAACGGCGTGGACAGAAAACAGCAACAAAGATTGGAACAACTATTGCAAACGTATGGAAGAGGAGTTTGAACGTCTCGACATTTTGGGCGTGAAAGCTTGTCGCAACTACTTTGATGTGAATGTGAACACCAAAGTAATGAACGATGAGTTGATGGTGATTCTCGACTGTTTCAATCCAACAGCAGAAGTGCGCTACACGGTGGATGGAAGCACCCCTACCGCAACATCAACGCTCTACACCGAGCCATTTGCATTGACAGAAGTAATAGACCTGAAAACTGCCGCATTCAAAAATGGCAAACAGATTGGCGCAACAAGGCACAAACCTTTGTATGGCAACCTAATTGCAGGAAAGCCATTCACCACCACTCCCGAAATGGGTTGGCTAAAGGGTGATATATTGGGCGAAAACGATATGATTTATGGCGATACCATCACGATGGGACTCACCAATGGCAAGCGTGGCAACAACGCGTCGTATGTGCCGTGGACAATCTTCAATATGAACGATAACACGAAAGAATTGATATTTACCGTGAAATTGGACAAAGCAACCTCGATTGACAAAATAGCTTTTGGGTCGCTCTACAACCCAGCCTATCGCATTCTTCCTGTGGGCGGCGTGCAGGTGGCAGTGTCGATGGATGGCAAAGAGTACAAAGAGATTGCACAAGAGACTTTCAATCGCCAGTATCCCGAAAAGGGCAGAATGGCATTTAGCGACACAGTGTCTTTCAATCCTACCGAAGCTCTTTATGTGAAGCTTACTTTCCAAAACGGTGGAACACTTCGCAACGGCATCGATTGCCCACGCGACACCCCGGGCGAAATACTCCAAGCTAACATTTGCTTAGATGAAATAGAGATTTACTAATGTAAACTCCATTTTAAAAACGGATAATGACAGACATACTCTAAGGGGTATGTCTGTTTTTTTTATATAAGACAACAGATTTTATAAATATCTAAAATATTATTTTAACTTTGTAATGATAAAAACTAAGTACTCATATAATATCCAGTAATCTATGAATCCACAAAATGTAGACGCATTCATCCTTGCAAACAACAAATTCTTTAGAGACTATCAAATCTCAACCATACGAAATCTATTGCTCAATACAGATGATTCCAAATGGCCTCTTGTTCAATCAATGCAATTCAAAGATCCCACCATATCGCTAATTTTATCCATCTTAGTAGGCACACTTGGCATTGACCGCTTCTTTATCGGAGACATCGGTTTGGGCATCGGCAAATTGATAACTTGTGGTGGAGGTGGTATTTGGACCGTTATAGACTGGTTTTTTATAATGGGCGCAACAAAAGATAAGAACCAACAAAAGCTGCAATCACTGCTTTAAATGAGCCGACTGAAATTATATATCGGCCTATTATCTATTTCGCTGGCATCTTATTTCTGGATATTTTATTCTTTTCATTCGAATGAAACATCCATTTGGAAGGGCTGTTTACTAAAACAGTTCGCACACATTCCGTGCCCTACCTGTGGCACTACCAGAGCCATTCGCTTACTATTGGGAGGGGATATAAAAGGTTCATTCTTATTAAACCCAAATGGGATGCTTGTATTGTGCCTCATTACATTCATTCCCTGCTGGGTTATTTCAGATTTCATCTTACAAAAAAATACTCTTTATTGCTTCTACCACCAATCGGGCACAGTTTTAAGAAATAAAGGGATACTCTTTTTCATCTTACTACTATACACAATCAATTGGGGTTGGAACATTTATAAATTCTAATCGCATTAAAGTTTACTGATATATGAAACACCTCAAACTGTTTTTAGCTCTATGTTTAATGCCTCTGCTAAATAGTTGCGATTTTGGTGGATACTATTATTATTACGTAGAAAACAAGTTGACCGATAAGGTGATAACCGTAAAAGTAGAATATCCATCTACGAATATGGATAGTATATTTGTAATAGCACCAAACGAAAAAAAGTTGATAGGCAAAGAAGAGACAGGAATTATAGCAAAACACGAACATCCCGAAGACGTGTTGGCACATTATTGTTCATTGGGTAAAATTCAAATCTTGATAGGCAATACCCTATTAAACAAACAGTTTCGGGAAAGAGCCTATTGGCATTACTCCACAGAAAATAGAATAGGAAATTATTTTTTGATAATAGACGAGAATTTTGTGCGCAACAATGAATGAAAGCATAAAAGGAGATTATCAAAAGCAGTTATCCATTTTTCTTCTTTAAGGTGTTGGTGGGATTCTCGCCGAAATGTTCCTTGTAGCACTTGGTAAAATAAGAAGGTGAGGTAAACCCTACTTCGTAAGCGATTTCCGAAACCGTTTTATCGGATGAAGCCAACAGCGAAGCAGCTTTTTTCAGCCGTGCAATGCGTAACAACTCATTAGGCGAATAGTTGGTCAAGGATTTTAGCTTGCGATATAACTGCACACGGCTCAGTCCCATTTCACGTCCCAAATCTTCTACATTGAGCGTGGCATCACCCATTCGCTGTTCTATCAATACCTTGAACTTACCCACAAAATCTTTATCCATATCGCAAATATCTTCTTTCACCAAGTGCTGCTGCTCACCAAGTGCTTGCTTTATCCGCTGGTGCGAATCTATCAAGTTGCGAATGCGCGCTAAGAGTAGTTGAGAGTTAAATGGTTTGGATATATAAGAGTCCGCCCCCCCGTCGTATCCCTGAATGCGTTGTTCGTCGAGCGAACAAGCTGTGAGCAATATCACAGGAATGTGGCAAGTTTGTAGTTCCGCCTTCAGCCGCCTACAGCACTCCACCCCATCAATACCAGGCATCATCACGTCCGACACGATGAGATTTGGCACATACTTCATCGCTTTGCGAATGCCTGATACACCGTCCGAAGCCTCCAATACAGTGTATTCATTCTGCAAAAGCCCACGAATGTAAGAGCGAATATCGGCATTGTCATCAATAATGAGCACGCTGTTTTTAGTCGCGTCATATTCTCCTTCTTCGCTTTCAGCCAATGGTTCGATTTCGCCCACTGACAGAATGTTGAGTTCAGTAGATGCAGCAGTTTCTTCCGATGCTCTTTCAAGCGGAATATCAACCGTGAAAACTGTTCCTATTTTATCATCGCTTTCTACTATTATTTGTCCACCGTGAAGCTCGACAAAGGCTTTGACCAAGGCCAACCCAATGCCCGAACCCGAATGGTGCATATCTATTTTATAGAAACGATTGAAAATATTTTGGATATGTTCAACCGAAATCAAGCTACCCGTGTTGGCTACGGTAAAACGAAAACACATTCCATCATTTACTTCGGAAAGACGAACATTGACACGTCCATTTTCGGGAGTAAACTTAAAAGCATTGCTAAGCAAGTTAAAATAGATTCGTTCCAGTTTTTCCACATCAACAACTGTTTGATAGTTGGTATAGGGCATAGCATCAAAAGAGAAATGAATGTGTTTTTTGCGAGCTGCCTCCTGAAATGACTCATTCCAGTTTTCAAAACAGCGCAACACGTTGGCAGGCGTGGGATGAAAATGTATTTTCCCATTTTCGTAAGCTCTAAACTCCAAAATCTGATTGACCAACCGAAGCAAAATCTTGACGTTTCGCTGCATCAATTCCAGCGTTTTGCGATGTGGCGAAGGCTGTTCCTTGTCTGTCAGCAGTTGTTCTATGGGGTCGGCTATGAGCGTAAGCGGAGTGCGGAAGTCGTGTGATATGTTGGTGAAAAACATCAGCTTGGCGTGGGTAGCCTCTTCTAACTGACTCGAGAGGTGCAACAATTGGTCGCGCTGCTCTTCCAGCTGTTCTTTTTGTTTTGACAACTCGGCATTCAGCTTATTTTTAGATTGCAAAGATTTATACACCACAAGCAACAGGCCTGCCACCAACAACAGGATAACCAAACTACCATACAACACCAATTGCTGATTGGAAAAGCGAACCAAATAAGAGTTGATACGCCCATTCAATGTGCGAATTTTACCATCGAGCGCACTGATTTGATTGGTCTGCAAGTCCATAACCCGTGCATTGGTGACATCGACAACCGCAGTAGTGAGAATCGTTTCACGGTCGAATGGTAGCCTCTGAAGTATATTCATCGCTGTCTGAATCACTTTATCCCCACCCGTAGGATAGATAAAGGTAGCCGTGAGAACACTGTCGAGAACCATTTCGAGTCCACACCCATCGCCGGGCAAAGCATCAATCCCAATAAAGAGCAACTCGTTGTCGCGCCCTATACTCCGCGCGGCTTCGTAGGCTCCGGCAGCCATACGGTCGTTGTGAGCGTATACCAAATCAAAATCAGAACGTTTTTTTAGTATCGAATCCATCACCACACGTGCAGGTTCGCGCAGCCAGGCAGCGTCTTCGCTGCACACAAGTTCCAACTGTGGATGCCTGCTTATGGCACTGATAAAACCCTGATGCCGGTCGACGGCGGGGGTAGAGCTGTTCAGTCCCGATATTTCGACTATTCGCCCTTTGCCACCAAGTATGGTCGCTATGTAGTTGCCTACCGCCTTGCCTATCTCGTAGTTGTCGGCTCCTATAAAGGCTGTGTATTTATCCGATAGAATCTTACGGTCGACCACAATGACTGGGATACCACTATCATACACCTCCTCCACAATAGGGGTCATCACAGCACCCTCGTTGGGCGATACAATTATCAAGTCGACACCAGCTTGCATAAATGCCCTTATATCTTCTATCTGCTTGCGGCTATCATCTTTTGCGGTACGAACTTCTACTTGCACACCATCATAAAACAGAGCTTCCCGCACTATTTCGTCATTCATTTGATGTCGCCATTCATCGTCGCTGCATTGCGACACACCGATAATGAAAGAGGGTGAATTTCTCTGACAGGATGTGAGAGATATATACAAGACACTGAGTAAAAATAAGTATTGTTTCATAGTAAAAGTGGATAGCTATTTTCCAAAAAACATTTGTCGTAAAATCATTTCAGCTAGGTTCTTGGACAAATATAAGCAATCATACATCAAAAGAGTGGTATTTCATTTGCATTATAAGCTTTATTAAAAAATCGCCTGCTACAACACTATAAGTGTCATAGCAGGCGATTTTCATTCTATGCAAGTAAGCGGACGCATCACTTATACATTAAATATTATTTTATATTTTCAATTATTCCAATCGCTTTAGTAAAGATTCGGGCAATTGTGGCATTGCTCCGTGCTGTGTGCAAACGTAAGCCGAAACCTCCACTGCCAATTTGTGCGCTTCGGGTATTGACTTGCCCTTGAGCAATGAGGCGCAAAAAGTAGCAGTAAACGAGTCGCCTGCTCCTACCGTGTCGGCAACTGGCACTTTGGGTGTGACCTGAAAAGAAACCACACCGGGCGTAAACACATAGCTGCCATTGGTGCCACAAGTAAGTATAAGCATTTTCAAATTGTATTTTGCCAACAGTATCCAGCATTTATCTTGCAAATCGATGCCCGGATAGCCAAACATACGGCTGATGACGACTAATTCTTCATCATTGATTTTTAAAACATTGCAGCGTCGTAGCGACTCTTCAATCACCTCCTTTGTATAAAAGTTCTGGCGAAGATTGATGTCGAATATCTTGAGTTGTCCTTCGGCATCGGGCACGGTGTCTACAAAGCGAGCTATCGTAGCACGGCTCACAGCATTTCGTTGTGCCAACGACCCAAAACAAATGGCTCGTGTGCGAAGAGCGAGATGTTTTAGATCTTCAGTAAATGGGATATTATCCCAAGCCACATCTCGTTTTATATCGTAGCAGGGCACACCCTGTTCGTCTAAAGTCACCTGCACTGTTCCAGTAGGAAAATCTACACGTGGCAGCGAATAACGAAGATTAACCTTATCGAACGTTTGAATAATTTCATCGCCCAGCGCATCTTTGCCAATGGCACTCACCGCACACCCATCAAAACCAAATTGCGACACGTGGTAAGCAAAGTTGGCTGGTGCACCACCTATTTTTTTTCCTTCGGGTAGCACGTCCCAAAGTGCTTCTCCCATTCCTATTATCACTGTACTCATAGTATTTATTTTAATTCAGTTATATCTTCTATCTTTATCAGGAAGTATCAACACGCTTTCTTAATCTTAAACATATAGAGCAACAAATAAATCACCCCAATAGTCATTACCGCTACCGCACCATTTTGCCCTACTGCATCACTGGCCACTCCCATAGCCAAAGGAAACACAGTGCCGCCAAACAAACCCATTATCATCAAGCCCGATACTTCGTTTTTCTTATTGGGCATTGCCAATAGAGCTTGCGAAAAGATAATCGGAAAAATATTGGAGTTTCCGAAACCAATCAGGGCGATGCAAATGTAGATGAAAGCGAGTGACTGGAAGCAGAAAAGCCCTATCATAGCGGCAAGCATACAAGCTACACTAACACCAAAAAACACTTTGGCCTGTGCCTTTTGCAAAATAAACGTACCCGCAAAACAGCCTACGGTGCGAAATATAAAGTAAAGACTTGTTGCAAACCCAGCCTCAGCCAAGGTCATTCCCAAGCGTTCCATCAATATCTTGGGAGCTGTGGTGTTGGTACCCACATCGATACCCACGTGACACATAATGCCGATAAACGAAAGCAGCACAAAAGGTTTGCCCAGCAACCCCAAGCATTGAGCGTAAGTAGAAGGTTTTCCTTCCTCTTTTTCTTCAACAATAGAGGTAGCATTGAGCAGCAATATGGCAACAATTGCAATAATCATATAAACAGGGAAAAGCACTCTCCATCCCAAGCCCATTGATGGCATTGCTTGGGTGGCACCCCACATTGCAATGTAAGGAGCTAAAAATGAAGCTATTGCCTTAACAAACTGTCCAAAGGTCAAGTTGCTTGCCAACTTATCGGCAGAAACAATATTGGACAGCAATGGGTTCAGCGATGTTTGCATCAAAGCATTGCCAATGCCGAGTAGTGAAAAAGCAATTAGCATCAGTGCATAACCATCGCCAAATATGGGCAGCAACAAAGAGAAGAACGTGACCAACAAACTTAGCAACACGGTTTTCTTTCTTCCAATACGGTTCATCAACATTCCCGTAGGTACCGAGAATATAAGAAACCAGAAAAAAACCAAAGAGGGGAATATATTAGCCTCGGCATCGCTCAGATTCAAATCGGCCTGCACGTAGTTGGAGGCAATGCCCACCAAGTCGACGAAGCCCATCGCAAAAAAACAGAGCATCAAAGGTATCAGCTTCAAATAAGGAGTTTTTGTATCGTTCATATTCTTACAGTTCTATTCGGTTATAATTAATGTGTCGTATTTTTCAATTCAAGTTTGTGCATTTGCAATGAGTTTACATTGTAGCTTCCACCCTTAGCATAAAAGCTCATCCGATTGTATGGTTCGGTAGGAAACACCAAGTTCGTCATCACGTATCGACCATCGTCACCAAAAATCTCAATACTCGATTTGTCGACAAATATGCGCAAGGTCATCTCTGTGCCCGGCTGAATAGGCGCCAACGTGACAGCAGGAAACTCTTTAGAAAACGAAACCTCTCCACTCTTTGTTCTATCCATCGACAAATTCTTCTCTATCAGATTATAGCACACATCCACCTCTTCGCCCAATGCGTTGAAAAGCTTGAACCCGATGAACTCGGCATCTTTGTTGTTCACGGTCATCTCTATCTCGTAAGTTCCCGCATCACTACCTATAATATTGTCGATATTGTAGTCTCTGCTCACTTTGAAAGAGCGTTTTTTGGAAGACTCGGCACGCAAGGCTTTCAGCTCATCCGATGGTTGGTTTTTGATGTAGCACTCTCCATCTTGCATATAAAGAGACAAGTCGCGAGGCACAGAGTTGGCACTTCTGAATTGCTTGGTGGGTACATCGTTGGCATATTGCCAGTTGCTCATCCACGCAATAGCAATGTGACGGTTGTCGGGCGCATTGCTCCAAGTGACAGTAGCATAGTGATCTTTTCCCCAGTCCATCCACTTAGTAAGAGTAGGCGACTGATTGACAAACTCCTTGCCATCGAATGTGCCTACAAAGTATTGAGTGGCACTGCCACCAAAAGGACCACCGGGATTGAGGTTGCACAACAACACCCATTTCTTCTTATCAGTACCTTCGATAGGAAGCTCTATCAAGTCGGGACATTCCCACACGCCACCGTGCGCACCTTGTCCTTCGCCAAAGCTACTTTCGTAGGTCCACTCCTTCAAATTGAACGATGAGAAAAATTGCATCTCTTGCCCTACCGCCAATATCATAACCCACTGCTTAGTGGGTTCGTGCCATATCACTTTAGGGTCACGAAAATCGGGTTTGGGCGAAGTCAAGATAGGGTTGCCGTCGTACTTCACGAAAGAAGCTCCATTGTCTACGCTATAAGCCAAACTCTGTGTCTGACGGTCGGCAGCCGAAGTGTAAAGTGCCACAATCGCATCTTTTCCGAAACCTGCCGTGTTGTCTTTATCTACCACGCACGAGCCACTAAAGATAGCTCCCAAAGCATCGGGTGCAATGGCTACCGGCTGATGTTGCCAACTTGTCAAATCTTGGCTTGTAGCGTGCCCCCAGTGCATATTGCCCCACATAGAGCCATACGGATTGTATTGATAAAACAAGTGATAGATTCCATCTTTATAAACCATTCCGTTGGGGTCGTTCATCCAGCCATAAAGAGGAGCAAAATGATAGACGGGACGAAACTTCTCACGATTGGTTGTGTCAAACTCATCGGATAGATCGATGGTGCGCCAGCAAATAGCAGTGTCGGGGATGTGCTTTATCTGAAACACGAGCGATTTAGGGTTTATCCCCGTCAACTCCACAGGAACAAAATAATCGACCTTTTCGCGCGCCAAACGCACGTTCATCCCACTAACCAACTGGTTGTCTACAATCATATCCACACGTGCTTCGGGCATTGCCTCTTCCACAGGAAGCAACAGATATTTTTTCTCTTTTTCTACATAAATCATACTCTGATCGCCACCCAAACGCTTGATGGTGATGGGAGGAGTAGTGGCTTGGCAAGATGTAGCGAAGAGCGTAAGGATTGCTATCACCAAAAATCTAAAATCTTTTATTAAATTACTATATGATATTTTCATAACTTATTTCTCATTTTAATAGATTATTCATTAACTAATACTTTTTGACTGAACACGTTTGTAGCATTTTTCACAGTCACAATATACATTTTTGAAGCCGACAACACAATCGCCCCATTAGTATCATTTGCTTTTTCTTGATGCATCAACATACCGCAAGGAGTATAAATAAGAATATCTGCTCCTAAGTCTACATTTTCATAAACCAGCCGATTGCCTGTCACCGTAAGTGTCACATCTTTTTTTTTATTCGATTGGCTAAGCCCCGTTTCTATATTTTGCTTACCCAATACCCAAGCATTCAGTTCGTCGAAGCTGGTCGTTCCGCCTTCGCTAAACACCTCTATATCGTTTGCAGTTGCATCTGTTGGAAACACTCGCAGCGAAAAAGCCCATTTGTCGTTTATAAAAACATCCATAATAGAATGATCGATAAACACATTCAGTTTACAACTATTTCCTTTCGCCATTCGTTCGGGCAGATATGCTTCGTAAAGCCCATCGAAAGAGCCTTCATCGTTTTTCCAACGATCGATGCCACGTGCATCTACTACCATTTTATTCAACGCATAATCGTAGTATATTTCTACCGCTCTATCTTCTGCTTTAAACACCTTAAAGCCTACTTTTTCGGAATCACCTACTTTAAAATTTATCAAAAGCTCGACAGAACGTCCATTCACAGGGTATAGATTTTGTTCATCTTCGAGCTGAATGTTGGCAGAGTGGTATTTCACACTGCTTCTTAAATCGGTCAATCCTGCATAAGGCTTTTGATGAAGCGTGTTGTCATCGCCTATCGTTAACTCGCGTGGTAAACTAAATGTATGCGCCCAGCCAAGGGAATGGTTATATTCCGAACTCAACTTATCGGGAACAATGCCAATAGCCACATAACTATTATCATTGAGCTTGCATAAAGAAGGAGATAACAGACCGTAACCATATTCGCTTATGCCACCAAGCTCCATCTCTTTGGGTTCATTCTGATAGGCAGGAAATGGATTGAATGTAGCGTCATCGTTGAGCGTACCAACCCAATATAATGTTTCTACCCCACGTCTACTCTCTAAAGGAGTAACAACAAACAACCATTTTCCATCATTCATTGGCACGCACACAGGCATTTCCCAGTATCGCCCTGCTATTGCAGCATTTGTTCCTTTAAAGAACAGAGTACCATCATTGCTCCACGCTTTTGAATTTTTATCGTATTTATGAAGTGTGGCCGCCCCAACATTGTTTTGGCTTGCCCCTACAATCATATAATGTTCGTTGTTGTGACTAAAAATATATGGATCACGAAAATCATCACTCAATCCTGCTGGTCGTTGTGAGATAAGAGGATTATCAGTTGTTTTGTCCCAACCTATCAGGTTGCCATCCGTGGGAACCGCAGAGGCGATGGAAGCTTTTGTATTGTCTACTGCCGTATAATAGATATAAGGCAAACCTTGTGTCAACTCCACATCTTTGTAAACACAGCCCGACCAGCAGCCCTTCACATCATAAACCTCAGATGGAGCCAATGCTATTTTCTGTTCATTCCATTCATATAGATTCTCGCTGCTTATATGCCCCCAATGCAATCTTCCCCAGTAAGGTCCATTTGCATTCTTTTGAAAAAACAGATGATACTCTCCTTCGTGAAACACCAAGCCGTGAGGTTCGTTTGTCCAAGCTGCCGCAGGCATACCATGATATTTGGGACGCAACAGGTCGTTTTCAAATCGCTTATCTGAGATATTGAGGATGGGAGTATTTTCTGGTAAAATATTGTCTAAATCATCGACAGCCAATGCCTTATTATAAATTTTTATCTCATCAACTAACCCATTTATCGTGTTCAACAAAAAAGGTCCACTTTTCACATCTGCAAAAGATTTTCCAATTATAAAATCCTCTTTTCCCAAAGAGATACTCCCATCCATATTCAATCGATTCTGACCTACCAACTCATTGTTATTGTATAAGCTCACCATTTTGTTGGGAGCATCAACAACAGCAACCAAATAGTTCCATTGATACTTTGCAAGCTTGGAGCTGGCTGCGCAAGAAACTTTCCATCCACTCAGATAAAAGTCAAAAACATAATCGCCCTGACTGCTTAGTGAGAATGCAAAACCACTTCTTTCATCATTATCCAAATTTCCGGCAATGTATGTAAATTCATTGCGGGCAAAGTCTGGATTCATCATAGGATACGTCTCCGCTGCATACCACAAAGAGAATGTTAATTCTTGACTGCTTAATGCTTCTACATTTATTTTGGCAGGCACAAAAGAGGAATATCCGTCAAAGCGTAATGCTACACCCTCAACACCTTCTACATTTTCCGCCTCGAAACAGCCCAATACAGGAAATGACTGGCCTGTTTTACTGTCAACAATATTCCCGTTATGCAGTTCCATCGAGAAGTGAGATACCAACTGGGCATAAACCGTAGTGGTAAAAGCGGTGGAAACAATCAAAGCTGTCGCTATCAGAAGCTTTGCAACACATCGTTCTCTCATACCTGTCATTTTTAAAATGTATTTTATCTATGTTTTTTATCAAATTTCACAACCAGAGCCAGCCTATTATTCATTAAGCCAATTGAGTGTGCTGGCAAAGCCTTGCCAGCTTGGTAGATAGGACTTGCCAACACGGTAGGTAGGCCTATCTACCAACGTGACTCACGAGGTTTAAGTCAGCTCAATTTCCTAAGTAACGTAAAGTGTTGGCTGTCATCAACTCAATGCTGTGTTGATAGGCATTAACTCCACTATTTTGATTCCATTCATAAGCTGCCAATCCTATCGCTACACAACGACCTTTGTAGGATGTAGTTGGATTAAACTCCACCATACCAGCACAACACCAGTCGGTCACGTGTCCCCAAGTGGCCAATACCACCGCATTGTTTTCCTGTTGAAAAGCCAATACTACGTTTTGCAAATCAGGATACAATCCAGGAAATCCATAAGAGTTCAAATCCCACATACAGTTGTGATCTTCTCTATCACCCGGCCCAATCAATGGAAAAGTAGAATGGTCGTATTGGCTTGATTTTTCCAAGCCATTAAATATGGCGTGTCCTTGTTGGTCGTACTCCAAACCGATATTTGCATTAATAGTCCAAATATCTGTACCGCTACCACCATTGCCATCACCAAAAATACCGGGTGCTCTATTTTCGGCAATACGTCCCAATGGTACCAATAGCTGAGTGGCGTGATTGGAAAGAAACAAATTGCCTCCATCTTTATAGAAATTTGCCAATGCAGCAATAGCATCTTCTGAAATGATAGTTGCTGGAAGATTCTGCCAGCCAAAACCTATCCCCACACGGTCGATGTGAATCCAAATGGTGCTAAACTCACTCAAATCAATACTTGTAAGCATAGATGGAGTTATCAATTCACCATTCGAATATTCACCCTTGAACCAGCTTAAAGAGACACGTTCATCATCATCTTCAACCAAAGCCTCATCTTCGTAAGCCATCAAATAGCCTATTTTTTCCGAACTATCTCCTTGTACAGTGGTGCGTACAGTCATACCAGTAGATATAACTCCTTCGGCATATTTCAACTTCACGGTAAAAGCCAGTTCTTTGTTCAAGGCCACCCGCTCGAAAGTATAATCAGTTATCGCTTTATTCACATCAATAACAGCATCGCTGTTGCATTGCAACGTCACACCCACTATTTGATTGGATTGAGGAAGTGTCCACGAAAGCTTTACGTCTCTTCCATCTACGCTATACTCCAAGTTGTACACAGCATCAACAAGCGGTGCCTGTGTGTACTCTACACTGTTGCACGCTGCCATCATCAGGTTCAAGCATATTATCAGCAGCAATTTATTTATATGTGTATTCATTATTATACTAATTTAAAAAGGTTTTCAACTATTAATCGTACAAGCCACCAGAGTTTTCCACTTCATCTTTTGGAATTGGAAGATAAATTTCATTGGCGTTTATCTCCGCATCTTTGTAGTAAGGTCTGAGTGTTTCTTCATCGCGCATATATTTACTAATTACGCTAACAGCCTCTCCCCATCTCACGAGGTCGAACCAACGATGTCCCTCCATTGCAAGCTCTATGCGTCTCTCCATACGCAAAGCTTTTCGGGCATAAGCTTGATTCCAAGAAGTAGCAGGATACAAACTTACTTTATAGTTTGTAGTCATTGGGCTTATTTCTACTGGCACATAATAAGGGTCAATACTGCGAATAGTCTTTTCGCGTACGGAATTGATAAGTACACGTGCTCCATCTAAGTTTTGTTGCTCGGCAGACTCTATCAAAGCCTCTGCTCTCCACAAAAGCACATCGGCATAGCGAATGATGCAGAAGTTCAAACTTGATGCACCCCACGGAAATCCTTGAACCATATCAGACGAGTTGGGATCAATCATACCTTTTTTACCTGAGTATTCGCCATAAATATCATACGCTCTACACCAGTTCATATTGTAGGTATATCCTCTAAAAGGAAGTCCGATTCGCCCTACGGTAAAATCCAAACGCGGATCGACATTACCCGTATAAGCAGTATTTACGTTCACCGAATTAAAATCGTCTAAATAAGGAAGCCCGTTATCGTCTGTTCTAAAAGCATTTACCAGATTTTGACTTGCAACAAAGAAATCGTCACCACTACCAAACAAGTTACCGTCCGAATAGGTGGTATTCAGCAAATTGCCCCAGTTGATATGAGCATTGTTGTTGGCAGTAGAAAACTGAATTGCCATCACAGACTCTTTTTGATTGTTGAAAGCTATTTTAGACATATCGAGGTAGTTGTCGTAAAGCTGATATTTGCCACTATTTATCACAAAGTCAGTATTAGTTATCACACTCTTCCAGTCTCTGGTTTCCGCCCCCAACTTAGCCAGATAAGCAGCAGCCACGTATTTATTGAATCGTCCAGCCTGAGTTTGGTTTTCGGGCAAGTTATCCCACGCATATTGGAGGTCTTCTTTTATAAATTCAAAGATTTGCGCACGTGTAAACTCGGTAGAACTTACCACATTCGGGTCGGCATATTCTGTGAAATAAGGAATACGTTCAAATATGCGAATCAAATCGAAATAGAAATGGCCTCTAAGCAACTTTAGTTCAGCCATAAAAGACTCCTTCCCAGCAACCGACGATTCATTGACAGCTTGCATCGCTTTATGAACACGCGATATAGCGTAGTAGTTATTCTTCCACTTGTTTACTCCCGTAGGGTTATCGCTTGTAAGATTGGATATTTCGAGTTGATGGATAGAAGCCTCCATCGAAATGCCACCTCCACCTTTATAAGCATCGTCCGAGCGAACATCGAACACCCAATTTGACACAGGGGCAGTAAACGATTCATTATTTCCAAAGAAGTGTCCTTCAAGCCCAGCGTAGGCTGCTGCCATTAATCCTTCAATTGATTCATTATCTACTTGGTCGGAAGTAAACTCACCATATGGACTTTCATCTAAGAAGTCGGCACAAGAGGTGAAAGCGCCCAACAGACAAGACATAATTATTAATTTATTATAGAATTTCATATTTCAGTGTTTTTGTAATTAGATTAAAACTGCAAATTGATTCCTATCGAAAAAGTTCTTGCTATTGGATAAGGTGCCGTATCGACTCGTGCGCCATAACCCGAAAGTGGCAATTCAGGATCTAAGCCTGAATATTTGGTTATTGTAAACACATTCTCTACTTGTCCAAACACGCCCAAACTGTTTATACCAATTTTATTAATCAATCGCGAAGAAAAATCATATCTCAGCTTGATGTACTTCATCTTAAAATACGAACCATCTTCTACAAAGTAGGTAGACATTCTTGTTTCATTGTTATTGTCTACTACTGTCAACGCCGGTACAGTGGTGTTGGTATTATCAGGAGTCCAAGCTTGAAGCACAGAAGTGCTACGATTAGTGCTTGTTCCACCAAAAGTCATAAAATCCAACTGACGTTTGGTTGTGTTGTATATATCAAAACCAAAGTCGCCCGTAAAGAAAGTGCTCAGCGTAAAATTTTTATATTTGAAGTCCAAATTCAATCCCATCGAGAAATCAGGGTTAGGGTCACCAATGATACATTGATCTTTTTCATCCACCATTCCATCACCATTCATATCTCTATACTTCAATCTACCTACACCTTTGCCTTGTTGCGTAGCGTGGTTGCGTACCTCATCGTCGTTTTGGAAAATACCATCTACTACATAGCCGTAATAAACCCCCATTGGCTCTCCTTCAATCAAGCGATAATCTCCTCCGATGAACTTAACGAAGCTATTAAGTTTCTCTACTTCATTTTTATAATGTGATAGGTTTAACGAACCGCCCCAAGAAAAATCGCCATATTCTGGGCTTCTATAATCTATCATTATTTCAAAACCTCTATTCTTCATACTACCCGTATTGGTCCACATAGAAGCATTTTCGCCAGCTACCGAAAGAGTAGGAGGAATAGTGAGCATATCTTTTGTATTCTTTACGTAATAATCGAAACTAAAATTTAGTGTGTTGTTCAAGAAACCCATATCAATACCAACATTTGTTTGCGTAGTAGTTTCCCATTTCAGGTTTCGATTGCCATTAGACGATACAATGATTCCCGCCAAAGCGTTGTTCCCATTTGCGTTCAGATCGTAGGCTCCATTTCCTATATCATATCTGTATGTGCTATAATAAGCGTAATTGTTGCTGATAGCCGAGTTACCAGTTTGCCCCCAACCTGCTCTTAGTTTCAGATTACTAACAAAATCTACATTCTCAAAAAATGCCTCTTCCGAGATTCTCCAAGCACCCGAAAAAGCTGGGAAAACACCTGTATTATGATCTTTGTGCAATCGAGAAGTGGCATCTCTACGAATAGTTGCCGAAAACAAATATCTATCATTCCAATTGTAGTCGGCTTTTGCAAAAAGCGAGAAAAGCTTCCAAGTAGATTTGCCACCACCATTGGTTTGTGTTCCTTCACCTGCATCAATCACCATATAACGATCGTCCTCGAACATATAACCATCTCTGAAAGCCGAAAGACCTTGATATTTGTAAGAGATAGCCTCTGTGCCCAACAATACATTCAGATGATGTTTCTTAATATCAAGGTTGTAATTGGCAGTATTTGTCCAAGTCCATGTATCACCTTGTCCGTAAGCACGCGATACTGAGTTATTATCAGACTCTTGAATTTTACGATTCAACGCTTGATTGAAGAATTGTATGTGCTCAATACCTAAATTGGTTTTAAGGCTCAAGCCTTTTACTGGAAATATTTCTAAATAAGCATTTCCAAAGATTCTCCAACTCTCGTTCGAGTTGTCACGACCGTTATACAATTCGTGTGCTGGATTGGCTATATCCGAATTGGCAAGTATCAAAGGGTTGGTAAAGACACCATCAGCATCTCTCACAGGAATAGCTGGATGCTGACGCATTGCACCATAAGGAATGCCACGGTCGCTTTGTGTAGAATAGCCTAAATCATTCCATTTAGCCACCATCAGGTTCTCGCCAACTTTCACATACTTAGAAATATTGTACATAGAGTTGACACGTGCTGAATAGCGTTCAAAATAACTATGTTTCATCAAACCGTCTTGATTGACGTAGTTTAGCGAAAACATCATCGATCCTTTTTCACTGCTATTCATCACACTTGCAGCATAGTTTTGCGTCCAGGCTGGTTTATATACAGCATCTTGCCAGTTGGTGTTGGCAGATTTCACTTTTTGCTGACCGTCCAAATACTCTCTCAATACAGGTGTTGAGCCATTGCCATAGAAAGGATGACTTGGAGTTAGACCTGCATTCAAATTGGCAGTCCAGTAAGCCTCTCCCCACTGCTGAGCATTGAGCATATCAAACTGCTTCATTACCGTTTGATAACTTCCTGTTATATCTACATTAACCGAAAGTTTGTTCCCACGCCCTTTTTTGGTTGTTATTATAATCACTCCATTTGCCGCACGCGAACCATATATAGAAGCAGACGAAGCGTCTTTCAGTACTTGAATCGATTCAATGTCCCCAGAGTTCAGTGTATTTAGATTTTCGGTAGTAGGTACACCGTCAATAACATAAAGAGGATCATTTCCATTCATTGTACTCATACCACGTATCCTTATCGAAGTGCCACCACCGCCAGGTGCTGCATCAGTACTGATTTGAACTCCAGCTACTTTGCCTTGCAATGAGTTCAACACGTTTGGATTCGATTCGCTGCTTGGCTTTTTCATATCAACCACAGACACCGCTCCTGTTAAATCGACTTTACGTTGGGTTTGATAACCCACAACCACCACTTCTTCGATGTTTTGAGTATCTTCCAACAATGCTACCCTCAAGCTGGGTGCAGCATTTAGTGTTTGAGTAATATAGCCGATATACGACACCATAACCTGAGCTTTACCGTTGTTTAAGCTCAAGGTGAAATTGCCATCCAAATCGGATACTGTCCCGTTGTTGGTTCCTTTTTCAATAATAGTAGCTCCGATAATAGGTTCATTATCGGCATTCGATACAACCTTACCTTTTATGATTGTATGCTGAGCAAAGGAGGAAACTCCCATTAGCACAAATACAACTAATGCGTAGATTCGTAGGTAATTGTTTTCCGACATTTGTAATAGTTTTAAAGTTAATAATAGACGATAAGATTCATGAACTTTGTCGATGCAAAAATACGTCTTGTGTTTGTGTGGCAAATATAACAAATGTTTCACACATCCCTAATTTTGTAACATTGCATCAAATGTTATAGCTTATGTAACAAATGTGCTATTTGTTGCAATAAAAAAAAGCCTCACATCGCATTGTGAGCGATGTGAGGCCAATACAACGAAAGATTGTACTCTTTATAGCAATCCTTTTTCTGCTAAATAACGTTCGGCTTCGATGGCTGCTTTGCAACCACTGGCTGCTGCGGTGATGGCCTGACGATAGTGCGGATCGGCCACATCGCCTGCTGCAAATACACCGGGCACTTTGGTGCGTGGCGAATCGGGTTCGGTGATGATATACCCCACCTCATCAGTATCAATGTATTCTTTGAAGATGTCGGAATTGGGATGATGACCTATCGCCAAGAAAAAACCGTCGATGGGTAGTGAGTAGCGTTCTTCGTCGGCTTCGTCCCAACGTTTCACCAAGCTCACACCTTCTACACCGTTGTCACCAAACAACCCTACGGCGTTGGTTTCAAACAACACCTCTATCTTTTCGTGTTTCATCACACGCTCTTGCATTATTTTGGAAGCACGCAAAAACGGTTTGCGAACAATCAAATAGACTTTCGATGCCAAACCAGCCAAGTAAATTGCTTCTTCGCAAGCAGTATCGCCACCACCTACTACCGCCACTACCTTTTTGCGATAGAAAAAGCCATCGCAAGTGGCGCAAGCACTCACGCCCATACCTGCATATTTTTGCTCGTCTTCCAATCCTAAGTATTTTGCAGTAGCTCCTGTTGCGATTATCACCGTTTGAGCTTCTATCACTTTGTCACCATCTATTTTTATTTTATAAGGTGACGTTTTCAAGTCGGCGTGTGTAGCGATACCAAAACGAATGTCTGCCCCAAAACGCTCTGCTTGCGCACGCATATCCTCCATCATCTGAGTGCCACTAACTCCTTGTGGATAACCCGGGAAGTTCTCTACATCGGTGGTAGTGGTGAGCTGACCGCCAGGTTGAAGTCCTTCATACATCACGGGGCTGAGGTTGGCACGTCCCGCATAAATCGCAGCTGTATAGCCAGCAGGTCCCGATCCTATTATCAGGCATTTTACTTGTTCTGTAGTCATATCTTTTTCTTTTTAATATCTTGTTCTTAAACTTTATTCTTATTTTTCTATCGTAAATCTATCACCTCTACATCGGGATAGTTTTGAGGATTGAACACAAAACGCGATTCAGGAAGTTTCACTCCAGCCTGATAGTTTTTGATTACAATCTCGTTGATGGTCTGATCGCGCAACATTACCTTCACAAACACAGGCTGATAGGTTGCTTTATCTACATAGAGCACAATGTGCGACAGGTCGTTTCGCTTGTCAGTAGCCTTGAGTTCTACACTGTAAACAGGCTTGCCCTGAAAGCTGTTTTTATCACCCATCACATAATCGAATCCTTTTTTATAAATGTAGAGCAACATATAGGGATTGACACTCTGCAACTCCGCTTGTGTGGGTCTGCTCACTGTTACCTCTTCGCTTGCAGGCATATACACCCATTGCGTTTTTCCATCAAACCACGACATATACTCATCCGTGCGCAAGTAAAACCGCTCGCCCTTTAACTCTATCTCACCGTTTGCTGCACCCAACGATTGTCCTCGGCGCAATGCTTCGAGACGGAATGTGGCTTTCACACCTCCCGCTTTTTCGAAAGCTTGCGCAGTGCGGTCGAGTATGTTGGCTGCTTCGGCTGATTGCTGTGCCACCGCTTGCCACACACACACGATGGACAATAGACTTAATAAGATGTATCTTTTCATCTGCTGTTTTTAGGAACGTTTGTTATCTTAAATTGTTCAGTCTCGTCTCCAAGTCGTGCTCGTCTACACACATCACCTCACGCGGCTTGCTGCCTTGTGTAGCACCTACAACACCTGCTTTTTCGAGCTGATCCATAATGCGTCCGGCACGGTTGTAACCTATCGCAAACTTGCGCTGTATCAGCGATGTTGACCCTTGTTGATGTATCACGATGAGGCGTGCCGCATCTTCAAACAAGGGGTCGAGACGTCCCATATCCACATCGCCCAAATCGCTACCGCTACCATCGTCTGTCACATATTCGGGCAAATGGAACGCCGATGGGTAGCCTTGCTGCTTAGCTATAAATTTGGTTATTTCCTCCACTTCAGGAGTATCAATAAAAGCACACTGCACACGTACAGGGTCGGCACCTTGCAAGAAGAGCATATCGCCTCTACCTATCAGTTGATTGGCTCCGGGACGGTCGAGAATGGTACGTGAATCCATCATTGCCGATACACGGAATGCCACGCGCGCTGGGAAGTTGGCCTTGATAGTACCCGTGATGATGTTGGTAGTGGGTCGTTGTGTAGCGATAATCATATGAATGCCCACCGCACGAGCCAACTGCGCAATACGAGCTATTGGCAACTCTATCTCTTTGCCGGCAGTCATTATCAGGTCGCCAAATTCATCAATCACCACCACGATATAAGGCATATACTTGTGTCCTTTTTCGGGATTGAGACGACGATTGATAAATTTCTCGTTGTATTCTTTGATGTTGCGCACGTGTGCCGTTTTCAGCAAGTCGTAGCGTGTATCCATCTCCACACACACCGAGTTGAGTGTTTGCACCACCTTTGTCACATCGGTGATTATGGCATCGCCATTATCGGGCAGCTTTGCCAGAAAATGATTTTCTATCACCGAATAGATGCTAAACTCCACTTTCTTGGGGTCGACTAACACAAACTTCAGTTCGGCAGGGTGTTTCTTATATAATAAGGAGGTGATAATGGCATTCAGTCCCACCGATTTACCTTGTCCTGTGGCACCTGCCACCAGCACGTGTGGCATTTTACATAGGTCTACCATAAACACATCGTTGGTGATGGTTTTACCAAAAGCAATGGGCAGTTCGTAGTCGGACTCTTGAAACTTGCGACTACCGATAATGCTTTGCCCCGATACGATTTTAGGGTTTGAGTTGGGCACCTCGATGCCGATAGTACCTTTACCCGGAATGGGAGCGATGATACGAATGCCCAATGCCGAAAGACTTAGTGCAATGTCATCTTCCAACCCACGAATTTTAGAGATGCGCACCCCCTGTTCGGGAGTTATCTCATAGAGCGTCACTGTGGGGCCTACGGTGGCTTTTATGGTACTTATTTCGATGCCAAAGCTACGCAGCGTGTTGATAATCTTATTCTTGTTGGCATTCTGTTCCTCCATATTGATGGTCGGTTCATTATTCTCAAAATGCCTCATTAGGTCGATGGTGGGATAACGGTAGTTCTCCAAGTCGAGTTGCGGATTATAAGGTTCCATCTCTGCGGGCTTGTAGTCTTCATCCTCTTCTACTCCAGCTTCCACCTCAAATTCAGGCTCTCTATCGGCAGCATTCTCTTGGGAGTGTGCCACAGCTGGTTCGGCAACGGTATTTTCAAAAGTCATCGCCACGTCGCCGCCCGAAGGGTTGCCTGCGGCCTCCTCCACATCACCCTCAGTAAGAGGCATTTCAAGTGAAAGTTCTTCCTTCAATGGTAATGCTGGTTTGTAGCTACTATTCAAGTCGAAATTCACCTCTGTGGGTGGCACATTTTCTGCCACGGGTTCAGAAGATGGTTCGGCTTGCGGCTGTTCAGGCACATCGGTCGTAGGCTCTTCCGCTTTGGGAGTTTTCTCTTTGCGTTTCAAAAACTCAAATCCCAGCACCTTGCGCATCCAAACAATGGTGTTGGCACTGATAAAAACCAAAAAACAGAAGGCGATAGCCACTAACAGCAGCCACACACCGGGTCGTCCGATTTGCGAAATCATCCACACCGACACGTTGTAACCGTGCAATCCACCCCAATAGAAAAACGAATCCTGGTAATAATCCATAAAGGCAAACCCCAAGAACACCGATGCCCAAATGAGCAGCAAGGCACACGCCAAAAACCATTTCCAAAGCTTCACGATGCGCACACGCATCAGTTTGAGACCAGCTATGGCCAAAAACAACAAGATAAAAAACGAAGCCAGACCGAAACAGTCGTTTATCAAATAGTTTGCCACTTGCGCCCCGCGCGACCCTGCGTAGTTTTTCACCTTATTGTCGATAGCCGCCAAGTCTAACGGGTCGGCATTCTGAATGATGCTTTGATCGGCAGCTCCCGTAAAGAAGAAAGATGAGAAAGCCAGCAGCAGGTAGACGGCGAAAAACACCAATACCAATCCGGTGACAAACAGAAATGTTTCGTTTTTGAAGAAAGCCACTATTTTAGAGGGCGAGACGGTGCGTTGTGTTGTCTCCTTATCCGATTTCTTTTTAGCCATATTGTTTTTTATACACTTACTAATTCTTACTTGCAAAAGTAGTATAAAACAAACCTATTTCCTAAAAATCGAGCAGCGAAATTGTCTCTTCAAAAAAACAATAGACACACACCCATTTAAAACGCTGAGTATGTGTCTATGATTTATCTGTTTGTTGTTCTACTATTTTTCGGGTAAATCAACACAAACAATGAGCAGACCCTTTTCGATACAAGTGCAACTGTGCGACACGCCTGCTTCCAGTCTCATTCCATCTCCCTGTGTCACCATATGCTTTTCCCCATCAATCACAAATTCAAATAAGCCGCCTGCCACATAAGCTATGCGAGTGCTGGTGTGAGTATGCGCCCCACCTATTGCACCTACTTCAAAGCTCACCTTCACCATCTTCATTTTTTCATCGTAGCCCATTATTTGTTTTTTAATACCCTCGGCCACAGATTCCCACGGAGTTTCGTTTTCAAAAACGAATGCTTTACTTTTTGTTTCCATACTTTCTCCTTTTTTTTAAAATATTCAAGTCTTTATTCATTCTGCAATACAATTATTCCACCTAATGCAACGGTTTTTATACGTCTATCGAACAGAATCTTTGTAAGTTTGCAACAATATAATATCAAATAAGTTCGACTAAAAATGAAAAACAAGTTGTTGCTTCTTTTGGGGCTATTTTGTTTGTGTGCGGCTTTCCGTCCCGACCGCCCTGTTACTACAATTTTTATGATTGGTGATTCGACGATGGCGAATAAAAACATCACTGGCGGAAACCCCGAAAGAGGTTGGGGAATGATGCTTCCTGGTTTTTTTACAGAAGAAATCAAGATAGACAATCACGCCGTGAACGGACGTAGTTCCAAGAGCTTTATCGACGAAGGACGTTGGGACAAAGTGTTGACAAAGATTAAGAAGGGCGACTATGTTTTCATTCAGTTTGGACACAACGATGAGAAAGCAGACTCATCGCGCCACACCACACCAGGCACAACTTTCGATGCCAATCTGCGACGTTTTGTAAATGAAACCCGCGAGCGTGGCGGCATACCCGTGCTGTTCAACTCCATTGTGCGCCGCAATTTTGTGAAACCACACGATGCGTCAATCAGCACCGACAAAAGACACGATGCAGGCACAGTAGAGCAACCCGAAGAAGGGAGTACGCTTTTTGACACGCACGGGGCTTATTTGGACTCACCACGCAATGTAGCTACCGAGCTGAACGTGCCTTTTGTAGATATGAACACACTCACACACAATTTGGTAGAGGATATGGGGCCTGTCGACTCAAAGCAACTATTTATGTGGGTAGCACCCGATGAAGTGCCCGCTTTCCCTAAAGGACGTGAAGACAACACACACCTCAACGTGAAAGGCGGCAGAGTGGTAGCTGGATTGGCGGTGGATGCTATTGCCGAAGCTGTTCCTGCGCTGGCTCCTTATGTGCGCCATTATAACTATGTGGTGGCACAAGATGGTAGCGGCGATTTCTTTACCGTGCAAGATGCCATTGACGCTGTGCCCGACTTTCGTAAAAACAACCGCACTACCATATTGATACGCAAAGGCAACTACAAAGAAAAGGTGATTGTGCCCGAAAGCAAAATAAATGTATCACTTATTGGCGAAGAGGGGGCAGTGATTACTTACGACGACTACGCCAGCAAGAAAAATGTGTTTGGCGAAGAAAAAAGCACTTCCGGATCGTCTACTTGCTACATTTACGCTCCCGATTTCTACGCCGAGAATATCACTTTCGAGAATAGTTCGGGACCGGTGGGACAAGCGGTGGCTTGTTTTGTATCGGGCGATAGAGCTTATTTCAAGAATTGCCGCTTCTTAGGATGTCAGGACACACTCTATACATACGGGAAAAATAGCCGTCAATACTACGAAGATTGCTACATCGAAGGAACAGTAGATTTCATATTTGGCTGGTCTACTGCCGTGTTCAACAATTGCCAGATTCATAGCAAAAGCAAAGGCTATGTCACAGCCCCCGCCACCGACAAGGGCAAAGAGTATGGTTATGTGTTTTACGACTGCAAACTAACTGCCGACGACGACGTGAACGGTGTTTATCTGTCGCGTCCGTGGCGGCCTTATGCGCAAGCGGTGTTTATCAACTGCGAATTGGGCAAGCACATCGCCCCCGAGGGTTGGAACAACTGGAGCAAAAAAGATGCTGAGAAGACCGTGAACTACGCCGAGTATGGCAGCAAGGGCACAGGTGCCAACCCACAAGCACGTGCCAAGTTTTCGCGCCAACTCAAAAACCTGAAAGGATACAATATGACCGAAGTGCTGCAAGGCACAGATGGTTGGAGTCCGACGACAAAGGGGAATGAGCTTGTTGAAGTAAAAAGATGAAAATATGCGCCTACATCGTTCGTTAGCCCTGCTATTTACACTCTTATGGTCCGCACTCTCGTTTGCACAACAGGCAAAAGGGTATGAGTTTGAAAAAGATTACCCTCTGTTTCTGAATCGCATAAAAGAGGATCTGACCTACCCTATGGCGTGGGGAAACAGCCAAACAACCCACTTCGACACGTGGCGCAGTGAGGCACGAAACACCGTGCTGGAGGCAATGCTAACACCACCACCACCTGCTGCCGACTATGCTATGGAGGTGATAGCCTCCCAGAAACGAAACGGACACACGGCCTACAAAATAGAGTTCAACCTCACCGATTACTCGCGTGTGCCTGCCTACCTACTGATACCCGATGGTGAAGGAACGTTTCCGGGAGTAGTGCTTCTGCACGACCACGGTGCCCATTTCTCGATTGGCAAAGAGAAGATGATTCGCCCCTTTGGAGTAGACTCTTTGGTGGTGGCAGATGCCGAAAAATGGGTCTCCACGTGCTACGAAAGTCAATATCCCGGCGACTATCTTGCCTCGCAAGGCTATGTGGTGCTGTCAGCAGATGCCCTATTCTGGGGCGAAAGAGGAAGAAAGGAAGGAGTGCGCTACGAAAGCCAACAAGCCATTTCGTGCGTGTTCGATATGCTGGGACGAAGCTGGAGCGCATTCGTTGGCTACGAAGATATGTACACCGCCGACTTCTTAGCCTCGCTGCCACAAGTAGACACAGAGCGCATCGGGTGTATGGGTTTTTCGATGGGAGGATACCGCTCGTGGATGCTTGCAGCCCTTTCGGACAAGGTGAAAGCTGGAGCTGCCGTTTGCTGGATGACGACTACCGAATATCAGCTATCGCCTCAATATAGCAAAGGCAAAGGAGATTCCAATTATGTGAATGTGCTGCCCGGATTGCGCCGCTATATGGACTATCCGCACATCGCCTCTATCGCCGCACCAAAACCGATGCTCTTTTTTAATGGTAGTAGCGACAGACTATTTCCTGTGCCTGCCGTGGAGGATGCCTACAACACGATGCGAAGTGTGTGGAGCAGCCAAAACAAGAGCGAGAACTTAGTGACCAAACTTTGGGACACTCACCACGTGTGCAACCAAGCGATGCAAAGCGAAATAGCACGTTTCTTCGATAAGCATTTGAAACCGTAAAGCCTCTTTCTTCAAACAGCTTTACAACTGTGCATATATAGCCCGATAACTGTTAATAATTATCCCGTTGGATGTGAACATCTGAGTGGATAACTATTAACAGCCCAGCACCTGCTCATAAATACCTAATAATCAAGCAACAAGACACAACCCCACAAAGCAGGTATATTGCTTATGCTGACAAGGCCTTGCCAGCTTGGTAGATAGGCCTTTCCAGTGCGGTAGGCAGGCCTATCTACCAAGCTACCTATGCACACCTACGCTGGCCAGCAACTTACAATGCCTAAAAACGTTCGACAACCTACCCTACCAGCACCCACTTTGTTAAGTTAATTACACTTGACAAAGTAGGACATTTTAACCTTTAGAGTGGTGAAACTTTACTAAAATGAGCTTAACTACTTGTAAAATAAGAGTAACCCTGCTATGCTGATACGTTAAATTCGTATCTTTACCGCATGGAATATTACAATATGAAGAAAAAGGTCTTATTTCTAATTCTATTTTTGAGTGTCATCTGTGGGCTTAATGCACATCAGAGCAGTTTTTTCACTCATTATTCTTCCGAAGATGGTCTGTCACAAAACACCGTGATGAGTATGCTCCAAGACTCCAAAGGCAACCTTTGGTTTTCGACTTGGGACGGCATCAACCGCTTCAATGGTTATTCATTCAAAACATACAAGGCTCGTCAGGGCAATTTTATCAACCTCACCAACAACCGGGTAGATAGAATGTACGAGGATGACTTGGGTTATCTATGGCTCCTCACTTACGACAACCGCGCTCATCGCTTCGACCCCCACACCGAAACATTTGAGCAAGTGCCTGCCGCCGAGCAACTTGGCTCTACATTCAACATTAGCAACATCACTGTGCTGCCCAAAGGGATTGTTTGGCTGCTCACCGAGAATGATGGTGCAATGCGTGTGGTGACTTCACCAGACGACAAAACACTATCCACCACCATTTATTCCGCCAAATCAGGACTTTTCCCGGCTACCAAAGTGTTCAAAGCCTATCAAGACAACGAAGGCAATGAATGGATGCTAACCGACAACGGACTGGGAATGCTTCCCGCTGGGAAAAGCACGCTCAATTCTTATTTTGTAGAGACAAAAGAACGTTTTACCGACCCCAAACAAGCTTTTTATACATTAGCCGAGTGCCCCAACGAAATTTGGTTTGGCTCCGACCGTGGTCGTGTGTGGCGATACATCAAATCGGACGCACGATTTGAGCTGTTTGAATTGCCTACCAACGCACGCATCACCTCCATCAATGGCATTTCGTCCGATGAAATCGTGTTGGTGACCGACACCGACGGCTTCTTTACCTACGACTTAAACAAAAACAACTATACACACTACTCACCTACTGTATTTAAGGATTTGGCCACCGAACCAATCCTTTCGGCCTACGTAGACCGCGAGGGTGAAGTATGGTTTGAGCAAGAAACCCCCGGAAAGGTGGTTCACTTTAACCCACACACCAAGAGGCTAAAAACAGAGGAAATCAAAGTAGAACCAACCGCTGCCGACCGCTCGCGCCCTTCATTTCATATCCACGAAGACGTGAATGGCTACCTGTGGGTACACCCTTACGGTGGTGGCTTTTCTTTCTACGACCGAGAACAAGACAAGTTGTTACCTTTCTACAACGAATTGGGCAGCCCCGACTGGCGGTTCTCTAACAAGATACATTCAAGTTTTTCGGACAAACAAGGCAACCTGTGGATTTCGACTCACTCCAAAGGATTGGAGAAGGTGAATTTCCGCTCGGTGCAGTTTAATATGCTCACCCCCGAAGAGCACGACTACGAGTCGCTTGCCAACGAAGTGCGTGCCATTTGCGAAGACCGCAACAAAAACATCTGGGTAGGAACCAAAGATGGTAGTCTACGCATCTACGATGCCAATCTGAACTACATCGGCACGCTCACCAATCAGGGTAAAGTGTCTAAAACGGGTGCTGGAATGAAAGGCACCGTGTATGACATAGAGCAAGACAGCAAAGGAAATATATGGATTGCTACCAAAGGAGACGGCCTTGTGCTTGCTCAGCCAGTAGGGACGGACGGTATGGATTTTAAATTGTCGCGCTATCGCTACAATGAGAATGATATGTACAGCCTAAGTAGCGACAATGTTTACTCCATTCACGAAGACAACAACGGCAAAATTTGGGTAGCTACTTTCGCCAATGGCATCAACTACCTATCGACCGATGCCAACGGGCATACCATATTCGTGAACCACCGAAACAACTTAAAAGGTTATCCGATAGACCAATGCTACAAGGCACGCCACATCACATCCGACAACAACGGGCATCTGTGGGTGGGGACAACCGCTGGCGCAGTGGCTTTCGACGAGAATTTTGAATCGCCCGAAGCCATCGACTTTCATCTGTACCAGCGCAATCCCAACGACTTGACCAGCTTGAGCAACAACGACGTACACTGGATTGTATCGACTAAAAAAGGTGAACTTTATTTAGGAACATTTGGCGGTGGATTGAACAAACTGGAATCGATGGACAAAGATGGAAATGCCACATTCAAATCGTACTCCGTGTTGGATGGACTACCATCGGACATATTGCTATCTATCCGCGAAGATGGAAAAGGCAACCTCTGGATAAGTACCGAAAACGGAATCAGTAAGTTTGTGCCCGAAATGGAACGATTCGACAACTACGACGACCGTAGCATCACATTCCGTGTCCGTTTTAGCGAAGCGGCTTCAGAGGTGTCAGAATCGGGGAAAATGCTATTTGGAGCCAACAACGGGGTTTTCTATTTCCACCCCGACTCTGTAAGCAAAAGCCGTTTTGTTCCTCCCATCGTTTTCTCAAAACTATCCATAGCCAACAAAGAAATAGTGCCGGGCGAAGGTTCCGTGTTGCAGGTAGGTTTAGACGACACCAAGCTTCTGAAGCTTTCGCACAAAGCGAACGTGTTTACCATCAACTATGCCGCACTCGACTATACCAACCCACAAAACGTGCAATATGCCTACATCTTAGACGGCTTTGAGGACGAATGGACTTTGGCAGACAAACAGAGAAGTGCTACATACACCAACCTGCCCAAAGGAAACTACACCTTCAAAGTGCGCTCTACCAATAGCGATGGGGTGTGGGTAGAAAACACCCGTACACTTCCCATCGTGATATTGCCTTCTTTCTGGGAAACTCCTTTTGCCTACGTGCTTTACGTAGCCATCATCCTGATTCTTATGTTTGTGGCAACCTATTTCTTATTCATTATTTATAGGCTGAAACACGAAGTATCGGTGGAGCAACAAGTTTCGGACATAAAACTACGCTTCTTCACCAACATCTCGCACGAGCTTCGCACGCCACTCACGCTTATATCAGGCCCCGTAGAGCACGTGTTGAAAAACAGCGATTTACCCGCCGAAGCTCGCGAACAGCTTGTGGTGGTGGAGCGCAACACCAACCGAATGCTTCGCTTGGTCAATCAGATTCTTGATTTCCGCAAGATACAAAACAAGAAAATGAAGCTTCAGGTAGAACGCATCAACTTAGTGAGCTTCATACGCAAAGTGATGGGCAACTTTGAGGCATTGGCCGAGGAGCACAACATCGACTTTCTACTCGAGACGGAGAAAAACGACCTTTACTTGTGGGCAGATGCCGACAAGCTGGAGAAAATACTTTTCAACCTATTGTCCAACGCCTTTAAATATACTCCCAATGGCAAGTTAATTCGTATCTTTGTACGTGAAGACGAGAAAACAATATCCATTGGTGTACAAGACCAAGGTGTGGGCATTGCCGAGAATCGCAAGAAATCGCTCTTCGTGCGATTTGAAAATATGGTGGATAAAAACCTCTTCAACCGAGTACAAGCAAGCACAGGCATCGGGCTTTCTTTAGTAAAAGAGCTGGTAGAAATGCACAATGCCATCATACACGTAGATAGCATACTGGGTGAAGGTAGCTGCTTTGAAGTGGACTTCTTGAAAGGAAAAGAGCACTATGCCGAAGGAGTAGAATTTATAGTGGACGATGCTGAAATAAATCAGAACACCATTCAGCCCATAGCCGATGTAGTGCCCGAAGAGGTAGTTAGCACCGACAACGAACAGCTTGAAGAGGGTGAAGAAGAAACCAGTAAGCCCGTAATGCTTTTGGTGGAAGATAATCAAGAGCTACGCACCTTTTTGCGTACATTGTTCAACTCTTCTTACCGAGTGATTGAGGCCAAAGATGGTATGGAGGGTTGGAGCAAGGCTCTGCAATTTGTGCCCGATTTCATTATCAGCGACCTGATGATGCCCGAAAAAGACGGCATCGAACTGGTGAAAGAACTACGTGCCGATATGACCACCAGTCACATTCCTATCGTGCTGCTCACCGCGAAAACAGCCATCGAAAGCAAACTCGAAGGCTTGGAAATGGGAGCCGACGACTACATCACCAAACCATTCAGTGCCACTTACCTGAAAGCTCGCGTGCAAAACCTATTGGGACAAAGACAGAAGCTGCAACACTTCTATCGCGACAAGCTGATGAATAATGGCTTTGCTATCCCCGAACAAGTGGTAGAAAGCACAGATAACGAAGAGGAAAAGATACCAGAAATGTCGCCCAACGATCGCAAATTTATGGATAAGCTGGTGGAACTAATGGAAAAGAATATGGACAATGGCGACTTGGTGGTAGATGATTTAGTACGAGAAGTAGCTGTGAGCCGCTCAGTATTCTTTAAAAAACTAAAAACTATCACGGGGCTTGCACCCATCGAGTTTATCAAGGAAATGCGTATCAACCGGGCGGTGCAACTCATCGAAACGGGCGAATTTAATATGACACAGATTTCATATATGGTAGGAATCAACGACCCGCGCTACTTCAGCAAATGCTTTAAAGCGAAAATGGGAATGACACCTACCGAATATCGAGACAATGTAACAAAACGTTAGTAACAGATAGAAATGAGAAGTTTTGCTTCAGACAACAATTCGGGCGTACATCCTGCGGTTATGGAGGCTTTGCAACAAGCCAACCACGGACACGCTTTGGGCTATGGTGATGATGTGTGGACACAAGAGGCCACTGCACTGATTAAAAAGAGTTTTTCAGAATCGTGCGAACCTTTCTTCGTATTCAATGGCACAGGGAGCAATGTAGTAGCCTTGCAGATAGCTACACGCCCCTACCAATCCATACTGTGCGCCGAAACTGCTCACATCTATGTAGACGAATGTGGAGCACCTGTCAAGTTGAGTGGTTGCCAAATTCGCCCTATTGCAACAACCGATGGCAAGCTTACTCCTGAACTGATTCAACCATATCTTCGTGGATTTGGCGATCAGCACCATTCGCAACCCGGTGTGATTTATTTATCGCAATGCACCGAGTTGGGCACTATTTATACACAAGATGAGTTGAAAGCAATTGCACGTTTGGCACATCAATACGGGATGTATGTACACGTGGATGGCGCCCGAATAGCGAATGCTTGCGCTGCTTTGGAATGCTCTTTGCAAGAGATGACCGCTGATTGTGATATTGACGTGTTGAGTTTTGGAGGAACAAAAAATGGTTTGATGATGGGTGAGTGTGTGGTAATATTCAACTCTGCACTACAGAAGGAGGCTCGCTTCATCCGCAAGCAATCGGCTCAGTTGGCTTCCAAAATGCGTTATTTATCGTGCCAGTTTACCGCCTATCTGCAAAACAACCTCTGGTTGACAAATGCACAACACGCCAACGATATGGCTCAAAAGCTATATGATGGACTTAAACAATTCCCCTTTGTACAATTTACACAACAGGTAGAAAGCAACCAACTGTTTCTGACGATGCCACGCGCTATCATTGATGCGATGTTGAATCACTACTTTTTCTACTTTTGGAACGAAGAGGTTAACGAGGTTCGTTTGGTCACCTCTTTTGATACAACTACTCAAGACATCGAAGCGTTTTTAGAACAATTGAAACGCTACGCTTCTAAATAAGTAAATATAGATATAATGCAACAGCCTAAATACAATTATAATTTTATGAAATACAACACCGAGTGGACAAGAAAAATGAAAGCTACCGCAACAACTCTATTTGTAGCGATATTGATGCTGGCAGCTACTACTACCGCATCGTCACAGCACAAAGCCAAAGATTTATTTGTAAATATGCCCGACTCGGTTCTCCCAATGCTTACCGCTGTGAATCGCGCTGATTGCATCGATTTCTTGGAAAGCAACATGAAGGCACGGGTAGAAAATCGATTTGGGAAAACCACCGAGATGACTATTTTAGGCGATGATTATATCTCGATAAATATGACCCCCAATAGCACTTGGCAAATGAAGCTACTCCCCCTCAATGACTCTACACAAGTGGTTTGCACAGTTTCTACCGTGTGCGCTTCGGTGTGCGATAGCGATATTCGTTTTTACGATGATAAGTGGACGCTTCTCCCTGTGGCTGAGTATCTGCCAGCATCGCCCACCACCGATGATTTTCTGATTGCGCCTACCGATTCTACTTATGCCCAGTTTCAAACAGCGTCGTTGGCACTCGATATGCAGTTGATGAAGGTAGATTTAGCGAAAGAGAACCAGCAACTCACATTCACTTACACTACACCCGAATACATAGAAACAGAAACGGCAGAGAAACTCAATCCGTTTCTCCGCCGTCAGTTTATCTACAATTGGGACTCTGTAAAATTCTTACCCTTGCAAACAGCTATCGATGAATGATTTCATTTCATCGGTATGTGCCTCTACGCTTTGTAGCAGCTTGAATTGTGCTTTGGTACGCACCAAGTTATGCTGAGGATACTTTGTTTTATAATAGGTATCGCCATTGATATAGTCGGCAAGAAAACGCACGCATTGCATATAAGGAAACAAGGCTGCCGCATAAGGCAAGTTCTCTATTTCGATGGGTGTCAAGAAAGTAGCCCCTTCGAGGTAGCCCTTAGTGAAGGCTCTGAATATCTCCATATCGAAACCCACCTTATCTAAATCCTCATCATCCTCATCGCCTGTGTTGGCTCCTGTGCGCAAAAAGTCGCCATAATCCGAAAAGATAAAGCTGGGCATCACCGTGTCTAAATCGATTACGCAAAGCACCTTTCCATCTTCGTCGAACATCATATTGTTTACCTTCGTATCACAATGGCACACACGTTTGGGAAGCTTTCCCTCGCGGTATAGCCGTTCGGCCTTACACATCTCATCGGCTCGCTTTTCTATCTCATCAATGTAATATTTCACATCTTCTAAGCGTCCTGCCGCATTGGCCGCCACTGCATCGCGCAACTGCTGCAAACGAAACTCCATATTGTGAAAATCGGGAATAGTTTCGCCCAAAGTTTCTGGTATATCAGCCAGCTTTGCCTGAAAATCGCCAAAAGCTTTGCCAGCATAGTAAGAGTATTCGGGGTTTACTGTCTCGTAGGTTTTGGCACGGGGAATAAACACCATCATACGCCAATAGTTTTCGCCATCGAACCAATAGGTTTTACCTGACTCAGAATCGACAAAATGAAGTACTTTACGTTCAATATCAGTTTCGCCTTGCTCTACAAGCTTCCGCCGTATTTGGTTGGTCACAGCAGAAATATTGGCTTGAAGCATTTCTACATCTTGAAAAATAGCGTGGTTGATGCGTTGCAATACATAATTGGGGGTGTCATCACCAAGGGTAGTCACCTGATAGGTGTCATTGATTAACCCTGTGCCAAGGGGCTTAATTTCACCAATCACACCTTGTGTTTTGAAGTGCGATACAGTTTCAGTTAGATTTTTCACGGTTGACAAAATTAAGTTGATAAATCGATTTTATAAGGTCGTTTTTACAAAATGCAAAAATAGAAAATAATTAGTAGCTATGAAGAAGACCCGATGCTTAGAAAGCAAATAAAATGAACCGAAAGAACAAAAACAGGCAATTAAAACAACTATCTCCTTAAAAAAACCGGGAAGAAGGGAGGCTGTAATCTGAACTCTGTCCAAAAACATTTATCTTTGTAAAATGGATAG
>CAMTPA010000027.1 GCA_947074275.1 uncultured Bacteroides sp.
AAAGGATTATCGCTATGGAATATAATTTCAGAGAGATTGAAAAGAAGTGGCAAAAACAGTGGGTGGAAGACCGCACCTACCAAGTGAAAGAGGATGCTTCGAAAGAGAAATTTTATGTGCTCAATATGTTCCCTTACCCATCGGGGGCAGGGCTTCACGTGGGTCATCCGTTGGGCTACATCGCATCGGATATTTATGCGCGCTACAAAAGGCTGAACGGATTTAACGTGCTCAACCCAATGGGCTACGACGCTTACGGGCTTCCTGCCGAGCAATATGCCATACAGACAGGACAACACCCTGCGATAACCACCGTCAACAACATCAACCGCTACCGCGAACAGCTCGACAAAATCGGGTTCTGCTTCGACTGGAGCCGCGAAATACGCACCTGCGAACCCGAATATTACCACTGGACACAATGGGCTTTTATGCAAATGTTCGACAGCTACTACTGCACCAAATGCCAAAAAGCACAACCCATAGCTTCGCTGGTGGCACACTTCAACGAAGCGGGAACTGATGGCATATCGGCAGCTTGCAGCGAAGAGATGGAGTTTAGCGCAGAAGAGTGGAAAGCTAAATCGGAGAAAGAACAGCAAGAGACGCTGATGAACTACCGCATAGCCTACCTGGGCAACACGATGGTGAACTGGTGTCCCGAACTGGGCACGGTGCTTGCCAACGACGAGGTAGTAGACGGCGTGAGCGAACGTGGTGGTTTTCCGGTGGTGCAAAAGGTGATGCGCCAATGGTGCTTGCGTGTGTCGGCCTATGCACAACGCTTGCTCGACGGACTGGACAAAGTAGACTGGACCGACTCACTGAAAGAGACCCAACGCAACTGGATAGGTAGAAGCGAAGGGGCTGAGATGCAATTTAAAGTGAAAGATTCGGATGTTGAATTTACAATATTTACCACCCGTGCCGACACGGTGTTTGGCGTGACCTTTATGGTGCTTGCCCCCGAAAGCGAACTGGTGGCACAACTCACCACACCTGCCCAAAAAGCAGAGGTAGACGCTTACATAGAGCGCACCAAAAAACGCACCGAACGCGAACGCATTGCCGACCGCAGCGTGAGTGGCGTGTTCTCGGGAAGCTATGCCATCAATCCACTTACTCACGAAGCCATCCCTGTGTGGATAAGCGACTATGTGCTGGCTGGATATGGCACGGGAGCTATTATGGCAGTGCCTGCCCACGATAGCCGCGACTACGCTTTTGCCAAACATTTTGGCTTGGAGATACGCCCACTCATCGAAGGATGCGACGTGAGCGAAGAGAGCTTTGATGCCAAAGAGGGCATTATGATGAACTCACCTCGACCCAGTACCGAAGAGGGTGGATTGGTATTGAACGGGCTGACCGTGAAAAAGGCGATAGCCAAAACCAAACAATACATTGAAGAGAGTGGACTGGGACGTGTGAAGGTGAACTTCCGCTTGCGCGATGCCATCTTCAGCCGTCAACGCTACTGGGGCGAACCATTCCCCGTATACTACAAGGATGGTATGCCTTATATGATTGATGAATCGGCACTTCCGCTCGAACTGCCCGAAGTGGAGAAATTCCTTCCCACCGAAACGGGCGAACCTCCGTTGGGTCACGCCAAAGTGTGGGCTTGGGACACAGCAAACAAGCAGGTGGTAGAAAACACGAAGATAGACCACGTGACGGTATTTCCGCTGGAACTGAACACAATGCCCGGCTTTGCTGGTTCATCGGCCTACTACCTACGCTATATGGATCCGCACGACAAGAAAGCGTTGGTGGCTCCCGAAATAGACCAATACTGGCGCAATGTAGACCTCTATGTAGGAGGAACAGAACACGCTACGGGGCACTTGATTTACTCGCGTTATTGGAACAAATTCCTTCACGACATCAATGTGTCGGTGGTAGAAGAACCTTTCCAAAAGTTGGTGAACCAAGGGATGATTCAAGGACGAAGCAATTTTGTGTATCGCATCAAAGATACCAACACCTTTGTGTCGCTTCACCTGAAAGAGCAATACGAAACCACCCAGCTACACGTGGATGTAAACATCGTGTCGAACGATGTGCTCGATGTGGAAGCTTTCAAAGCGTGGCGACCCGAATATGCTACGGCCGAATTTATCCTCGAAGAGGGCAAATACATCTGCGGATGGGCGGTAGAGAAAATGAGCAAATCGATGTTCAACGTGGTGAACCCCGATATGATTGTAGACAAATATGGTGCCGACACGCTTCGTATGTACGAAATGTTTCTTGGCCCATTGGAGCAATCGAAACCGTGGGACACAAACGGCATTGACGGTGTACACCGTTTCATCCGTAAATTCTGGACTCTGTTCTACAACCGCGATGGACAATACATTGTGAACAACGACCCTGCCAGCAAAGAAGAGCTGAAATCGCTGCACAAGCTTATCAAAAAAGTGAGTGGCGACATTGAGCAATTCTCATACAACACATCGGTGAGCGCATTTATGATTTGCGTGAACGAACTGTTTACCTTGAAATGCTACAAAAAAGAGATTCTTGAACAATTGGTGATAGTGCTCGCTCCTTTCGCTCCACACGTGTGCGAAGAGCTTTGGCACACATTGGGACACACCACCACCGTGTGCGATGCCCAATGGCCAGCTTTCAACGAAGAGTACCTGAAAGAAGACTCGGTGAACTACACCATCTCTTTCAACGGAAAGGCACGTTTCACAATGGAGTTTCCGGTAGATACCAACAACGAAGATATTCAGCTTGCCGTGCTATCGGACGAACGTTCGCAAAAGTGGACCGAAGGCAAAACACCCAAAAAGGTGATTGTGGTGCCTCGCAAAATTGTGAACATCGTGATTTAACTCTTTCCTCCTTCGTTTATTTTTGACATTATAAAACTATATATGTACAAACCAACAAAAGCCGAAATGATGAGAGATGTAAGAGATTACATCTTCATCACTTTCGGGTTATTTCTTTACTCATTGGGATGGGCCGCTTTTTTGCTACCCTACCAAATTACTACCGGTGGCACTACGGGTATCGGTGCTATTATCTATTATTCTACTGGGTTTCCACTACAATATTCCTACTTCTTAATCAATGCCGTGCTGATGGCTTTCGCTTTCAAAATATTGGGGCCACGCTTCAGCATCAAAACGTGTTACGCTATTTTTATGATGACCTTTTTGCTGGGCTTTTTGCAAAAGGTGGTGAATGGAGCAGATGGCATTCCACCACTGTTGGTAGGCGAAGGACAAGACTTTATGGCTTGCTTGATTGGTGCCACAATGTGCGGCATCGGGCTGGGAGTGGTGTTCAACTGCAACGGTAGCACAGGCGGAACAGATATTATAGCCGCCATTGTGAACAAGTATCGCGACATTACTTTGGGCCGTATGATTATGATATGCGACGTGGTTATCATCCTCTCTTGCTACTTCATCTTTCACGACTGGAAACGAGTGATATTTGGTTTTGTCACGCTTTTTGTCATCGGCTTTGTGCTCGACTACATCGTGAACAGTGCTCGCCAATCGGTTCAGTTTTTTATCTACTCCAAAGAGTATGAAAAAATAGCCCAACGCATCATCAATGAAACCAAACGTGGGGTGACCATCTTGGACGGCACAGGAGGATATAGCAAAAAACCCGTGAAAGTGCTTGTGGTGCTTGCCTACAAACGTCAGTCGGTAGAGATATTCCGATTGGTGAAAGATATAGACCCCGACGCTTTCATCTCGCAAAGCTCGGTAATTGGTGTGTATGGCGAAGGCTTTGATAAGATTAAAGTGAAATAGACGAACGTTTATAAAAACAAAGGTAATATGAAGTTGAAACAAGTGACCTCAGAAGTGTTATTGGAAACATCGCAATCGTGGGATGGGGCAGAACTACCCGCTTACCCCACTGGTACTCCCAAAATCACTATCGTGAAAACATCCATTCCACCCAATACCAAATTACAACCACATCGCCACTCCATCATCAATTGTGGAGTGGTGATGAAAGGAACACTCAAAGTGATAAAAAGCGATGGACAAGAGATGACAATCACTCAAGGTGATGCCGCATCCGAAGTGATAGGCGATGTACACTATGCCATCAACGAAGGAGATGAAACAGTGGAACTCATCGTGTTTTATGCAGGAGACAAAGAGGCTCCTTTATCGATTAAACCCTGATTTATGAAACAAAAACTTGTATTCGCTACCAACAACGCTCACAAACTGAGCGAAGTATCGGCCATATTGGGCGATAAGATAGAACTTCTTAGCCTGAATGACATAGACTGCCAAGACGATATTCCCGAAACTGCCGACACGCTCGAAGGAAACGCTCTGATGAAGGCTCGCTACATCTACAACAAGTATCAACAAAATTGCTTTGCCGACGACACCGGACTGGAGGTAGAGGCTCTGAACGGCGCACCCGGTATCTATTCGGCGCGCTATGCCGAGGGAGAAAGCCACAACTCGGAAGCCAATATGAAAAAACTACTTGCCAACTTGGAGGGTGAAACCAACCGAAAGGCTCAGTTTCGCACCGTAGTAGCGGTTATCATCGACGGCAAAGAGCATCTGTTTGAAGGTGTAGTAAAAGGAAACATCATCGAAAACAAACGTGGCACAACGGGTTTTGGATACGACCCCATCTTTGTGCCCGAAGAGCATAACAAAACCTTTGCAGAACTTGGCGATGAGGTGAAAAATCGAATAAGCCACCGTTCGAGAGCAGTTGAAAAACTCTGCAAATTCCTGACACTGATACAATAAACAGGGTGTTAATAAGTTTATTAATAAAAAAGTAGATACTCACTTATGATATACAAAAAGAGAATCAGTTGCGCAGCCGCTTTTTTATTAATAAACCTGCTCGTCACACTTCACGCACAACACGCTATCGGCACTTGGCAAAGCTATTTGTCGTATCAACGCCCCACACTCGTAGAACCTGCCGGAAATATAATCTACGCCGTAGGAAATGGTGGACTATACTCATACGATAAAGAAGATGAAAGTGTGCATCGCTACTCAAAACATCAACCATTGAGCGATTCGGATATTTCACTCATCGGCTACTCTAAAAGCAACAAAACACTACTCATTGTCTATTCCAACTACAACATCGACCTCTTGGTGAACGATGAAGATTGCTACAACCTACCCGACTACAAGGATAAGAATATGACTCAAGATAAGACGGTAAACGCTATATCTTTCGATGGAGACAATGCTTATCTGTCTACCTCGTTTGGTGTGATTGTTGTAAATCTGAAACGAAAAGAAATAAGCAACACCTACAATCTGAACCGAAAGGTAAACGATTGTGCTTTGCTCGATAACCGAATCTATGCTGCTACTGCCGATGGGTTGTTCACAGCGTTATCAACAGATAATTTATTGGATGTTAATAACTGGAAACAGGTTTCAGAAAGCAATTATACCCGTTTGGTAGTGTATGACGGAGAGTTAGTGGGCATTATCCCCAGTGGTGGAGTGAATGTTATCAACAGGGATGATTTTAACAACCGAAGAGTGGTGAATGGCACCTACAACTACTTGTATGTATATGGCGACAAACTACTTGCAGGCACCAACGGAGCTTTGGTATTGTTTGATAATATCAATAAGTATTACTATCTGTCGCCGGGTATGAACATCTCCAACATCAGCTACGAAAACGGCATTTACTGGGTAGCTCGATTTGAAAGCGGACTAAGTGGATATAGATTCAACGATACCGACCGCACATTTACTCCCGTGGTTTCGTCTATCATCCCCGATAGCCCCGTGCGCAATCTTTTCTATTACATGGATTTTGCTGGCGATAGATTGCTCGTAGCTGGCGGTGGCATCAATGTAGATAGATATTGGCGCAGAGGAACTGTGATGATGCTCGAAAACAACAGCTGGACCAACTTTCAAGAGGATGGGGTGTATGAGCAATCGGGTGTGTCATTTCACGATGCTACCAGCGTGGTGCAAGACCCCTTGGATGAGAGAAGACACTACGTGTCGTCGGCCGGACAGGGCGTGTATGAGTTTTACGACGGACAGTTTGTGAAGCTTTATAGCATTGACAACAGCACCCTCGAAAGCTCTATCACAGGCAGCAAAGTGTATGTGCGTACCAACGGAATGATATACGACAAGAGTGGAAACCTCTATGTGCTCAACACGGGCAGAGATGTGACCAACAACATTCAGATTCTTACTGCCGACAATCGCTGGGTGCCGCTTCATTATCCAGCTATCAATAATAAAAACAACCTAAGCCGCTCGCTATTCGACCGCAGAGGAAACCTGTGGGCTATCTCTACGTGGCAGCTCGACAACGGTATTTTTTGTGTGGATATGAACGGAACACCCGAAAATACAAGTGATGATCGCTCTAAGTTTGTGAGTAGCTTTTACAACCAAGATGGCACACTGCTCAATCACAGAGGCATCTATTGCATTGCCGAAGATAAAGATGGAGTGATTTGGGCTGGCACAGGTCAAGGGCCTATCGTGCTCAACAGTCCTTCGCGCTTTTTCGACGATGGCTATTACTGCACCCAAATAAAAGTGCCACGCAGCGACAATAGCAATTTAGCCGATTTTCTTTTGGCAAACGACCAGATAAACGCCATTGCCATAGATGGTGGAAATAGAAAATGGATTGGCACGGAAGCAAACGGGGTTTATCTACTTAGCCCCGATGGTTTGGAAACAATACACCACTTCACCGAAGAGAACAGCCCTTTGCCTTCAAACTGTGTCACCTCCATCGCCATACATCCCAAGACCGACCAAGTTTACTTCGGCACACTCAAGGGGTTAGTATCATACCAAAGCGATGCACCCGAAGGTGAAACAAGCTTTGAAGACGACAATGTATATGCTTACCCAAATCCTGTTCATCCGGGCTACACAGGCCCCATTGTGGTGACTGGGTTGATGCGCGACAGCAACATAAAGATAACCAACATCAGTGGCAAGTTAGTGTATGAAGGCACATCGGTTGGTGGACAATTTACGTGGGATGGACGCAATATGCAAGGCAATCGAGTGGCTTCGGGCATTTACTTTGTGCTGGCTGCCGACGCTGAAGGCAAAGAGGGAATTGCTACCAAGATTATGATTATCAAATAAACAGAACTAATTAAAACCAACTACTCTAAAAGTTATCCTAAATAAATTATTTTTGTTTGGGATTCTTTTAGATAACTCTTGCCCATCTATTCTACAATTTCGGTAGCCAAGCAAAGGGTCGCACCATTCATATCCAAAACCAAGAAAAAGTTTCAGCATATTTTTATCACGAACTATATCATAATAAATTCCGACATCGGCAAATGCACCCGGAGTAAATTTTGTAAAACAATACTTCCCAACCGATTCTATTATTGGGTCGGTTCTTGTAGCTTTATCTAAAGTGACATAACTCAATGGAACAGGCTCGAAGAAAAAAGCTGCATTGGCATAAATTCCTGCTTTGCGAAAAATAGGAAGCATACAAGTAGCTGCCGAAACCACGTTGATATGAGTAGTATTATCTTCTTCAAAACTATACTTGGTATATCATCTATTTGGCTATAAAGCAACATAGCACCTACCGAAACAGAAAAATAGTTTCCTATCAGCCAATTGTATGTCAAAGTAACATCGCCCATAAAGCTTCCATATTGAGCATTGTACATACCTATTTCTCCGCCAAATCCTTTTTTTACTTGTGAAGATAATTGCAAAGGAAAATAGATACATAGAGCTAATAATAGTAGTTTTTGTTTCATAAAGAGATGATTTGAATCTTTAAACAAGAATCTCCACAATTGCAACCGAAAAGAAAGATTGTAATTGTGGAGATTCTTGTTAATAAGTAGTTTTTTATAAACCCAATTGTGCCGATATTTCCAACATTCGCTCAATGGGACGAATAGCTTTCTGTGCCACCGCTTGATCGACCACGATTTCGGGCGATTCATCTTTCAGGCAGTTATAAAGCTTTTCGAGCGTGTTTAGGCGCATAAAGCTACACTCATTGCAGGCACAAGTGCTATCGTTGGGAGGAGCAGGGATAAACACCTTTTCGGGGCACTTCTTTTGCATCTCGTGCAAGATGCCCGACTCGGTTGCCACTATAAACTCTTTCTTTTCGCTCTGTATAGCTGCTTTGAGCAACGCTGCTGTCGAACCTATCACATCGGCCAATGCAAGGATGGTGCTTTTGCATTCGGGGTGAGCAAGCACCAGCGCATCGGGATGTTCTTTTTTCAACGCCACAATCTTTTCTACCGAAAACTGTTCGTGTACGTGGCACGCGCCATCCCACAATTTCATTTCGCGTCCTGTGATTGAGTTTATATAATTGCCCAAATTACGGTCGGGGCCAAAGATAATTTTCTCGCCAGCAGGAAAACTCTCCACTATCTGACGTGCGTTGGTAGAGGTCACCACCACATCGGTCACGGCCTTTACGGCAGCGGTGGTGTTTACATACGAAATCACCGTGTGATCGGGGTGTTGCTCCACAAAGGCTGTAAACCTATCGGATGGGCAGCTATCGGCAAGCGAGCACCCTGCTTCCATATCGGGCACCAGCACTTTTTTGGCTGGGCAAAGTATCTTGGCTGTTTCGCCCATAAAGTGTACGCCACACATCACGATAATATCCGCATCGGTCTTTGCTGCCCATTGAGCCAGCGCAAGGCTGTCTCCTACAAAGTCGGCAATATCTTGTATCTCTCCCTGCTGGTAGTAGTGCGCCAATATCACGGCATTCTTCTCTTTCTTCAGCTTTTCAATAGCCTTTATGAGTTCATTCATAATAAATTTATTTTCTCTTCTTTTCTTTTAAAAATCTATGGTAGTGATAATAGTCGGTTAATAGTGTTAGCAAATAGTGGCTTATTTTCTTGCATAAGAAGTTATTAATATCTTGCGCAGAGTTATGAAATGGTTATGAACGAAACCAAAGTATCTTATCTGCTGATAATAAGTGTGCTATATTTGTCTATTAACAAACTGTTGATAAGGCGCAAAGTTAAAAACTTTATGGATATAAACAGGTGGGAAAGTGCTGAAAAGTATGCTTAATAGTGAGTGGAAACTGATTGATTAATAATTTGGATTGTTCATTACTCAATCGGCTTATAGATAGTTGTGAATAATGCAAGAACTATTTTTAAAAATCTTTTCGCAGGTTATTGACAAGTTTTCAACGGTTCTTAACAGCTATATTGACAGGAAAACTATTACTTTTGTTTGTTCATAGCTATATCTACATACGTTGTTATATATGTAGATTTGACTTGCTAACTGTTCACATCCAACGTGATAGATGTGAACAGTTAGCAAGTCAGTTGTGAACAGTTTGTAAGTATATGATAATAAGATAGATAAGATGATGAGAAAATTCAAAATCAATGAGTTGAACCGAATGAGTATGGAGGAGTTTAAAGCATCTGATAAGATTCCATTGGTGGTAGTTTTGGACGATATACGAAGTTTGCACAACATTGGTTCGGTGTTTCGCACTTCCGACGCTTTTCGAGTAGCGTGTATCTACTTGTGTGGCATCACCGCTACACCACCTCACGCCGAGATACACAAAACCGCTCTTGGTGCCGAAGATACCGTAGATTGGCAGTATGTTGATAACGCTGTGGAGGCTGTTGATAACTTAAAGCAAAGCGGTTACTTTGTTTACTCGGTAGAACAATGCGAAGGGAGTGTGATGCTGGATGAATTGGTGCTTGATAAGAGTAAGAAATATGCCGTGGTATTGGGCAATGAAGTGAAAGGTGTGCAGCAGGAAGTAATCAATCACTCAGATGGTTGCATCGAAATTCCACAATATGGCACCAAGCACTCGCTCAATGTTTCGGTGACGGCTGGCATTGTGATTTGGGACTTGTTTAAACAGCTGCACGGAGGTTGATAACATCGGTTCATAACTGTCCGCTTTCTAATAAAACTATGATTCGTTCGGCAAGCTGGTCTTCGCCGGTCGGGTCATATTCTTTTTTCAAGCTTGCGCCAAACAGAGCAGCAAAGGTTTGGTAGAATCCCGCCTTAAAAGGTCCCATAAAAGCTTTTACCAACTCAAAAGAGGTCTGGTGGCTGTTTCTATCCACCAACTTTATCAACAGTTTGCCTTGAGCAAATGTTAGCTTCTTCATCCGTGGGGTATATTGCTCTTTCAACCCCTTTTCCACCGCCTTTATGTGTCGTTGGCGAGCTTTGTCGTTGGGCAAAGTCTGCAAATACTCATACGTTTCTATAATGATTTGGTTTATTTCGCGCGATATGGGATATACTTTCTTCACATTTCTCACCATCCGATAATAGGCCTCACGCTCTTTGTTGCTCTTGAATACCAATGGTTTAAACACATACACCGTAGGCAGTTGCACGCACGGTATCGTGTCGCCTTGGTATACACAAAGCGGAACAAGTATGCTGCCTTTCGGAATTGGTTTGGTATCCTGGCAAAAACTGTTGAGACGAAAGCAAAACAGTGTGAGAAGCGTGATGAATATCCAACGGTTCATAACTACAAAAATAACGAGATATTTCGGATTATGTTGTTTTCTTATTTGTCGATTAACCTATTTAAAGTAACTTCGCTTTTGAATAGCAAACAAAACCAAATGCAAAAAACACGACTATTAAAAACGATTTTGGTTATTAACCTATTGTTCATATCTCTTGTTAATAACGCACAAACCCCTTTTATATCAATTGTAGAAGATGTAATGGAGGAAATATCGGTTAATAACTACGAAGATGAATACATAGATTGGAGCAATGTGCTGCAAGAATTATCAGAACAAATAGAACATCCACTCAATCTCAACACGGCCACTCGGCAACAATTGGAACGATTCCCCTTTCTTAGTCCGTTGCAAGTAGAAAACACATTGGCCTACATCTATATCCACGGGCAGATGCAAACCGTTTCGGAACTAATGCTGGTGGAAGCGATGGACTATGAAACCATTCGCTATCTCACCCCTTTTGTTTGCGCTATTCCGGTAGAAAGTAGCAAAAAAATAGAGCTGAAAGAGTTGTTGAAAACCTCGCAAACTGAGTTGATAACTCAGTTAACAATTCCATTGTACAAACGCAAAGGATACAAGGATAAATATCTCGGCCCTCCCATTTCTCATTCACTGAAATATAGTTTTAGATGTGCCGATAAACTCTATATAGGGCTTGTAGGGGCACAAGATGCTGGTGAACCTTTTGGTGCATTACACAATAAAAAAGGGTATGATTACTACTCTATCTACCTGTTGATACAAAATTTTGGACTGTTGAAAACTTTAGCTGTTGGTAACTATCAAATGAGCTTCGGGCAAGGACTGGTTTTAAACTCAGGCTTTATGATGGGTAAGTCTGCTTTTCTTCATTCCACGCTCAACAAATGGCAAGGTATTCGCAAACACTCGTCTACCGATGAATATAACTATTTTCGAGGAATAGCTACCACGCTCGACTTAGGAAAACGGTGGCAACTATCGGCTTTTTATTCGCATCGTTTGCTCGATGGAGTAGTGAATGAAGCAGGCGAAATCACCTCAATTTATAAAAGTGGACTTCATCGTAGCGAAAGTGAAAACGCAAAGCGAAAAGCCGCCACAATGCAATTGGTAGGTGGAAATATCAACAAGTATTTCAACTACCTAAACATCGGTGCAACAGGTGTTTACTACGTTATGAACCGAAGTTATCAACCACCCACAAATGGATATAGAAAATACAACATCAACGGTAGTAAATTCTATAATATTGGAGTAGATTATGCTTGGAGGTATCGAAACATATTTGCCACAGGAGAAGCAGCTACCGGCACAAGCGGATGGGCCACCGTGAACCAGCTACACTACGAGTTTTCATCCGATTATCGGGTAGCATTGGTGCATCGCTACTATGCTCACGATTATTGGGCAATGTATGCACGCTCGTTTGGCGAAGGTAGTGCCGTGCAAAACGAAAACGGTTGGTATATTGCCACACAGCTTTCTCCACTCAAATGCATCAATCTATATGCTTCGCTCGATTTATTCTCATTTCCGTGGTGGCGATATAGAATCAGTAAACCATCTCAAGGGGTAGACGGTGCAATACGGGCTGTTTATAACCCCCGACTACCTGTTAATATCGAAGTGAGCTATCGGTTTAAAAAGCGCGAAAGAGACGTGACAGGTACACAAGGCGAAAACATTCTCCCCACTTATCAACACCGCCTGCGCTTGCGATTGAACTATTTGGCAAACGAGCTGTTTTCATTTCGCACGGTGGTCGACTACAATCGATTTGCTATGCAGCGTGCCAGTCAGGGGTTTCAATTCACACAGATGATGAGCTACAACTATCGGTGGTTGAAACTTCAGCTACAAGCCACCTATTTCGATACCGACGACTACGATTCGCACGTATATGTGAGCGAACGTAGTATGCTATACAGTTTTTATACCCCCTCGTTTCAAGGCAAAGGGTTTCGTTGGTCGGCTTATGCACGCTATGATATAAACCCGAACTGGATGCTTATGGCAAAGTTTGGTCAAACCATCTATCGCAATCGTTTCACCATCGGTTCGGGCAGCGACTTGATAAATAGTAACCGAAAATCGGACGTGGATGTGCTGCTTCGTATGAAATTTTAGTTACCTTCGATTTATAATTAAAAAACAATAGATATGACAATCATCTTTCCTTCTCCTATATTTGGCCCTGTACACTCACGTAGGCTGGGTGTGTCGTTGGGCATCAACCTGCTTCCTTCCGATGGTAAGTTTTGTTCGTTCGACTGTGTGTATTGTGAGTGTGGATTCAACAAAGACCGCAGACCTACCAAAAAGCTGCCTACGCGCGAAGAGGTGCGCCACGCCCTGCAAACTAAACTTGAAGAGATGAAAAAAAATGGGCCATCTCCCGACGTACTTACCTTTGCAGGCAATGGAGAACCTACCGCACATCCACATTTTGCCGAGATTATAGACGATACGTTGGCACTGAGAGATACCTTTTTTCCAAATGCCAAAGTAAGTGTGCTTACCAACGGCACTCTGCTCAATAGGCCTAAAGTGTTTGAAGCATTGAGCAAAGTAGACAACAACATTGTGAAGCTCGACACCGTGGATGCCGACTACATAAACGAAGTAGACAGACCCATTGGCAAGTATGATGTAAACGAAGTGATAGAACGAATGAAAGCTTTTGATGGACACTGCATTGTGCAGACTATGTTTATGAATGGAACATTCGATGGAAAGGATGTGAGCAACACATCGCCACGCTTTGTAGACCCGTGGCTCGAAGCGGTGAAGACCATCAAACCCAAGCAGGTGATGATTTATACAATCGACCGAGAAACGCCGGGTCACGAACTCCAAAAAGCCACCCATGAAGAGCTTGATGCAATATTGATTCGGCTCAAAGAAGCTGGTATTGATGCTACGGCTTCGTATTAGACAATTACACAATCATATCGAATGTGTTGAACGAGAGGATGCGGTTGTATTTAAAATCTTTTGAAGCGTTGCGCAAGATGCCCAGACTGATGAGGTTTTCATCGAGTATGGCATCGTTGGTGATGTGGATGGTGTCGTTGTCGAGTTTCACCATAATGCGCACCGTTCCATTATGGTGTACGCCAAGCTGTATATCTACATATCCTCCTTTTCGCTGGTGAGTTTGCAGGGCGTATTCCATTATTTCTCCTACAATAATTTTGCTTCTAATTACTTTTATATCTTCCACCTCCTGAGCCATTAAGAATAGCTCTGTCATCTCTTGGTACTCTTCGAGCGAGCCAATGTCGTCGGGGCGCAAAAGAATACAAAAATTGGCTTTCAACACTTGGTTCTTGTCTTTGAAAGAGAGATAGTTTTCGATGCTGTATCTTTTTAAAAAAAGGCTGATAGCAACGGAAACCAACAATGGAATGATTGAACTTATGAAATAGAGCAACCACACCAATTCGGGACTGTGCGAGAATATGGCAATCACTCCCAATACCACGGGGATAATAAGGGTATTGAAAATGCCGAGATAAAAGCCGACGTTGTATTTGCTTATAGAGATAAATGTGTTGATGGCAATGTTGAGCAGCATACAGAAAGGCACTGAAATGGCATATAAAAAGATGGCATTGATGGCCATAGGCATATATTCGGGGTGCTTGTAGCCATATAAGCCTGGAATCCATGGTGCAAAAACCACCAGTATAAGCACGATAATGCCACTTATCACCAAGCCATTTTTTATACCTATGCTGAATGTTTCTTTGATACCTCTACCATTTCGTTCACCAAAAAAAGTGCTCATAAGCGGCATCATAGCATACGATGTGGAAGCGATGATGGATAGAATGATGTCGTTGAAAGAGATAATCATCAGGTAGATTGCAACAATCTCGATGGAAAAATTATTCATCAGCAAGTTGTTGAGCACCAACATCGCTACAACGGCAGAAATGTTGTCGGTGGTAGCAAAAATACGCTTGATATTCTCTTTATTGGGGAGGGATAACCTTAGTTTTATAATGGTGGTTTTAAAAAAGAAGTGGCTCGACATAATGAGCGCACCCACAATTTCTGCTATCAACAGCGCATAAGCCGAACCTATCATACCACAATCCATCACACCCATAAAAAACATACTCAATGCTGCATATAAAACAGCTTTTACTACATTTCCCATTAATGCTAATGTGGGACTACTATCGGTATTCACCATATAGTAAAGATACTTGGTAATCATACTAAAGCCCAATGCGATAGATAGATAACGGTTGTATTCCACAGCGTGTGTGTACATATCGGCATTGACACCCAGCAAAGGGGTAAGTATGGGGCTGAACAACCAGCTTACCAAGGCAAAAAGAAAAGCTGCAAGTGAAATGACCGAAAACGATTGGCTAAGAATGTTGGAAGCTGCTCGTTTGTTGTTGCTGGCCATAAACTGAGCAAAGGAGACGGCTGTGCCATAGCTGATGCCAGTAGACAATAGGCTTGCCACCAGCCATATCGGACTGGAGAGGATGGTAATTGCCATATCGTTGGTGCCATAATAATAGCCCACTAACATAGCCCCAATCATTACGGCGGAAGTAGAAAACAAACCACTTAGCACCACGCGTGGCAACATTCGTTTGTATGAGCTTCGCACAATGTAGCGCGTGTTGTCCTCCATCAATATCATACTCTAAACCGTCTGTTCATAATAGGTGTTTGCCTGCAACATAATACTTTTGTATAGATTGCAGATTCACTCCTTTAATTAGATTATAGAATTACCATTGCATTTATTTTGAGGAGGTAAAGATACACTATTTGGCGAAACGATAAAATCCTCCAACCGTTTATTAACATTTCGGTTGGAGGATTTCTTTTTTGGTGAATCTATTTTATAGGAATATTGATTATTACTTGCAATATGCTATTGGAAATAGAACTTATATAGTTTGCATCTACCAGCTATTGCGTGTTACCGATGGGTTGCTTGGACCACCTGAACTTCCACTCGACAATGTAAGTATAGATCCTTCTATTTCCATTTCAATCACTTCTATCTGTGGTTTGATATATACATCTTTCATAATGAACAATTTATTTTAATATACAATTATTTTTTGACTGTTTACTACATAGATACCTGCTGGTACACCTATTTTTTGTTCTCTCTGCAAAGATGTTTGCTTGTAGATAAGTGTTCCGTTGGCATCGTAAATCACGATTGGAGTAGGGTTGTTCATCTGTATCACGATTTCTCCCTTTCCACCTAAAATAGTAGTGAAATCATCACTCTCTTTTTCAAATTCTATAAAGCCTGTTGTACCATTGTTTCCTTCTCCTATGATGAGGCTTTGTCCAGAAACACCATCTGATACAGGTGTATCGATGAAATAACTGCGGAATGGCTTCAATGTATTTCCTGCTGTTTTCGAGAAACTATTGGCAGCTGTATCGAGCATATACAAAGTAGGTGTAGTGGCGTGGTCGGTCTTTGTTTCGTAAGTTCCGATGTAGTGGTAATGGCTGCTTGTTTTCTTTTTTTCTTGGTTTACGTCGAAAGTGGCCGATGTACCTTTAAACTCTACTTTCCAGTTATCTAAATAATCTGTTCCCCAGTCTTTTCCAGGGAAAGCTATTAAGTAAGGCGTATTTGCATTAAGTTGGTCTACGTTGCTAAAGTTCACTACACCCTCTTCGCTGCTTGTATATTCTTTCAACCAGAAATCTCCTGTTTGCGAAAGTGTCACGGGACGTATGTTGGTATGGATATTACCTGCAACTTCGTTTACCTCTGTCACACCAAAAGGTAGACAGATAGTTTCCCAACCACCCGTTTTGGATGCTCCAGCAAAGCTACGTGTGTACGAAACATTACCTGCTGTAAATGTAGACGAGATGACAAATGGTTTGTCGTCGTCAATCACAATATCGGTAAGTGCTGTCGACGCTGCTATCACATTTTTGGTCATTGCCTGATTGCCGTTGGTTGTGCCCTGTGGCACATAAACCAAGCAGTTGGGGTTTGCTCCTGTCAATGGGTTTCCTGTGAAGTTGAGGTGCGACAATTGTAATTGTGTCATAGCGTTGCAACCTTGTAGCATACCGTCGATGTTTTTAGCTTCTATCACGGCTTCGGTCATATCCACGCTCTTTATGCTATTGTTGGTAGTGGAGGCTGAAAGCAATGTTTTATTATCCCACCCACCAGAGCGGATTTTTAAGTTGGTTTCTGCCGATAAATCGGTTGCTGCGTCCGATGAATGAATCAATCTGTAACCCGGGTCGAAATTTAGATAAAGACGAAACTCGTGTGCTGGTACGGTGATGTTTTGAGTTATCGCATTCACTTCTATGATTCCTCCATTCATTATGTCATACCATGTTCCTGTGTGGGTGAACTCACCATAACAACTTGCTTCGTTTCCTGTAAAGTTGCCAATGATAACCATTGATTTATTGCCTGCTTGACTACGAATCAATCGGCCGCCACTCCAGCTATCAACGCTCACATTCCACTTGAACCCATAGCCTTCATTGAAGTTACCCCGTGCACAAAACAGTTCGGGATAATGTTTTTTCAGATACAGCAGTTTGCTGTACACATCAAACAAATATTTGCGGTCGGCATCATCGTAATAATCCCACTTGATGGGTTTTTTCCCCGTTCTTCCACCTTCATTAATCGAAAAGTCGTAACCCAATTCGCCAAACTGCCATATCATTTTTGGTCCGGGCACAGTCAAGAAAAAGGCGGTACTTGTGGCAAGTTGTTTCATACGTATAGAGTTGTTTTCTTTGATAGGGTCTGTTCCGTATGTTTTTGCTCCAAATGCCATTCGCTCCTCATCGTGGCTCTCCATATAGCCTACCAAGCTATTTTCGGGCATACCATTAGTCTCAGTCCATTCGTACATTCTGCTCAAGTCCGATTCACTTTGATGCCCCATAGCTACCTGACAATAACTGTGGTTTACATTGCGCCACATCATAAATCCAGCCTCTCCCAATTCGTGCTCCTCATCGTAGTTTGTCAGGTGTTCGCATATCACGTATGTTCCCGGGCTTACTTGGTCTATCACCCCTTTCATTCGTGTCAAGTTGTATATACGTCCTCCATCGTAAGCGTTTGCCCATTCATCGCTTGCCATCTCAAAGGGAGTGTTGGAGAAACCTTTGGTAAAATCGTATCGAATGCCGTCTACTTTAAACTCAGTGAGCCAGTGCGTGTTGACACGATCCACGAAACTGCGTGTATAAAAGCTCTCGTGATTGAAGTCGGCTCCCCATTGCAAACCGGGGTTTTGGATGTTCGACTTCACGTTGTACCAAGGACTGTGCATAAGTGGTGTGCCTTTGTCGTCTTGATAAAGATGTAGCAACGGCGATTGCCCAAAGCTATGATTGAGCACTAAATCGATAATCACTGCAATGCCTTGTGCGTGACATTCGTCAATAAAAGCCTTGAAATCATCTTTAGTACCGTAAGCTTTGTCTACCGCAAAAAAGAACGACGGATTGTAACCCCAACTGTCATTGCCCTCAAATTCGTTGGTAGGCATAAGTTCTATGGCATTTATTCCTAACTCTTTCAGGTAGGGTAGCTTGGCTTGTGCGGCTTTGTAAGTACCTTCGCTGGTGAAGTCGCGCAAATGTATTTCGTATATTACAAGGTCTTTCTTTTGGGGTTTTGTAAAGTTGGTGGTTTGCCAATTGTACTCGCTTTGCCCTGTCTGAAATACCGACACAATGCCATTTGCATCTGTTGGATAAGCCTTTAGGTTGGGATAAACATCGTTTGTAATGTACGAGTCGTTCCAAGGGTCGAGCACCTTTTCGGTGTAAGGGTCGGCAATGCAGATGTTTCCATCTATTACATATTGATATGCGTATTCCGTGCCCGAGGTCAATCCTGTAAGAGTTATCCAAAACGTTTCTCCATCATTGTCACGCTTCATTTGGTATTCGGGGGCGTATGTCCAGTCGTTGAAGTCGCCTATCACATAAGCACTTTGCTTGTAGGGAGCTTGCAAGGCCAAAGTCACTGTTGTGGCATCACCTGCATTATAGTTGATACCAGGCACAGTGTTGGCTGGCTTGTTCTCGGTAGTGGTCGATGCCTCTACGTTCACTATCAGTTGGTCGGTTACTACGGTTTCGCCTGCTGTAGCCTGTGCCAAAAGTGTGTAAGTGCCTGCCTGTGCAAACGAGTGGTTGCCCGACAGCGAAGTGCCTGAAATAGATGAGAGAGTAGCATCCTCGCTTTTTACAACTATATCAGCAGTAGCAGATGCTGAAACGATGTATCGTATCGGTTCGTTCTGTTTCACCGTAATGTTTTTCTTTGGAGTGTCAAAACGTACATTCAATGCGGAGCTTGGGTAAACACCTACGAAGATGTCGCTACCATCGGCATTTTTGCTTTGTGCGCTTCCGTTGGCATTGCGTATCACAAAGCTTACTCGTTGCACGTTCTTACCTTCAGGCACGTTGTAGAAAGTTCGTATGCCGTTTGGCATTTCCAGTTTCCACTTGCTACCACCGAGTGAGGTGAGTTTGTGTTGTTCGACTGGTGTGCTCCAATCGGTAGCCAATTGCCAGTCTTTACCATCGATGGTTACTCCTGTGTGAGCATAGAGAGTTTCGGTTATTGCAGCATCTTTCAGCCCTTCATCTCCAGCCGATAAGTCGAACACAAAAGCCAACGCTTCGGTTTCGGTAGGAAATGCTTTGCTTACGGTACATAGGTTTGGGTAAACGGGGATAAAGATGTCTTCGCTCTGTTTATTATCTGTACCTCGGAATACAAAGTTCATCTTAAGAACCTCTTCGGTGGACGATGTGCCATAAAACGACTGAATGCCATCGGGGATAGTGAGTTGCCACTTATCGGCACCTATTGGCTGCAACTTATATTTTGGACTATTGTCTTCCCAATCTGTGCCGTGTTTCCAGTCACCCTCAGCAGTAGTTACTCCTGTGTGTGCATATACATCGCCCGTATATCCTTTTAAGCTACTTGCATAAGTAGAGTGTGCAGCGTTGAAGGTAATTACAAGAGGTTCGTTGATGGTAAGCTTGGCAGGTTGCACACTCCATAATTGCCCCACCGAAACGGCTATGTTGCTGCCATCGTAGTTTTTTCCCCACTTATCACCTGCTTCATTTTTAAATACAAACTCTATTTTAGCAATACTTTTGTTGTTGTCGGTCACTCCATAAAATTGTCGGATACCCTGCGGCATTGTCAGTTTCCATTTGTTGTCGCCAATGCTCACAAGAGGGCACGAAAGTCCATCCTTTGTATATTCCCATCCACTTACACCCACAATGCCTGTGTGCGCATATACAGTACCTTCAACAAAGCTCAAAGCTCCATTGCCTTGCGATGCATCGTAGATGATGGTGACAGGATTGTCATTGTCCTCAATCACTTCGGGGATGGTGGTTATCAACTGACGAGGGACTTGCGATAGACCTATGCCTATCCCCCAATAGAAAAGTGTAAGCAGAAGAATAGAGATTCTTCTCGCGAAGAGTACATTCTTTGTCATAATAGTTAGAATATTAAATTGGTTAACGGTTGTTTACACAAATATAGATAGAATATACAACTATTGTGGCAAAATAATAAAATAAAAAACAGACTGTTAATGCAAACGTTTGCAGAGATAGAGTGCTGTTGATAAGTAAGTTAAATAAGTATATGCAAAACGTGCATAGCCAATAAATCAGATATAAACAATTGATTTATCAACTATGCACGTTTTGCATATAAACGGTGAATGAAAAGCTATTCTCCCCCCATCACCTCTTTTGCTCTATCCAGTGCCACATTTATGTTGGGGCAGATGTTGTCTTTGCCAAGCAAATCGTAGAATCCCGATTTCTCTAATGCGATGTGTACTTGCTCGTTCACTCCCGATAAAATAATGGTTATCTTTTCGCGTTGCGACATACGGCACATATTGCTCAAGTTGTGAATGCCCGTAGAGTCGATAAACGGAACTTTACGCATACGGATGACACGAACCTTGGGTCTGTCGCCAAGTTGGGCCATTGTCTCTTCAAACTGGGTGGCTATGCCGAAGAAATAAGGGCCGTTTATCTCGTACACCTCCACACCTTTGGGCACTGTCAAATGCTCTTCGTGTACCGCTATGTCGAGTTCGGCATTAGGGTCTATCTCGTCGGTTATCACCGAAATCTTGGTGGTTTCCATCACACGCTTGATAAACAAGATGCAAGCAATAAGCAAACCTACTTCGATAGCGATGGTTAGGTCGAAAATAATGGTAAGAAAAAAGGTGATGAGCAGCACTGTCACATCCGATTTCGGATTTTTCATCAAAGCCTTGAAAGTGCGCCATCCACTCATATTATACGATACAATTACCAACACACCTGCCAAGCAAGCCATTGGAATGTATTGAGCCAAAGGCATCAAGAATAGTAATATAAGCAATAAAACGACAGCGTGAATGATACCTGCGACAGGTGTTTTTCCACCGTTGTTGATGTTGGTCATTGTGCGGGCAATGGCTCCCGTTGCAGGAATACCGCCAAACAGAGGTGTCACCATATTGGCAATGCCCTGCGCCACCAGTTCGGTGTTCGAGTCGTGACGGTCGTTTATCACACCATCGGCCACAGCAGCCGATAGCAACGATTCGATAGCACCTAATACCGCTATGGTGAGAGCCACAGGAAGCAAGTTTTGTATCGCTACCCAGTCTATCACTGGCAAAGCCGCTTCGGGTAGTTCGGCTTTGATAGTGAAACGGTCGCCAATGGTGTCGATGCAGTCTACTCCCATATAAGTCTTCAGTAGATAGACACCCACCGTTACCAAGATGATAGCCACCAACGAGCCGGGAATCTTTTTCGAGAATTTGGGTGTGAAGGCGATGATTAAGATGCTCACGATGCTCACAAACGTATTCCAGAGGTTGATGGTGTGGAAGTTTTCAAAATAGAGAATCCATTTGCCAATAAAGTCGCCCGGCACTTTTTCGCCTCCAAAACTCAGTCCAAATATATCGGCAATTTGCGTGGTGAAGATGGTGACTGCTATACCGCTGGTGAACCCCACGATAATGGGATAGGGAATGAACTTGATGACTGCGCCCAGCTTGAATATTCCCAGCAATATAAGTATCACACCTGCCATTAGGGTAGCTATGATAAGTCCCGTTTCGCCATACTGCTGAATCACCCCGTAGACGATGACGATAAATGCTCCCGTAGGTCCACCAATCTGTACCTTGCTTCCTCCGAGGCAAGAGATGATGAATCCCGCGATGATAGCGGTGATGATACCCTTTTCGGGCGATACTCCCGAAGCGATACCGAAAGCAATGGCAAGGGGCAAAGCCACGATACCCACAATGACACCCGCCATAAGATCGGACATAAAAGTGGCTTTCGAATAGTTTTTCAAACACGAAACCAGTTTTGGTTTAAATTCAAATGCTTTCATAACTGTGATGTGTTCTTAGTGCCATGCAACTATCGCTGCACAGACAAGATGGATAATATATGTTTATTGTTCTTTTTTTGCGATAGGTTAAGAAAAGTGCTGCAAAATTACACATAATAACAATGTGCAACGTGTTTTTACACTTCTTTTTTTATTGAAATCTATGATATTGTCAATCCTTTTTCTATTTGTGTGCATACAGAGGTTTTCTTTTGCAGTTTGTAATCTTTGCACGCTCGTCTTTCGGGCTATGCACATTTAGTTTAGTTTCACCGCCTTGAAAAAAAAGTTTCTCGCTCTTGAAACAAAAGTTTCAAGGCGTTGGAACTAAATCAACTGTTAGTTAACACATTTCACCAAAAATAAGATAGAAATAATTAGGTTTTGAAACCAAAATCATTAATTTTGTGTTGTTAGTATCTATCGTGATTAAAATAACTAATTAAATTCTATTGGAATATGAAAAGTGTAAAAGGTACCGAAACCGAAAAAAATCTGCTTAAATCATTCGCAGGCGAATCTCAAGCTCGTATGAGATATACTTATTATGCAAGTGTGGCAAAAAAAGAGGGTTATGAGCAGATTGCTGCTATATTTACCGAAACTGCCGATCAGGAAAAAGAACACGCCAAACGTATGTTCAAGTTTTTAGAAGGTGGTGAAGTGGAAATCACAGCATCTTATCCTGCTGGTGTCATTCGCACTACTTTGGAAAACTTGCAAGAGGCTGCTGCCGGCGAATATGAAGAGTGGGACCAACTGTATCCTTATTTTGCTGAAGTGGCCGAGAAAGAAGGTTTCCCTGCAATCGCTGCTATGTATCGTCACATCTGTGTGGCCGAAAAGGGTCACGAAGAACGTTATCGCGCATTTATCAACAACATCGAAAGTGCGGCTGTTTTTGCACGCGAAGGAGAGGTGATATGGCAATGTCGCAACTGTGGTTACATCACCACCGGAAACAATGCACCCGAAATCTGCCCTGCTTGTTTGCATCCTCAAGCATACTTTGAAATCAAGAAAGAAAACTATTAATACAAAGACTTTCACAGTTTTTTCGGAGGAGTGTAATAGAGTGTTATCACACTCCTTCTTTTTTGCATAGAATACCCTTTGTTAACACACCGAAACAATATATACCCCTTGATATAACATATCTATACCCTTAGTTAACCAATCAATCTATTAACATTATCAATCCTTGTACACCTGTTTGGCCTAACAGCTTTATTTTTGTAATGATTCAAATAGACGACAATTGACTATCAATTTCGACAGTGAAATCAACAAATAAATTAACCATTAAACAGTGTACCATGAGAAAAACATTGCTTAGCAATTGCGCACATATACATTTATATGTAGTCGCATTGACAATTTCTCTTCTATTCCCTTTTGGGGAATCTCTTTGGGCTAACCCAACTCAGGCAAAACAACTATCGGGTGTAGTGACATCCGCTACCGATGGAGAACCTCTGATTGGTGTGAGTGTTCTTGTTAAAAGCAACAACACAGGAACAGTGACCGACTTAGACGGTCGTTATTCTATCCAAGTAGAAAATGGACAAACCATTATCTTTTCTTACATTGGTTTTACAACACAAGAAATTAACTACACAGGTCAGCCTACGCTGAATGTAACTCTTTCGGAAGACTCAAGAACACTCGATGAAGTAGTGGTAGTGGGTTATGGAGTGCAAAAGAAAAAACTTGTGACTGGCGCAACCGTACAGGTGAAGGGTGACAACATTGCCAAGATGAACACCAGCTCGCCACTACTTGCTATGCAAGGACAAACTCCGGGTGTGAACATCGCCTCTACATCGGGTCAGCCCGGTTCGGATATGAAAGTAACGATTCGCGGTCTGGGCACAGTGGGCAACTCGCAACCACTCTACTTGATAGACGGTATCGGTGGCGACATCTCTACCTTGAACCCTGCCGATATTGAATCGATTGACGTATTGAAAGATGCTGCTTCGGCTGCTATTTACGGTGCTCAAGCTGCAAATGGCGTAGTGCTTATCACCACCAAATCGGGTAAAGAAGGCAAAGCGATGGTGACTTTCGACGGTTATTTCGGTATTCAACGCAAAGCGCACAGCGTAGATATGCTCAATGCCAATGAGTATATGACAATAATGAATGAACAATCGCTCAATTCGGGCAGTGGCATCATCGACTGGAACTCGCTCAACAGCATTTGGCGCACCAATGCAGCCGGACAACGTGAGGTTATTAACACCGATTGGGTGAACACAATGCTAAAAGAGAATGCACAAACTCAAAGTTACAGCTTGGGTGTGACTGGTGGGTCGGCTACATCTACTTATGCAATCTCTTTGGGTTACTTCTCGCAAGAAGGTATTGTGGGTGGTAAAGATGCTTCGAACTACGAACGCTACAATGCACGTGTCAACACAGAGCATAAGTTGTTCAACAACTTTCTGACCATTGGTGAACACGCCAGCTTTATCTACAAAAAGAATAAAGGAATAAATGTAGGAAATCAGTACAACAATACGCTTCGCGCTGCATTCGGAACATCTCCATTGGCTCCTATTTACAGTGACAACAACAAGTACGATTCTCCTTACAACGATACGTCTAACTCGGATTGGTATCCTGCCGATGGAAACCCTTACGGTATGATGATGACCAACACGAACAACGAAACAAAAAATCGCACCTTCTCGGGTGATATTTATGCACAAATCGAACCCATCAAAAACTTGAAGATTCGCACGGTATTTGGTATGGTTTACAACTCTTCGGAATATCGCAGTTATACTCCGATGTATCAATTCTCTATCTACGACTTCAATAACACTCGTACCAGCGTTACTCAAAATATGGGAAACAGCACTACTTGGACTTGGACTAACACCGCTTCGTATGACTTGCAAGCGGGCGATAACAACTTTAACTTCTTGCTTGGTGTAGAGTCATCATCATTCAGTGGCTCTTATGTACAAGTGCAAGGAGGTGGTTTAAAAGAAGGTTTTGAAAACTGGGCACACGCTTGGATTGACAACACCACAAGCACGGGCAATGACAATGGGCTTTACGGGCAAGGCAAACCTTACGATGTGACACGCACCATTTCTTACTTCGGTCGTGTGGGATGGAACTACAAAGAACGCTATATGGCTACTGCTACAATGCGTATTGACGGTTCTTCTCGTTTTGCTTCGGGACACCGATTTGGCTATTTCCCATCAATATCTGCTGGTTGGGTGCTTACCAACGAAGCTTTCTTGGAAGATGCAAACTGGGTAGACTTCTTGAAAATCCGCGCAAGTTGGGGACAAGTAGGTAATCAAAACATTGACAACTTCCAATATCTTTCTCCTATCCAAATTGTAAATGCCGATTATATCTTCGGAACACAATTAGGTGCTGTTCCACAATCGAACTACTGGGGTGCATATCCTAATCGCTTGGGAAATGAAAAATTGAAATGGGAGACTTCAGAACAAACAAACATCGGTATCGATGCACGATTTATCGATAGTCGTTTGGGTGTGAACTTTGACTTCTACATAAAAAAGACAAAAGACTGGCTGGTACAGGCTCCTATTCTTGCAACAGCAGGTGCAGGTGCTCCTTATATCAATGGTGGCGACGTGAAGAATACAGGTGTAGAACTTGCTCTTGACTGGAACGACCGTATAGGAAAATTCCAATACAACATTGGCGTGAACGGTGCATACAATAAAAATAAAGTAGGCAACATCCCAACAGAAGGTGGTATAATTCACGGTGGAACAAACGAACTTTACAACAATGCTCCTGAATTTTATCGCGCTTCAAACGGTCAGCCTATCGGTTATTTCTGGGGTTACAAAACAGTAGGTGTATTCCAAAACGAAGCACAAATAGCTGAATATCAAAACAAAAAATATGGTATTCTTCAAAGTAACCCACAACCTGGTGATGTGATTTTTGCAGATGTAAACGGTGATGGTGTGATTAATGATGATGACAAAGTGAACTTGGGTAATGGTATGCCTAAATTTACCTTTGGTTTCAATCTTGGTTTCAGCTACAAAGGACTCGACTTCTCATTGACAGCATCGGGTGCTGCTGGCAACAAAATTGTACAATCGTATCGCAATCAATCGGATATGCACGCCAACTATACTACTGAGATTTTGGAACGCTGGACAGGTGAAGGCACTTCAAATCGAATTCCCCGCGTGACTGAAAACAACATCAACTGGATGTTTTCCGACCTCTATATTCACAAAGGCGACTACCTGAGATTGAATAACTTGACTATCGGATATGATTTTGCAAAGCTTTTCACTTGCAAATATGTAAACCAAGTAAGAGTATATGCTCAAATCCAAAACTTGTACACCTTTACTAAATACAACGGTATGGATCCAGAAATTGGTTTTGGCGACCAAAGTTGGGTGTCGGGCATCGACTATGGATATTATCCACGTCCACGTACCTTCTTGTTTGGTGTAAATCTTAAGTTCTAATTCGTTTAAAGACAATCTTTGTATTATGAATAAATTAAAATTAAATATATGTATACTCGGAGCTGCCGCCTTGATGCTGGGTTCTTGCTCTGATGCGTGGCTCAACACAGAGTCGATGACTTCTTCTACCACGGGTAACTTTTACAAGACAGTGAACGATGCGAAACGTGCTTTGTATGGCTGTTATAGTGGATGGCAAAATACGGTGTCGAGTTCAGGTGCATTTGCTTTCTATACCATTTCTACCGCTATGTCCGACGAGTGTCGTGGTGGTGCAGGTGCTGGCGATGCTTTCAATTTTCAAGCAGTAGACCAATTTGATATATCATTATCTCCATCGGATGTGAACTTGACCAATGATATGTGGGTGAACTACTACGCTGCCCTTTATCGTTGCAATGAGCTGATAACCAAAGAAGGACAAATAGATTGGAGTGGTAATGAAACACTTCAAGGCACCTATATGGGCGAGTGTCGTGCTATCCGTGCCATCCTTTATTTTGATATGGTGCGTCTTTGGGGAAACGTTCCTTTGGTTACAGAACCTACTACCGATAATGTGCCTCAAGCCGATCCTGATGATGTATATGCAGTGATTGTAGAAGATTTACAGTATGCTATCAACAATATTCCTGCCGATGCCTATCCAAAAGCAAATGCGGCAAGCAACGAAGGACATATCACCAAATATGCTGCTCAAGGCATCTTGGCCCGTGTGTATTTGTACTATACTGGATATTATGGTAAGGATCTTGCGGGAGTGACCAAAGACAATGTGCTTGCTGGACTCGAAGAGGTGATTGCATCCAACGAATATGGCTTGATACCTGCATTCAAGAACTTATGGCCAGCAGCTTCTTCAGTGTCAATGCCCGACGAATATGTTTGGAATCCCGAATTGACAACCTTTGCAGGACGTGGAAACAAGGAGATTGTTTTGCCACAAATGTTCAATTATACACAAGACTGGAACGGTGCCAAAGGTGGTAACGCTTGGATTGTGATGATGGGTATTCGTGGTATCAATTTCTCACCATTCGGTCAAGGATGGGGTATGTGTACGGTAGTGCCTGATATGTGGAACGCTTACAGCGATGGCGACACTCGTCAATCTGCATCAATCATTAGCCTCGAAAAAGAGGGTATCACTAAAACTGCTGAATATGCTTCTCATTTGAAAGATCAAAGAGAATACACAGGATATACGGTGAAAAAATACACTCCAATGTCTTATTACGATGGAACGACTGCGGTAAATGGTTTGGGAGAAGGTAATTTTATGATTTCTCAATACCAAAACTACGATTATTTACGTTATTCTGATATACTATTGATGGCGGCAGAGCTTGGTAGCCCCAATGCTTCTCAATATTTGAATGAGGTTCGTCGTCGTGCCTACACCGATAATGGAGAGCTATCTTCTAAATTTAGAGAAATAGAACCAACCAAAGAAAACATTATGAACGAGCGTAAGCTTGAGTTTGCTTTCGAAGGATTGCGTTATTGGGATTTACTTCGTCAAGGTGTAGATTATGCTGCTTCTCAAATTGCTGTTAGCAATATGAAAGTATTGAATGGTGGCGTAGACGCAACAGTAACTATTAATGCACAAAATATCATCGACAAAAAGGGCTTATCGCAAATCCCACAGGATCAAATTACCCTTTCTGGTGGTGTAATCAAACAAAATCAAGGTTGGTAATTTTAACTATTTAAGAATCAAGTATTATGAAGAGACTAATAAACCTATTTTCACTGGTTGTCATATTCGCATTGACTATGACCAGTTGCAACGATGACGATGTGAAGTTGGAGACAATAGATGTGAAGCCTTCCGAACTGGTTGAAGGAATCGCTTTCTCTGTGACCCCCGATGCAAGCAATCCAAATATAATCTATTTAGAAAGTAAGATGGATAGCAAATACACTCCCCTTTGGGAACACCCACAAGGACGTAGCCAAAAGAATAAGGTGACATTAAAGATTCCATTCGATGGTACATATAGCGTGACATTTGGTGTGATGACTCGTGGGGGTGTAGTGTATGGTGAGCCTTATGAATTTAAGGTAAATGATTTCTGCGCCGACTTTGTGAACGATGAGCTTTGGACACTTCTGACAGGTGGTGTGGGCGAATCGAAAACGTGGATTTACAACAACGGAAACTACGGATTGGACGCTGGAGGAGAAGTGGGTTATGGCGACCCATCTACTACGGTAGAATGGAACAATTTCGGTTTCAACTGGGACCCAGGAAAAGGACACACAGGCGACGATAACATTTGGAATAGTACAATGACATTCAAATTGGATGGAGGTGCTTACGTAAATATCGTAAATACCTATACCGATGGCGATGCTCCTGCCGAAAAAACTGAAAGTGGTACTTTTATGCTCGATATAGATGAACATACTTTGAGCTTCACTGATTGTACGTTGATGCACACCGTAGGATGGGACTTCAAAACAACTACTTCGGGATGGTCGAAAGGTTTGAAAATTCTTACTTTGACCGAAAACTATTTGCAAGTAGCTGTACTGAGAGACCCCAATACATCGGGTGAAGGCGAATGGTGGTTGATATGGAACTATGTTTCAAAAGACTTTGCTGATAACTATGTACCCGAAGACCAGCCAGACCCAGTACCAGGTATTGATGGTGACGCAAATGATATTATTACAACCAGCCGCACAAAATCGTGGAAACTATCTTTGGTGTCTCCTTATGATTGGGCTACACTCGAAGGCGAATTGCTAAACAACTTTGCAAATGCAGATGCTTATCTAAATTCAGGTTGGGCTGCCTACAATGCTGATATGATTTCGGTTACAGGTTTGACGTTTACAGCAAGTGGATCTGGTGGCAAATACACATTTACATCGTATGAAAACGAAGTTGTGGAAGGTGAATATACCATTGATGCCAACAACGATATTACATTCGATCAACCGTTGAACGCTTTGATTAGCCACACCAACTTTGGATGGGATTCGAATATGTACCTCAATACTACTACTGAGAATAAACTTCGTATTGTGAAGACCAAAACTGATGTGTTGGGTAATGTGACAGATATGTGGTTGGGTTGCCGTGCAGCGGATAAAGCGGAATATATGGTTTACCATTTTGAAGTAGGTGCGGGTGGTGCTCCATCGGTAGATCCTGTGAAAGTATTGAAAGACCGCTTAACAGCTGGCAGTTCATTGACTTACAAAGCCGATTTGGTTTATCCATTCTGCTGGGGCTACAAAGTGGGCGACCCAAGTACATTCTCTATCAAAGCGGAAGATGTATTCCCCGATTGGACAGGATGGAGCGAAGCAGCTTATCAATATGCTGAAAAGATTCGCTTTACATTCAACAGCAATGGCTCTGTGACATTTATTGATAACAATGGTGTATCTACCGATGGAACTTTCGCTATTGTAGACGGAGACTCTGGATATGGTGCAGACATTGTGAAGTTTGATGGAATCAACGTATCGGGTAGTGAGCCTATCACTTACACAGGCCCTGGTGGTTGGGTAAACTTCTGCTTCAATGAAAATCCCGATGGATTGCTTGCCAATGCTCCTACTACCGAAGGATGGCTCGAACTTTATAGCTGGGAATATGCAGCCGATGGTTCGGTAAGCGGTCTATGGTTGGGCATTATTCAGGCTGACGGTGTACAAGATGGTTCTAACTTAACGGCTGAAAGAAGAGTATTCCATTTTATTGTAGAGTAAAATCTTAATTTATCATAAAGAAGGGGTATGGCATATACATACTCCCTCTTTTTTCTAATACCCCTTTTATATTATGAAGTATTTAAAAACTATTTTATTCTATCTCATTTTGCCTATGCTTGCTTTTGTGGCGTGCAACGATGACGATGCCGAAACGAAAGACAAAGTAGATTTGGTTTTATCTAAATCAGAAATCACGATACCACAAGCTGGAGAAGCTGCCGTGTTTTATGTAAAGAGTAACGTGGTGTGGCAACTGTCGGGAATACCCGATTGGTGTTCTGTGACTCCTACGTCGGGACTTGCTGATGAAACAACAAAAGTGACTGTAACAGTAGGCCAAAACACCACAGACAATGAACGCACTGCACAATTAATTGTGGCGGGTGGCACAGTTGAAAAAACGCTGACCGTGACACAAGAACTAAACTTCTTGGTTACAAAAACACTCTATCAAGCAAAACCCGAAGGCGAAGTGATAAACGCTACGCTCAAAAGCGATGGTACTCAATATGAGGTGGTGTTGAACAATAGCTGGATTGCTCGTAGTGCGGCCACAAGAGCTGTTTCTGATAAAACAGAGTTTTTTGCTATCGATGCCAACTACACAGGTAAGAAACGTACGGGTAGTGTGACATTGAAAATGAAAGATAAGGATGAAGTAATTACTTTCGAGCAAGAAGCAATGAGCATTCCTGCTGCCGACCGCACAGGTATGGAGAGCGATGCGTTGGTTTTGGCTGCCAAAATGAAAATAGGATGGAACTTGGGAAATACGCTTGAAGCAAGTGGAAACGAAACTGCTTGGGGAAATCCTAAAACTTCTCAGGAGATTATTGATATGGTAAAAGATGCAGGGTTCAATGCCATTCGTATTCCTTGCAACTGGCACAATGGTTACATCGAAGATGAAACAACTTGTCAAATCAAAACCGAGTGGATGGAGCGTGTGAAAGAAGTGGTGGATTATTGTGTAAACCGCGATTTGTATGTGATTCTCAACATCCACTGGGATGGTGGATGGCTCGAAGAGAACCCAACCTATGCGATGCAAGAGGAGTTGAACCGCAAGCAAACACTGCTTTGGACACAAATAGCCAATCGTTTCATCGGGTATGATGAACATCTGCTTTTTGCTGGTACCAACGAAGTGCATATGAAGAGTGTATATGACGATAGCAAAGTGACTGCCGAAAATCACGAAGTGCAACAATCGTTCAATCAAACCTTTGTGAATGCTGTGCGCACCACAGGTGGACGAAATGCTTATCGTAATCTTATAGTACAATCGTACAACACGCAGATAAACTTTGCGGTAAGTCATTTGAAAATGCCTACTGATACACAAAATGACCGCTTGATGATGGAGGTTCACTTCTATGATCCTTACGATTATACAATTGGAAACAACATACACTATTGGGGACAACCTTACAAAGACCAAGGTTTCACAGTGGATGGATGGGGACAAGAAGACCACGTGGATTCAAGTTTTGCTAATATTAAGAAAAACTTTGTAGACAAAGGTATACCAACTATTATCGGAGAATATGCGGCCAATCGTCATTCGATGACTGATCAAAATATGATTGATTCTCGCGTATATTGGTTGGAATACATCACACGCAACGCCAAAAATAACGGTATGGTACCTTTCTATTGGGATAATGGGGGCCTTAATGGTGACCCCGACGTTAATCAATGTGCTATTTTTGATAGAAAACAATTGAAAATAGTAGACCAACCAGCATTGGATGCCATAATGAGAGCCGCAGAGGCTGGAGTATATCCTTTCTGATAAAGCAAGCGGACTTTATATTTTGTACAAAAGCCTCTGTGCAGCTTAGTAAAATGAGCGCATAGAGGCTTTTTGACTTTTTGTGCAACTTGATATTGATGAACATTTCTTTTACCTTTAATACCAGTTACGATTATGAAACATTTACTTTGGTTGCTACTATGGATTGTGCTCTTTGGTTCTTGCAAAGGAAATGCCGATACAAAAGGAATGGAAAGCGACGCTACAACTTTGGCAAGCAAGATAAAAATAGGGTGGAACTTAGGCAACTCGCTCGAAGCCATAGGAGGAGAGACGGCTTGGGGAAATCCTGCTGCTACGCAAGAACTAATTGATTTGGTGAAAGAGAATGGATTCAATGCCGTGCGTATTCCCTGCAATTGGCACAGTGGTTATATCGACAACGAAACAACCTGTACAATAGATCCCGAATGGCTTGCACGGGTGAGTGAAGTGGTGGATTATTGTGTAAATCGTGATATGTATGCCATTATCAATATTCATTGGGATGGAGGATGGCTCGATGAGAATCCTACTTACGAGATGCAAAAAGAGGTGAATCGCAAATTGGCACTGCTTTGGACGCAGATTGCTACTCATTTTTGCAATTACGACGAGCATCTTCTGTTTGCTGGCACCAACGAAGTACACGTTTCGGGCATATACGACAACAAATTAGTGACACCCGAGAATCACGAAGTACAGCAATCATTCAATCAAACCTTTGTAGACGCTGTCCGCGCTACGGGTGGAAAGAACGTATATCGAAATCTGGTGATACAAGCCTACAACACCAACATCGAACTTGCAGTAAATCACCTGAAGATGCCCAATGATATTGTGCCCAATCGGTTGATGGTGGAGATACATTTTTACGATCCTTACGATTATACGCTGGGAAAAACAACTCTGTATTGGGGATGGCCCTATAAGGCTTTGGGCGTGTCGCATTGGGGACAAGAAGAGCATGTGGACACGGTGTTTGCTGCACTGAAAAAACGCTTTGCCGACAACGGTATTCCCGTGATACTTGGTGAATATGGTGTGGATTATAAAGCACGTGTAGATGAGGATATGGTCTATTCTCGCGTCTATTGGCTGGAGTATGTCACCCGCACGGCAAAGGTAAATGGCATTGTTCCCTTTTACTGGGACAATGGCAATATCGGAGTAAGCGAAGTACCCGACCAATTTGCGATATTCGACCGGCACAATGTGAAGGTATTCGACCAACCTGCTATTGAGGGACTACAACGAGCTGCATCAAGTGCGGTATATCCTTTTTAAAAGAAATCTGAATATTGAAATAATTGAATTATGAAAAACACCTTTCTACGATTGATATTCTCAATCCTTTTCTTCTCTTTTTTATCTCCATTCTTGTTTGCCCAAAACACCTTTGGATTTAAAAATCCTGTGTTGCGAGGTTTCAATCCCGACCCTTCGGTATGCAGGGTGGGAGATGATTTTTATTTAGTCACCTCTTCGTTCGAGTATTTTCCGGGGCTACCCATTTACAAAAGCAAAGACCTGATAAACTGGCAGCAAATAGGGCACTGTTTGACACGCGACTCACAGCTTCCACTACAAAACGCTGGTTCATCCGAAGGGCTTTTTGCCCCTTCACTACGCTATCACGATGGATTGTTTTATGTGATTTGCACCAATGTTTCGGATGGAGGGAACTTCTTTTGCACTGCTACCGACCCAGCTGGCGATTGGAGCGAACCTGTGTGGATTGATGCCAATACGATAGACCCCGACCTGTTTTGGGATGACGATGGAAAAACTTACCTCGTGATGCAGGGAGCGAAAGGCATTAGTGTAGCCGAAATAGATTTAGCCACTGGCAAACTGACAAGTGACGAACATCTGGTGTGGGATGGTATAGGCGGACGCTACCCAGAAGCACCGCACATCTACAAAAAAGATGGCTACTATTATGTGTTGTTGGGCGAAGGTGGAACCGAATATATGCACAGTGCTACCATTGGGCGTAGCAAAAATTTGCTGGGTCCTTACGAGTCTTGCCCACTCAACCCCATCTTGACTCACGCCAACCGCATAGGGCAAGCCAATCCTATACAAGCTGTGGGACACGCCGATTTGGTGCAAGCTGCCGATGGATCGTGGTGGATGGTGTTTTTGGGCTTTCGGGTGCTTCACCAATGGGCCTATTGGCATATTTTAGGACGAGAAACATATCTTGCTCCAGTAGATTGGCCACAAGGTGGATGGCCACAAGTGAATGGAGATGGCACGGTGACACTCGATATGCAAGTGGCTACTCTGCCACAGTGTCCAGTAGACGCATTGCCCGTTCGCAATGATTTCGATGCCGATAAGTTGGGTTTTGAATGGCAGTATATTCGCAATCCGATTCGCGATAATTATTCGCTTGCCGAACGCAAAGGAGCATTGCGCATCAGTGTATCGCCTCACACATTGGATGAGGCTAAACCCGTTTCTGCCGTGCTGCGCCGACAAACGGAGCACGATTTCTGTGCAACGACCTCGTTGGATCTAAATGCGCAGCACGACAACGAAGAGGCGGGTATCACGCTGATTCAAAACAATTCACATCATTATGATTTGCTACTTGCCAAAAATGGAGACAAATATCAGGTGCAGTTACGTGTCAAGTTAGGTTCTATTTCATACGTTGCTGCTCGGCAAGATGTAGAAACCGATAAGGTGTTGCTCAAGATAACGGGCACTCCCTACCAATACACATTTTATTATGCTACCCCCAACAATGAAAACAACTTTGTGGAGCTGGATAGAATGGATACTCGCTATTTGAGCAAAGAGGTAGCAGGTGGTTTTACAGGTGTTATGATAGGGCTATATGCAACCTCCAACGGAAAGCCCACCCAAGCGAAGGCCTATTTCGATTGGTTCGATTACGAGACGATGGGCGAGTGAAAACTTCATTTTTTGAACAAACCTCAGTTAAATGAGTTATTTAAGAGAGGCAATGTAGTCTTAGTAAAAACAATTAAAACATTAAGAGTTATGTATGGAACGGAAGTAAAAGCAAGCACAGAGCAAATGCTCCTTTTTAGAAAAGTTTATTTTTGGATGGGGATTGCTCTCACCATCACAGGGCTGACGGCGTGGGTTGTTTCGGGCAATCAAGCGATAATGAATTTTATTTTGGGTACTCGCTGGGGGATATGGGTGCTGCTCATCGCTCAGTTTGGTATGGTGTGGTATTTGTCGTCGCGCATTTTGCAAATGTCGTTGCAAACGGCCTCTATGACTTTTGTGCTCTATTCTTTGCTGTGTGGTGTCACCTTTTCTTATATTTTCGTGCTGTTTGCTCACGCCACCATTGCCATTTGTTTTTTTATTACCGCAGGTATGTTCATCGTGATGAGTCTCTATGGGTTTCTCACCAAGCGCGATCTCTCTTCGTGGGGCAATATGCTGATGATGGGGCTTTTTGGTGTGATTATCGCATCGGTGGTCAACTTCTTTTTTCATAGCCAGACGCTCTACTGGATTGTATCGTATGTAGGCATATTGGTGTTTGTGGGGCTTACCGCCTACGACACGCAGAAAATAAAAGCTTTGATAGGACAAGATAACACCGAGGAGAATCAAAAAATAGCTATTATCGGTGCGTTGGCTCTTTATCTCGATTTCTTGAATATATTCCTGTTTTTGCTCTCTATCTTTGGTGGTGGTAGCCGAAGATAAGTCTTAAAAACGATATTCATACAAAATATAAATCCCGCTTGGCTGTTGGTTCTGTCAAGCGGGATTCTTTTTATCTTACGGGGCATCATTCTATTGTTGCGCAGTCTTATTAGTGTCGCTCTCTTCATTCATCATTTTAATAGGCATTGGTTTGGTAGCTTCGCCCGTGTAGAGCGATAGATGTGGGAATGGAATCTCAATGTTCTTTTCGTCGAATGCTATCTTCAAGCGACGCTGATACTCACGCTTAATTCTCCACTGATGCATTGGTTTCGTTTTTACCGTTACTTTGATGATAATGGCACTGTCGGCAAAATCATCCAAGCCCAAAACTTCCACTTGGTCGAGCATATATTGGCCAAACTCCGAATTTTCTTTCATCTCTTTGCCCACTTCTGCCATCACTTGCATCACGTAGTCGATGTTTTCTTTGTAGGCCACACCTATCTCCATCACTATGGCCGACCACTCTTTGGTCATATTCGATAGTGTGTCAATCTTACCATTCTGAAATATATGTACCACTCCCGATAGGTCGCGAAGCGTAATGGTGCGCAGTTCGATGCGTTCTACAAGTCCCGTTGTGCCATTTATAATGGCATAATCGCCCGTGCGTAGCTGGTCTTCGAGCAAGATGAAGAAACCCGAGATGAAGTCTCTTACCAACTCTTGCGCACCAAAGCCTACCGCCAAGCCCACAATACCTGCACTGGCCAATATGGGGCCGATATTGATATTAATCTTGGACAACAAAATGAGCAAGAAGATAGTCCAAAGCAGTATCTTCCCTACACCGTGTACGATGCCTGCCAATGTGTCGATGCGCTTTGTTGCTTCGTGTGTGTCTATGGCAACATCCTTTGTGGCTCGTGCAATAGCTATTTTGCGTACTTTACGGATAACATACTCTTGGCTTCGTAATAAAACAACAAACACCACCACAATGACAAGAATCATAGGTAGCTCTAAAACCATCCACATCAATGCTTTGTGCATTAGGTCTTTCCAAAATCCACGAGTAAACACTCCGCCTTCGTGCGTGTACCAGCTCACTGTAAAGCTCGAGAACTTGGCTCTGTCCGATACGCTATCAATGGGAATGTCGGTGATGAAATCGGGGTTGTAACCAGCTATGAGTTTGGGGTTGACTGTGAGATACCCATCTACCGAGGGGATGTATATGGCTACAACATTGTTGTCCTGCACCACATCGAGGTTGTGGTAAGCTTCTTTAAGTTCGTTTATATTCGAGTTTACCCCTATGTTTTTCGTTGTACGAAAGCGAGGATCTTTTATCTTTATCAAGTCTATTTCATCGCTTTTTAGGTCTTGTGCAGATGTTTCGGCAATAAATAGCAAGCGGTTGTTTTTATCGTACACATAATATTCGTTGGGTTTGCCCACCGTGTCTATTTTTGAGTTGCGGCGCACTTGCAGTTGTTTCACGTATTGTTCTCCATAAGCTTTGCGAAGCGATGAGGCAGTCATACCACGGCGCAGATGCCCCACTCGGCTATCGGTGATTAGAAACTCACGACTGATGGTGTCGTTGCTTTCCGTCACATAGGGAGCTTCGATAACATTGCCACATCCAAGCAATGCAGATAGAAGTAGAAAAAATAAAAGAAGTTTTTTCATCGACTGCTTTTCAATTGATTTAATTGATAACAAACATACTCTTTTTCTGTTTGAAGAGAAAATGACAATTATACAATCGCTACTCGATGGGGATATAAATTTCTGTTTTTAGCTTTTCGGGCGCAACTTTCTGTGGGTTACTCACGTACTTTTCAAAACAGTAATTGCTGCGAACTTCCCAACCATTTTGGGCAAGTAGCTCGCCATATATTTTATCGTAAGCTCCTCCCACCTTGTTGTATTCGCCAATGTAGGTGAACACGACAAAACGCCCTCCTTCGATAGTCTTAACGCCAATATCACCGTTTGGCTCGACGGGCTTACATACACGCAAACAAACATCACACCGCATACTTTCATCGCTGACAGCCGTTTCGGGTGAATTGTAATACAAAGCCAAATGCTCAATTCCTTTCGAGAATAGCCCCTGTCTCTTTACTTCACGCCAGAAACGCTCAAATATATCACCATAGTTTACATTGCTGTAATTGCCTGTTTGGCTCACATACATCACGGTTTTAGGTTCCAACTCCACTACTTTCCCTCTCGAAAGTTTAACCTCTAACATTGAACATTGCTCTGTCATAACTTGATAATTTTTAGTCTTACGATACTCTGTTGGTGAAACTCCATAGAGCTTAACAAACGCTTTTGTGAGTGAGGAGGGAGCATCGTAGCCCACTCTATATGCAATGTCCGTAATTGCCATATCCGAATAGCGCAACAACTTTGCTGCTGTCTCTACCTTTGTCCGCACAATGAAAGCACCAATCGGTTCTTTTAAATAACCTTTTACGATGCGATGAAAGTGAAACATAGAGAATGCTGATATTTCGGCAAGTACCCTAATGTCTATTTCGCAATCCAAGTTGTCTCTTACATACTCTACAACTCGATTCACCCTTTGCATATAATCCTCTTGCGTTGTTAGTCTCTTTTTCATTTCTGTATGCAAAGTTATTGGGTAGACAGGAGAGTTACTTTTCCTATTTTGCTGTTTTAAATTTGTTTGTTAGGGTGTTTATAATTTCTTATCTCTATAATTCCATTCCCATGATGTAATCGCACATACAATAGCCGTTTCCGATGCAGAAATCGCCCTGGCGTAATTGCTTCATTCCCATTCGCTCGTAAAACTGTATGGCTTTGTTGTCGCGATTTACGTTCAGCTCCATAAAGCAAGGGGTGGGGTGGATGGATTTGATGTAGTGAATGGCTTTCTCAAACAGTTTCTTTCCTATCTGCTTGCCTTGAAATTGTGGCATCACATATATTTTCTGCAAATGAAACAAATCTTCGCTCTCTTGCTGCACCGACAGATATCCACAAGGTTCATCTCCCCAATACCCAATGTGAAACACGTGTTCCTCTTCCATTTGCTTTTTCAGGTTGTCCAGCGAATACATCCATTCCATCATGTACTCTGTTTGTTCTTGTGAGAGTATCTCCTTGTAAGTGTCTCTAAACACTACCTCCGCCATATTGTGAATGAGGCCGCAGTCGTTTAGTGTGGCTTCTCGGATGCTAAAACTTTTTTCTTCGTGCGAGTTGCTCATATAAATCAAGATTTGATGCTGCCACCAAATTTAAGCTATTTTAGTGATAGGTGAAAACTTTTAATAGAAATAGTGTTTTCTTGTATCTGATAATGAGATGATGATGATTGTAGTTTGCTTTAAAATAGATTGTTAGTAATTGTTTGGTAGACCTTATGTACATAAAAAGGTGTTTTATGTGCATAAGGAGTTTGTCATATACATGAACCCCGTTTTTTATGTACATAAAAAAGTCTTATGCACAACAAATGTTGGTTTTATGTATTTAAGTTACTGTCTGCTGATTCTATGGCAGGAACATTCTTTTCTGTGAGTTCCGTATGATTCAGAAATAGGTTTGTTAATCCAATGTTGATGTAATAGTAGGTTTTACCTATCTTCTCTTTGTGAAGAAGACCTGTGTCAACTATCTTGTTTAAGTATTTTGAAGCCGTTCTTCGCTCTACCATCATATCTCTCTCCATAAACTCAATTTTCGTGTATGGGTGAAAGAATAAATTATTCAGCAGCTCGTGTTTGTATTGCTTATCAAATAATGGACGTAACACATTTTTGTAGTGATTCATCAAATCAGATATTCCCTTGACCAAGCGTATTGTTTCTGCAGCAGTTTCTTCTATTCCTTTTAGAATAAAGAGTACCCAGGCAATCCATTCGTTTAAGTTGCTCGACTCATTATCACGTATGGCTTGAATTAATCTGTAATATTCTCCTTTATGATGTGTAATATATCGACTCAAATATAATATTGGTAAATCAAGCAGCTCTGATGTTACCAGATATAAAACGTTTATAATTCGACCCGTCCGTCCATTGCCATCATAGAATGGATGTATGCTTTCAAACTGATGATGTATGATTGCCATCTTTATTAATGGATCAATATCCGATATAGCCCCATCATTGATGAACTCTTCAAGATTTTGCATATAATCCAAGATTTGCGTTCCATCTTGGGGGGGAGTGTAGATTACTTTTCCGTTACTTTGTTTTAACATTGTGCCAGGGACTGTCCTAAACCCTGCTTTGTTTTGTTCTAAAATAGCTTGTATTTGGTAAGCATCCGATAATCTACCCGTTTTATAGTTAACTAGGTCTACTTATTTTT
>CAMTPA010000028.1 GCA_947074275.1 uncultured Bacteroides sp.
ATGGCAATGCTATCAAAGACATTTATGTAGATGAAGAAGATAGAATATGGATGGCCAACTTCCCCATTGGTGTGACTGTGCGTGATAATAGATTCTCAAACTACAGTTGGCACAAACATGCTATTGGAAACAATCAATCATTGGTGAATGATAAAGTAACCGCTATTATAAAAGATAGTGATGGAGATGTTTGGTTTGCCACCAGCAATGGCATCAGTTTATACAAAGTAAAAGCCAAGCAATGGCATTCTTTTTACAGTTCTTACGACAATCATAAAAATATTTGTAGTCAATTTCTTAGTATTTGCGAAGTCGCTCCTGGAGTAGTGTGGGCTACGGGATATGACTCGGACGTTTATAGTATAAACAAAAACAAATTGACCACAGAAATTATTCCTTTATCAAACATTAAAGATTTAAACGCAAAACCAGATAGTTATATTCGAGCTATTTTTAAAGATAGTGATGGACATATATGGTTAGGCGGCCACCACAATTTCAAAAAGATAAATCTTAAAGATAAAAGCATATCATTTCATAACATAAAACAAGCCATCTGCATTATAGAAAAAGATGAAAATCATATTTGGGTAGGCACTATGAATGGATTATTTCTTTTAAATAAGGAAAGCGACAATCCAGAACACATACAGCTTCCCGTTGAGTCAAATTATATTTACTCTTTATACCAAGACAACCAAGGTCAACTTTATATTGGTACTGGAAATTTTGGGTTATTAATATACAATCCAGAAACAAAACAATTCACACATTATTATACACAAAACAGCTCACTCATTTCGAATAGTATCTGTTCCATATTGTCGGATGAGAACAATAAATATGTTATCTTAGGAACCGAAACTGGTGTTTCCAGATTTTATCCAAAAGAAAAGAAATTTCGTAACTGGACTAAAGATCAGGGGTTAATGACAATTTATTCAAACTCCAGTTCTGGAATATATTATGGTGACGACATTTATGTATTAGGCACAATTGATGGAGCCATATCTTTTCAGCTTCGAGATGAGAAGCCACAGTACTACAAAAATAAAATGGTACTTTCTGATTTTAAAATCTTCTACGAAACAGTTTTCCCTGGTGAGAAGAACTCTCCACTTACCGAAAGTATCGACGACACAAAATCACTAACATTAAATTACGATCAAAACATTTTCTCAATAGATGTTTCGTCTATCAATTACGCCTACCCGTCAGATATTCTTTACACGTGGAAATTAGATGGCTTTTACGACAAATGGCGTAGACTCAGCCGCGATAATACCATTCGATACACCAATCTCAACCCTGGAACATACACTTTGCATATCAGAGCAGTATCCAACGAAAACCAGCAGATTGTATTAGAGGAGCGTTCCCTACAAATAAACATCAAAAAACCTTTGTGGAGATCTATTTGGGCATATTTGATTTATGCTGGGATTTTCACGTTATTGGCCACTGTTGTTATACGCTACTTCTACTTAAAAAGACAGAAGAAAGTATCCAACGAAAAAATACAATTCTTCATCAACTCAGCGCACGATCTTCGCACCCCTTTGACATTGATAAAAGCGCCATTGGAGGAAATTCGTGAGAAAGAGTTAATGTCGCAAAATGGCATGTCCAATATGAACATTGCTTTACGAAATGTGAACGCATTACTCCGTCTCACCACCAATCTTATTAATTTTGAAAAAACAGACGTTTACTCATCAGAACTATATATTTCTGAGAATGAGCTAAATGGTTTTATTACCGAAATCTTTCAGACATTCCGTTCGTATGCCAACGTAAAACATATCAATTTCACCTATTCAAGCAACTTCAAATACTTGAATGTTTGGTTTGATAGAGATAAAATGGAATCTATCTTAAAGAATATCATATCAAATGCTCTTAAATACACACCCGACAATGGAGAGGTGCAAGTGATTGCTACCGAGACCAATGAAAACTGGGTTGTAGAGGTTAAAGATACAGGTATTGGTATCCCCTCAAGTGAACAGAAAAAATTATTTAAGATGCACTTTAGAGGCAGCAATGCTATCAACTCAAAAGTCACAGGTAGTGGCATTGGATTGATGCTTGTGTGGAAGTTGGTGCGTCTGCACGGTGGTAAAATACAATTTGATAGCACAGAGCAAAAAGGGTCGGAAGTAAAAATTACCATACCTAAAAAATCGAAAGCTCTGCAAAAAGCCCATATTGCAACCAAAACCAAAGGAAGCAATTTCATCGAAGAGAATGAGATTTATGAAGATCCAAACATATCCAACTACCATCACATTCAGCAAGCAGTGGTGCAAGACAACCAGCGAATATTGATAGTAGAGGACAATGATGAACTGCGTAATTATTTGAAACAGACATTGGCCGAAACCTACATTGTGCAAACTTGTGAAAATGGCAAAGAGGCTATTCCAATCATTAAGGAATATAAACCAAATCTAATTATCTCGGATATTATGATGCCTGAAATGAGGGGAGACGAACTATGTAAAATCATAAAGAGCAACATCGAAACATCACACATTCCTGTTATACTACTCACTGCATTGAGCGATGAAAAGAGTGTGTTACAGGGACTCAACATTGGGGCAGACGAGTATATCGGCAAACCATTCAATATTGGTATATTAAAAGCTACAATAACCAATATTCTCACCAATAGAGCCATTTTACAAAAGAAATATGCTGCTATTGAAGTCCATGAGCAGACCGATAAAAATGTTAACTTGACTAACGATATAGATTGGAAGTTTATTTCGGCAGTAAAAAAACACGTAGAAGACAATATGGACAACCAGGCCTTTAGCGTAGACATTCTTTGCAATTTGCTCAATATGAGTCGCACCAGCTTCTACAACAAGATAAAGGCACTGACTAACCAAGCACCTGCCGATTATGTGCGTTTGATACGTCTCAACAAAGCTTCTTCATTGCTAAAAGAGGGGAAACATTCGGTGGTAGAAGTGGCTGAAATGACTGGATTCAATGACGCTAAATACTTCCGCGAGGTGTTTAAAAAACATTTCAAAGTGAGTCCTACCAAATATGCGAAAGGAGAAGTAGCCGAAGAGGTAAAGAGCGAAAAAGAAGACAAAGAGGAAAAGATATGAATATCTACTTAGAAGCTTTTGGCATCTTTTTTAAAATAGGTGCTTTTACCATAGGTGGTGGCTATGCAATGGTGCCACTCATCGAGAATGAAATAGTAAAAAAACGCAATTGGATTAATCAAGATGATTTTATGGACTTGATGGCTATCTCTCAATCCACACCGGGGATATTCGCTGTCAACATTTCAATTTTCATTGGATACAAGCTACGAGGAATAAAGGGTAGTATGGTGACTGCATTGGGCACCATACTACCCTCTTTTCTTATCATACTCGCCATTGCTTTATTTTTTCAAAACTACAAAGACAACCAAGCAGTAGAACGCATATTCAAAGGCATACGCCCTGCCGTGGTGGCATTGATTGCCGCACCCACTTTCACTATGGCAAAGTCTGCAAAAATCAATCGGTACACGATTTGGATACCTGTGGTGTCGGCACTTCTTATTTGGCTACTCGGATTCTCACCTATTTGGATTATTCTGATTGCAGGTATTGGCGGTTTTGTGTGGGGCAAATGGGTGAAAGATTTATTCTACAATCGATTAAAGAAATAAGATTCTGCTATGTTATATCTCCAATTATTTTATACGTTTTTCAAAATTGGCTTGTTTGGTTTTGGCGGTGGCTATGCAATGCTTTCGATGATACAAGGCGAAGTTGTGACGCAGTATGGATGGCTCACGGCCCAAGAGTTTACCGACATTGTGGCAATCAGTCAAATGACACCAGGCCCTATCGGTATCAATGCTGCCACTTATGTGGGATTCACCACAACAGGAAACGTGTGGGGTTCAATCGTAGCCACTTTTGCCGTTATTTTCCCTTCATTTGTATTGATGCTCACCATCAGCCGTTTCTTTTTGAAATACCAAAAGCATCCAGTAGTAGAGGCCGTGTTCAGCGGATTACGACCGGCAGTAGTAGGATTGTTGGCTTCGGCCGCATTGGTGCTGATGACAAATGAGAATTTTGGTTCACCCACTAAAGATACCTATCAGTTTGTGGTAAGTGTACTCCTATTTATTGCAGCATTTGTAGCTACACGCAAATTTAAGATCAATCCCATATTGGTGATTGTAGCCTGCGGTGCAGCTGGTTTCTTTTTATATATGTAGACTGAGCACACCTCCCCGCTACTCTTCTTTTTTTTTCTTTTTCAAACGACCGTTTTTTTCAAAGCTTCAGTGACAATCCACTGAAGCTGTCCGTTTATGCTACGAAACTCATCGGCCGCCCATTTTTCGATAGCATCCATCGTGTCTGCATCTACACGCAACACAAAACTTTTAGTTGAAGACTCTTTTTTAGCCATTCATTTTATAAAATCATAGGTTAGCATTGGGATGATTGCTACTGGTTGAGTGTTCCGGTATTCAATACAGGCTGTGCAGCTTCATCAGCACAAAGCACCACCAACAAGTTGCTCACCATTGCTGCCTTTTTATCTTCATCTAATTCAACAATTTCTTCTTCCGAAAGTTTATTGAGTGCCATTTTTACCATACTCACCGCCCCTTCCACTATTTTTTCGCGAGCCGTGATAATAGCCGATGCCTGTTGACGACGAAGCATTACCGCTGCTATTTCGGGCGCATAAGCCAAGTAGTTGATGCGCGCTTCTATCACTTCCATACCTGCCATAGCCAAACGTTCGTTGAGTTTCTGCACCAATATTTCATTTACCTCTTCACCATCCGAGCGTAGAGTTGTTTCTGTCATTTTCAGCTCACTTGTGTCGTAAGCATAAAGCCCTGCCACCTGTCTGAGAGCAGCGTCACTTTGCACCTTCACAAAGTTTTCGAAAGCCGCCATTCGGCCTGCCACCGACACACCTGCCTGAGGAGCACCCGCCTGAGCCATCGTTTGTGAATCTATCTCGAAAAGAGCTTTATAGCAATCCTTTAGTTTCCACACAAGTACCAGCCCTATCAGGATGGGATTTCCTATTTTATCGTTCACCTTGATGGGAGCTACATCCAAGTTACGAGCGCGAAGCGACACTTTCTTTGCAGTCAAAAAAGGATTTACCCAGAAATAACCCGTTTCTTTAAACGTACCTACATATTTTCCAAAAAACACCATTGCACGCGCTTCATTGGGTTCGAGCATCATAAAGCCCCTCGACATAATAATAGCACACAAAATGCCCAATAGTGCCACAATGCGATAAACTATGTTCAACACGGGTGATTCGATGTGCCATATAAAGGAGATTCCACACAAACAAAGCAACATAAAAAAGAGTAAAAGCATTACGAAGCCACTCATTTTAAAACCCTTAAAATCAATTTCTTTTGTTTCCATATAAATAGTAGTTTAATAATATCATTTTAATATCACAAAGATATTAAACAGAAACAAACCATACATTTTTTAACACTTTTAACCAATATCGATATACTCCCTTACTTGACACTGTTTCAGGTTGGATAAAAACAAGAAATAGGCTTCAGTTTCACAAACCTTAGTCGACTGTTTTCAACTGAAAACACAGCATCTTGCACCACACACGCTAAACATTGTATATCAACGTATTAAAGCAATAATTGCCGGTGATTTGCATTCCATTTGCTGGCAAGGCCTTGCCAGGTCGGTAGATAGGCCTTGCCAGGCTGGTAGATAGGGCTTGCCAGGTTGGTAGATAGCTATACCTACCAATCACAGTTACTGTTAACAAACATCCCCTTGTAGAACTTGAATAAATTGAGTACATTTGCAAGCATTAGTAAAAACCTATCCAAAAGCATTCGCTTCAGTTATTAACAAAATAGGCAACTTATCAACAGAAAACGAAAAGTTTCTATTTTTTAGTAGGTGTACTAAGGTTTTATCACTTATTTCGCAAGCAATTACTTAGAGTAGAATGTATATGGGAAAAATAGTTGCTTTGGCAAATCAAAAAGGCGGTGTAGGCAAAACTACAACCACAATCAATCTCGCCGCTTCGCTTGCTACACTCGAAAAGAAGGTTTTAGTAGTTGATGCCGACCCGCAAGCAAACGCTTCATCGGGATTGGGCGTAAATATCAAACAGTCGGAATGTACGATTTATGAATGTATTGTCGACAAAACAAATGTTCAGAATGCTATACTCGACACAAGCATCGATACCCTAAAAGTTATCTCATCGCACATCAATTTGGTAGGAGCTGAGATTGAAATGCTCAACTTGCCCAATAGAGAAAAAATATTGAAAGAGGTGCTGACTCCCCTTAAAGATGAGTTTGATTACATCTTGATAGATTGTTCGCCTTCGTTGGGGCTTATCACTATCAACGCTTTGACGGCAGCCGACTCGGTCATCATTCCCGTACAAGCCGAATATTTTGCCCTCGAAGGTATCAGCAAGCTGCTCAACACCATCAAGATAATCAAGTCGAAGCTCAATCCAAATCTTGAGATCGAAGGATTTCTTCTTACAATGTATGATTCGCGCTTACGCCAAGCCAACCAAATTTATGATGAGGTAAAACGCCACTTCCAAGAATTGGTGTTCAAAACAGTGATTCAGCGCAATGTAAAACTGAGCGAGGCTCCAAGCTACGGTATGCCTACCATACTTTATGATGCCGAATCGACAGGAGCAAGAAACTACCTATCGTTGGCACAAGAAATAATCAATAGAAACAAACAATAACCTGCAAGTGAATATGGCAATACAAAGAAGAAATGCACTGGGACGCGGATTGGACGCACTGCTTTCGATGGATGAAGTAAACACCGAAGGCTCATCGTCAATCAATGAGATAGAATTATCCAAAATATCTGTAAACCCCAACCAACCTCGACGTGAGTTCGACGAAGAGGCGTTGCAAGAGCTATCAGATTCGATTGCAGAAATTGGTATCATTCAGCCAATCACCCTTCGCAAAATGGAAGATGACTCATATCAGATTATTGCCGGCGAACGCAGATACAGAGCCTCTTTGAAAGCAGGTTTAGCCAGCATTCCAGCATACATCCGCACAGCCGATGATGAAAATGTAATGGAGATGGCATTGATTGAAAACATCCAGCGAGAAGATTTGAACGCTGTTGAAATAGCATTGGCCTACCAGCATTTGCTCGACCAGTATGAACTGACCCAAGAGCGTCTTAGCGAGCGAATTGGCAAGAAAAGAACAACCATAGCCAACTATCTTCGCTTGCTCAAACTGCCCGCTCCCATTCAGATGGCCTTGCAAAACAGGCAGATAGATATGGGTCACGCACGTGCATTAATCACCCTCTCCGACCCCAAACTACAAGTAAAAGTGTTTGAAGAAGTAGTGGAACAGGGCTATTCGGTGCGCAAGGTAGAAGAGATTGTAAAATCACTTCAAGAAGGCGAGGCAGTAAAAAGCGGTGGAAAAAAAATCACCCCAAAAGGCTCTAAGCTACCCGAAGAGTTTAATGTTCTAAAAAATCACCTTTCAGACTTTTTTCACACCAAAGTACAATTGACGTGCTCGGAAAAAGGAAAAGGGAAAATCAGTATTCCATTTGCCAGCGAAGAAGACCTGGAACGCATTATGGAGCTATTTGATACGCTAAAAAATAAATGATAGATAAAAGTAAACTATATCACAGCATACTAATCCCCCTGCTATTTTGCATTTTGCAAATGGCAGGGCTTGATGCTTTTGGACAAACACCCCAAAGTGTGGTGAGAGGAGACTCCATTCCCATGCGCGAAGCTCCACAACCCAGAGCACGCAAACACCGTGAGTCGACCAAAGAGATTAGAGATTCGCTGACACACTCGACACCGTTGGCAGCAGATAGCATCATAGCCGCTATATCGGACACGATTTTGGAATACGTATCGCCCGAAACGGTGCTGGCACTGGCCGACAGCATTGAACAGGCCAATAAAAAACAAATGGAAGAGATGGAAGCTAAAATTATTCCACCTCAGCCCAAAGATACGGTGATACCAGCACCTCCTCGCCCTGTTTGGATTCCCAACCCCACTAAGGCCACTTGGCTTGCTGTGGTGTTTCCCGGTGGTGGCCAGATATACAATCGTAAGTATTGGAAACTACCCATCATTTATGGTGGGTTTGCAGGCTGCGCCTACGCATTGAGCTGGAACGGAAAGATGTACAAAGATTACTCACAAGCTTATTTGGATATTATGGACGACGATCCCAATACAAATAGCTTTTTAGACCTGCTTCCCAACCGAGTGACTAATTATTCGGAAAGCCAGCTCAAAGATTTGATTAAACGAAGAAAAGATACGTTCAGACGATATAGAGACTTGAGTATATTCGCCATAATAGGCGTGTATCTCATATCAATTGTAGATGCTTATGTGGATGCCGAGTTATCCAACTTTGACATAACACCCGATTTAAGTATGCGTATAGAACCTACCATATTCAACAACAACCACTCCGTCACAGGTAGCAAGTCTGTTGGGGTACAGTGTAGTTTTCGATTTTAACCAACCGCTTTTTTTGAATTACATTATATGAAGAGATTATCAAATTACATTTTCACGACATTATTATCATTTATCGCAATCCCGGCGTTGCAAGCACAAACCGTAGATGTGACCATCAACGAAGACGGTATAGAGCGTCACGAAAACATAGATCTTCCTGTAAGTATGACCTATCCATTGGATAGCTTACTACAAGACTGGAAAGCAAAAAACTACATCGAAATTGGTAAAGACTGCGAAACATCAACCATCAACCCCGTGTTTAGCGACTCGGTTTATATCGACCGCCTCAGCCGCATACCATCTGTGATGGAGATGCCCTACAACGAGATTGTGCGTAAATTCATCGACCAGTATACCGGAAGACTTCGCAACCAAGTAGCATTTATGCTCAGTGCGTGCAACTTCTACGTGCCCCTTTTTGAGGAAGCACTCGACGCTTACGACTTACCAATAGAATTAAAGTATCTGCCCATCATCGAATCGGCGTTAAATCCATCAGCAGTATCACGCGCTGGAGCTGCTGGATTGTGGCAATTTATGCTGGCAACGGGCAAAATATACGGTTTAGAATCGAATAGTCTGATAGATGAGCGTCGTGACCCTATCAAATCAACTTGGGCAGCCGCACGATACTTGCGCGATCTTTATAACATTTTCGGTGATTGGAACTTGGTAATTGCGGCATACAACTGTGGGCCAGGAAACATCAATAAAGCCATACGCCGCGCCAATGGTGAAACTGATTATTGGAAGATATACAACTATCTACCTAAAGAGACAAGAGGATATGTGCCAGCCTTCATCGCTGCCAATTACGTGATGAACTATTATTGCAAACACAACATCTGCCCGATGGAAACCAATATCCCTGCCAACACCGACACTCTACAGGTGAACAATCAACTACACTTTAAACAAATAGCCGATATTTGCGGAGTAAGTTCGGAACAACTAAAAAGTTTGAACCCACAATACAAACGTGACATTATACCCGGCAACACCAAGCCTTCAACTCTTCGCCTGCCACTGGAACATATCAGTACATTTATCGACAATCAGGATACAATTTACGCACACCGCTATAACGAGCTATTTAAGAATCGTCGCACAGTAGCTGTGCAACAAGCAACACCTCAAACCGCAAAAGCAACAGCAGGTAAAGGTACGTTAAGTTACCACACCATCAAGAGTGGAGAAACACTAAATAGCATTGCGAGAAGATATGGTGTGACCGTAAAAAATATACAAACGTGGAATGGAATGAACAGCACAAAAATAGCGGCTGGCAAACGACTCAAAATATACAAATAACCTCATTCAAAGTTGCTTAGAATTGAAAAAGCACTATTTTTGCAACAATAGCTGAAAGGACAAATACTTATGGATAATAATATACCTCAAAAAGAGACGATTATGGACGATATGATCGAACAGGCGTTTCAGAACTTGCTGAATGATTATCTAAAAACCAAACACCGCAAACGGGTTGAAATCATTACCAAAGCATTTAATTTTGCCAACCAAGCCCACAAGGGAATCAAAAGACGTTCGGGCGAACCATACATAATGCACCCCATTGCAGTAGCACAGATCGTTTGTACCGAAATCGGATTAGGTTCAACCTCTATTTGTGCAGCTTTGCTTCACGACGTAGTAGAAGACACAGATTATACCGTAGAAGATATTGAAAATTTATTTGGTACTAAAATAGCCCAAATCGTAGATGGACTGACCAAAATATCAGGAGGTATATTTGGTGATAGGGCTTCGGAACAAGCAGAAAACTTTAAAAAGCTGCTCCTTACTATGTCATCAGACATACGTGTGATTCTGATAAAGATAGCCGACCGATTGCACAATATGCGTACGTTAGGCTCAATGCTGCCCAACAAACAGTATAAGATTGCAGGCGAAACACTCTATATATATGCTCCGTTGGCCAACCGTTTGGGACTCTATAAAATAAAAACAGAACTTGAAAACCTAAGTTTTAGATATGAGCACCCCGAGGAGTACGAAGAAATAGAAGAGAAGCTGAAAGCTACAGCGGATGAACGAGAAAGGGTTTTTCAAGAATTTACGGCACCTATCCGAGTGCAACTCGATAAAATGGGATTGAAGTACCATATCTTAGCACGTGTAAAATCTATCTATTCGATATGGAATAAAATGCAAACCAAACACGTTCCATTCGAAGAGGTATATGATATATTAGCAGTTCGCATTATATTCGACCCCAAAGATGAAGAAGAAGAGTTGAATGACTGCTTTGACATATACGTATCCATTTCGAAAATCTACAAACCACACCCCGACCGTCTACGCGATTGGGTAAGTCACCCAAAGGCCAATGGCTACCAGGCACTACACGTCACGTTGATGGCCAACAATGGACAATGGATAGAAGTACAAATCAGAAGCCAACGTATGGATGATGTTGCCGAACAAGGCTTTGCGGCTCATTGGAAATATAAAGATGGTGGTGGTAGCGAGGATGAAGGAGAACTCGAAAAATGGCTACGCACTATCAAAGAAATCTTAGAAGATCCACAACCGGATGCAATGGATTTTTTAGACACCATTAAGCTCAATCTTTTTGCATCCGAAATATTTGTTTTCACTCCGAAAGGCGAATTAAAAACACTGCCACAAAACGCAACAGCTCTTGACTTTGCATTTTCGCTGCATACCGACATAGGAAGTCACTGCATTGGTGCCAAAGTAAATCATAAGTTAGTGCCTTTGAGCCATAAGCTACAAAGTGGCGATCAAGTTGAAATACTAACTTCCAAATCGCAAAGAGTTCAGCCCCAGTGGGAAGTGTTTGCTACAACGGCAAAAGCACGAGCAAAAATAGCCACAATATTGCGTAGAGAGCGAAAGCACAATCAGAAGAATGGCGAACGTATGCTCTCTGAGTTCTTAACTAAAGAAGAGATACATCCAGACGAGTCGGTTATTGAGAAACTATGCAAAATGCACAACTTCAAAAATGAAGAAGAATTGTTAGTTGCAATAGGGAACAAAACCATCATACTTGGCGAAAATGAAAAGAATGAGCTGAAAGAAAAGCAAGGAGGAAACTGGAAAAAACTTCTTTCATTCTCGTTTGGAGGGAGCAACACAAAAGACAAAAAAGGAACTGAAACTGAAGAGGATACTACGGAAACGGAAAAAATCAATACCAAGAAAATATTGAAACTAACCGAAGATGACCTTCAGAAGAAATATATTATGGCCGATTGCTGTCACCCTATACCCGGAGATGATGTGTTAGGCTATATCGACGAGAACGATCGAGTTATAATCCACAAGCGTCAATGCCCTGTTGCTGCTAAATTAAAGAGCAGCTATGGCAATCGCATCATAGCAACCGAATGGGATACCCACAAAGCACTCTCTTTTTTAGTCTATATTTATATCAAAGGAATAGACTGTGTAGGATTGCTTAATGAGGTGACACAGGTCATTTCAAGACAAATGAACGTGAACATTCGTAAATTGACAATCGAAACTGAGGACGGAATCTTTGAAGGTAAAATTCAGCTATGGGTACACGATGTAGAAGATGTGAAATCAATTTGTAATAATCTACGCAGAATAGAGAATATCAAAACCGCCAATCGAGTTGAGTCCTAATCAGGATTCAACTTCCGTTTCGCTTGAATCGGAAACAGATAGCTGGTCTAACTCTTTTTTTATGGCCAATAATTCATCACGCACTATTCGGAGCCGAGTTGTAACATCATATCGTTGGTGTACCGATTTATGCTCGTTAACCAATCGTTGTCTTGCACCCGAAATAGTCATACCTTTTTCTTTGACTAAATTATAAATCATACCAATCAATTCAATATCCTCTTCCCGATACATACGTACTCCGCGTTTGTTGGTTTTAGGAGCAATCTGTGGAAATTCTTTTTCCCAAAACCGAAGCAACGATTGGTTTACATTAAACCTCTCGGCAACTTCGGCTATGGAGTAAAAAAGTTTTCTATTTTTATTGGTCGATAGGCTCATAATAATCACATCATCAATCAAATACTTTGCCGTGATTGGCTGCAAGCTGAATCATTCGGTCATAATCTTCAGCATTCAAGTCCATAAAGTAGTAATTCACAGGGTTTACAGGCTTGTCTTTTAAGTGTACTTCGTAATGCAAATGTGGCCCTGTACTTTTTCCCGTACTGCCTACCCCACCTATCACTTCACCACGCACAACTTTTTTGCCAGGTTTGGTTCTGAAATCTCGCAAATGAGCATAGACGGTTTTATAACCAAAACCGTGATCAACAATCACGGTATTTCCAAGCTCACCCATCCATCCTACTTTGGTCACTACACCATCCCCCGTAGCATAAACATCCGTTCCCGGGCTTGCCGAAAAGTCCATTCCTGCGTGAAACTTAGTTGTGCCATAAATGGGGTCGATACGCGTACCATAACCCGAAGCTGTTTTCTTTAAATCCTTATTGGATATAGGCTGAATAGCAGGAATAGATTTAAGCATTTGATCTTGACTCTTGCACATTTCCACCACATCATCAAACGACTTGGATTGAATATAAAGTTGCTTGTTCAGCAAGTCCATTTTTTGAGTAGTCCCCACTACTAAGTTGGCATTGGCCATATCGAGCAACTCCTCGTAGCGATTGGTACCTCCATATCCAGCCTTACGAATATCGGGCGATATGGGATCGGCCTGAAAAACAACTCGGTATAAATTGTCGTCACGCAATTGAAGGTCTTCGAGCACATCCAAAGCCTCATCCAAACGTTTTGAAAGCACGTTGTATTGTGCGGTCAAACGACTGTTTTCTGTTCGCAGCTCCTTTTCGGAAGGAGAGCCAAAAATAAAGAAGAGTATCAAAAAGCTTCCTGCCCCCAATCCCATTCCTACAAACAGACGACGAATAATGTTCATTGTACGTTGCCGAGCGGTAGGAAAAACCTTATCATAAGTTTGAGTCCGAGGATTATATATGTAGTAAACTTTACGCATCTTAGCAATAATTTCAGGTGTTGATACGACAAAAATAATAAAAACAACCTATCTTTGCATCGCTTTTTTATGAATATTAACCTCAACGATAGATATATAAGTTATGTTGACTGCAAAAGAAACCAGAGATTCATTTAAGAATTTCTTTGAGTCGAAAGGACATCAAATCGTTCCGTCTGCTCCGATGGTAATAAAAGACGACCCAACCCTGATGTTTACCAATGCAGGGATGAATCAATTTAAAGACATCATTTTAGGCAATCAGCCTATCAAATATCCACGTGTAGCCGATTCACAAAAGTGTCTTCGCGTGAGTGGCAAGCACAATGACCTTGAAGAAGTAGGTCACGACACCTATCACCACACGATGTTTGAGATGCTTGGCAACTGGTCATTTGGCGATTACTTTAAAAAAGAGGCTATCAACTGGGCGTGGGAATATTTGGTCGACGTATTAAAACTTGATCCAGCACGCTTATATGCTACTGTTTTTGAAGGAAGTCCAGAAGAGGGTTTGCAACGCGATGACGAAGCAGCATCTTATTGGGAGCAATACCTGACAACAGACCATATTATCAATGGCAACAAAAAAGATAATTTCTGGGAAATGGGCGACACAGGTCCTTGTGGCCCTTGTTCTGAAATTCATATCGACCTTCGTTCGGAAGAAGAAAGAGCTGCAACATCAGGTCGTGAATTGGTAAATCACGACCACCCACAGGTGATTGAGATTTGGAATCTTGTGTTTATGCAATACAATCGCAAAGCAGACGGTAGTCTCGACTCACTACCTGCCAAGGTAATTGACACAGGTATGGGATTTGAGCGTTTGTGTATGGCTTTGCAAGGTAAAACTTCAAACTATGACACCGATGTATTCCAACCATTGATAAAAGCTATTGCCAAACTTGCTGGCACGGAATATGGCAAAGATAAGCAACAAGACATCGCTATGCGTGTGATTGCCGATCACATCCGTACAATAGCTTTTTCTATCACCGACGGCCAATTGCCATCGAATGCAAAAGCGGGCTATGTGATTCGTCGCATCTTGCGTCGTGCAGTTCGCTATGGCTACACATTCTTAGGGCAAAAACACGCCTTTATGTACAAGCTCATCCCTACCCTTATCGAAAGTATGGGCGAAGCTTATCCTGAATTGATAGCTCAACAGAGTTTAATAGAAAAGGTAATTAAAGAAGAAGAAGAATCATTCTTGCGCACACTCGAAACGGGTATTCGCTTACTCGACAAAACTATGGCCGATACAAAGGCTGCTGGAAAGAGTGAGATTAGTGGCAAGGATGCTTTCACTTTATACGATACATTTGGTTTCCCACTCGATTTGACAGAACTGATTCTCCGTGAAAACGATATGACTGTAAACAATGCTGAGTTTGATGCCGAAATGGAGCAACAAAAGCAACGTGCTCGCAATGCAGCAGCCGTTGAAACAGGCGACTGGATTACATTAAAAGAGGGTACAACCGAGTTTGTTGGTTATGACTTCACCGAATACGAAACATCTATTCTTCGTTATCGTCAAGTAAAACAGAAGAATCAGACTTATTATCAAATTGTGCTGGATTACACACCTTTCTATGCCGAAAGCGGTGGTCAGGTAGGTGATAGCGGTGTATTGGTGAACGAGTTTGAAACAATCGAAATCATTGACACGAAGAAAGAGAACAACCTTCCGATCCACATTGCCAAAAAACTTCCTGAACATTTGGAAGCACCTATGATGGCTTGCGTAGATACCGATAAAAGAACTGCTTGTGCAGCCAATCACTCGGCAACTCACTTACTCGACTCAGCACTTCGCGAAGTGTTGGGCGAACACGTGGAACAAAAAGGTTCGTTGGTAGGATCAGATGCTCTTCGCTTCGATTTTTCGCACTTCCAAAAAGTGACGGATGAGGAAATACGCCAGGTAGAGCACTTGGTGAACGCCAAGATTCGTGAAAATATCGCATTGCAGGAGTATCGCAACATACCGATTGAAGACGCTAAAGAATTGGGCGCTATCGCTTTGTTTGGTGAAAAATATGGCGATCACGTTCGTGTTATCCAATTTGGCGATTCGGTAGAATTCTGCGGTGGTACGCACGCATCAGCTACGGGTAGCATCGGTATGCTGAAAATCGTATCCGAGAGTTCGGTAGCAGCTGGTGTTCGCCGCATCGAAGCTGTTACAGGTGCAAGAGTGGAAGAAATGATTGACACCGTACAAGATACAATCAGCGATTTAAGAGCTTTGTTCAACAATGTGCCCGATTTGGGAGTTGCCGTGCGTAAGTTTATCGAAGAAAACGCTGGATTAAAAAAGCAAGTTGAAGACTTTATGAAAGAGAAAGAAGCGATTGTAAAAAATCGACTTCTGAAAAACATAGAGGAAATAAACGGTGTAAAAGTAGTGAAACTGAATGCTCCAATGCCAGCAGAGGCTGTAAAGAACATTGCATTCCAACTGCGTGGTGAAATCACCGAAAACCTATTCTTTGTGGCAGGCACAACAGACCACGGCAAACCAATGCTTACAGTGATGCTAAGCGACAATTTAGTAGCTGGTGGACTGAAAGCGGGCAACTTGGTGAAAGAGGCCGCAAAACTTATCAAAGGCGGCGGCGGAGGTCAACCCCACTTTGCTACTGCGGGTGGTAAAGATGCGGATGGGCTAAATGCCGCAATCGAAAAAGTATTGGAATTAGCTGGTCTCTAAGAATAGATTCAGGCAACATATTCATAAAGGGGGTTGAAACTCGAAATCACGAAGTTTCAACCCCCTTTTTTCATAGACTATAAAATAGCATTGGTAGATATACTTACTTTTTATTTACTCTATTTCCTTTCCTACGCTTTCAGTAATTAGTGTACAACTATCCGTAAAATGTTTAGCTTTTCACTTTAACTCATCAGCTATCTTTGCATCAGATAAATACAAACTGATAACGTATAAAGATGAAACCAAAAGTGATATGCCATATGATGAGTTCGGTAGACGGACGTTTGGATTGCGACCGATACACTCCTCCGCATAGTGGCAAAACCTTTGAAGAGGCATCGAAGGTCTATTTTGATATTAGCCTAAAATACAATGCACAGGCCATAATGCTTGGCAGGAAAACCATTCAGAAACACTATTTTCCCAATTGCTTTGAAAACGCCACATATACTTCCGTAAAATCCTTTGAGAGTTATGTAGGCAATTTGCTATCCAATCGCTTTACTGTTGTAGTAGACCCCAAAGGAAAAATCAACTATGATGACGACAAGGCAGATGGTGAAAACATCATTGCAGTATTGGGCGAAAGTGTATCGCAAGAATATCTCGAACATTTGCGTCAGATGGGTATTTCTTACCTATTTGCTGGTGAGAATGGGGACAATATGTCGCTCGCCTTAGAAGTATTACAAGTGGAGTTTGGCATCGAGAAGATACTGTTAGAAGGGGGTGGAATCATTAATGGTACTTTTTTGAAAGAGAAACTAATTGATGAATTGAGCTTATTGGTATACCCAGGCATCGACGGACTGGCAGGAACAGCCACTATATTCGATTACGTAGGAAAATCGACAGACGAAGAACCAGCTTGCGGACAACGATTGGAACTTCTTGCATCCGAAGTGTTGGCCGATGGCATTGTGTGGCTGCGTTATAGGTTTCACAAACAAACACGATGTTGTTGCTACATCGACTACTAAAACAAGTTCACTTAAAAAATGAGATTAATATGAAACTAAAAACTTTATTATTGACAATGATGGCTATGATTGGAATGAGTTACTCGGCAATGGCACAAAAACCCAAAGTGTTGATAGCCTATTTTTCGTGGTCGGGAAACACGAAAGAAATCGCAAATCAAATTCAAGAGGTTACGGGTGGAGATTTGTTTGAAATTAAAACCGTCACTCCCTACTCCTCGAACTACAACCAATGTGTAGAGACTGCCAAACAAGAGAAAGAAAAAAACACACGTCCTGCAATACAGGGCAAGGTGGCAAATATGAGCGATTACGACGTGGTGTTTATTGGCTATCCAAACTGGTGGGGTACAATGCCGATGGCTGTGCTCACTTTTATGGAAAGCTACGATTTTAGCGATAAAACATTGCTACCTTTCTGCACACACGGTGGAGGTGGTGCGCAACAGTGTTTTAAAGATTTTGCTAAACACACCAAAAAACATAACTCAAAAGAGGGTTTTCTTGCAAATGGTAGCGCAGTAAACAGATCGAAGCCACACGTGGAAAAGTGGGTAAAAGAACAAACAGGAATCACTAAATAGTTTTTCAATAGCTAAGAAGATATTGGATGAAGGTATTAGGACAATTGTGTGGAGTGGCATTGCTACTATCTCAGGCAGCAATGGGCAGAGCACACGACGTAGTAAAAGACACCGTGAGCATTCCCGAAGTAGTGGTGACTGGTTCGCGCAGTGAAGTAGATATGCGCCACTTACCACTCACCGTTTCGGTAGTAAATAGCGACCAGATAAACAAGCGTTATGAACCTTCGTTGCTTCCCGTGCTCACCGAACAAGTGCCTGGGCTATTCACCACTGCACGAGGTATTATGGGATATGGCGTGTCGACTGGAGGATCGGGAGGTTTCACGATGAGAGGCATTGGTGGAAGCCCCACAACGGGAATGCTGATACTCATCGACGGACATCCACAATATATGGGCTTAATGGGACACTCTATAGCCGATGCCTACCAATCGCTTCTTGCCGAAAAGGTGGAAGTGGTGCGTGGACCCGCCTCGGTACTCTACGGTTCGAATGCAATGGGGGGAGTTATCAACATTCTGACCAACCAGTTGAAACAGGACGAATGGCGTGGTGGCGCACGAGTGAGTTATGGTTCTTATAACACGCTTACAACCGAAGCAAACACACGCTATCGGAACAAAGGATTTTCATCAATGATTACCGGGTCGTACAACCGCACAGATGGACACCGTCCCAATATGGGTTTTGAGCAATATGGAGGTTATGCCAAAATAGGTTATGAGTTCACAAGCAACTGGAGTGCATTTGCCGATTTAAACTTAACGCATTTCAACGCATCTAACCCGGGCACAGTAAACCGTCCCATCTTCGACAACGACTCACACATTACCCGTGGTATGACTTCTTTTTCGATAGAAAATAATTACGGACGTACTTCGGGAGCATTTAAGTTTTTCTATAATTGGGGTAGACACAAAATAGACGACGGATACTACGAAGGTGGCAATCCACGCGATTACCTGTTCCACTCAAAAGATAAAATGCTGGGTATCACGTGGTATCAAAGTATTTCGTTGTGGAAAGGGAGTCGCTGGACTGCAGGATTCGACCTTCAGCAATTTGGTGGAAAAGCGTGGAATGAATACACCGACGACAGCAAATCGGAGATTATAGACAAAACCGAATACAATCTTGCAGGATATGTAGACTATCGGCAAAACATTGGTGAGATAATGACACTCAATGCTGGTGTGCGCATCGATCATCATTCAGCAACGGGCAATCACATCATTCCACAATTTGGTGCCTCTTTCTATCCGCTACGCACAGGAGAAATTAAACTGATAGCAAGCCGTGGATTCCGCAACCCCACTATTCGCGAGATGTATATGTTTCCTCCACAAAATCCCGACTTAAAACCCGAAAGTCTTTGGAATTATGAGATTTCTTGGTCACAACGCTTACTACAAAACAGTTTGTCGTATAGTGTGAACTTATTTTATATCAATGGAAAGAATATGATTCAAACCGTTCCAGTAGATGGACGACCCAAAAACATAAATACAGGCAAAGTAAAAAACTGGGGAATAGAATTATCGACATCCTACCGCCTGTCACCGATGTTTGCGATAATGGCCAATTACAGTTGGCTAAAAATGGAGTATAAAATTGTAGCGGCTCCACAAAACAAACTTTTTGTAGGCATCGATTTTAATAAAAATAGATGGACGGCCTCTACGGGAATACAATACATAAACGGATTATACACATCGACCGATCCGCTGACCAAAGAGAACTTTGCTTTATGGAGCTTGCGTGGAAGCTACAAAGCGACCAAATGGCTCGAACTGTTTGTACGAGGCGAAAATCTGCTTAATCAGAAATACGAAATAAACCTCGGCTTTCCGATGCCTGGCTCCACCTTTATGGGAGGTGTGAACATTAGTATCTAAAAAAAGAAGAGTTTAATATACACCACAATAACATAAATCTATCATTTCTCAGTTATTAATAAGTATCGCGACAACCGTTAACGAGTCATCTCAAAAATATTAACAGTTGTCGTGATACTTGTTAATAGCTATAATTTTCTTTTCTCATCTCTTTTTCGCTTCTTCCAAAGCTGCCAGCTATTCACAATGTTCTGCCACAGCACATAGCTGCCTGGCCCAATGGAAGAGAGCGGGTTAAGGTAAGTATGTGCCATCCAAATAGCAAGAATGGTATTTTTTTGCCCCAATGACTGTCCCCCACTAATGCGGTCGTTATAAATGCCTCCAATTTGTTTTCCTAAGAAAAACTGAATACCACACGCCACAAAAGCAGCAGCGGCAATAAGTATTTCCGTAACTCCATCACCCTTGTAATTAATTACAGAATCGAGTGTTTTAGCAGTTACAATCGCAAGCGACACAGCCCAAAGATAGAATGCTAATTCGTGCAAACTCAAAAGTTTTTGATGTGTTTTTGGGAAAAAGCGATTCAAGAACAACGCCAAGATAAAAGGACAAATAAGCAATGGAAATATCTTACCAAGAATCACTAAGAAAGCATCAAAAAAACCAATATTGGCATGAGGTTCAATCAAAGGAAAAAACACAGGAACCGCAATCGCCGTTCCGATATTGGCGAGCAATGTATAGGTAGTGACACTGGCTGCATTACCACCCAATTTAGATGTAATGACTGCTGCCGCAGTAGCGGTAGGACAAATGATACATACCATAGCCCCTTGTGCCAGTATTTTGTTGTAGTTAGCTAAAGCAAAATAAATACCCAATGCACCAATCAGTTGAATTAAAAGCAGCCACAAATGCCAAAGTTTGGGTCGCAGTTCACTAACCGCAATTTTACAAAATGTAAGCAATAGCATCGTAAATATCAGAAATGGGGTAATGAAATATAGTTTGATGAAAAAAGGGTAAGCAAGGCAACCCACCAACATAGCAATAGGAAGTGTCCAATCTTTAAAGAACTTATACATTTACAGTCGTTATTTATTAAATTCGGGTGCAAAGTAACAACGTTTTCTATAATATAAAGGTATTAAATGGCTCAAAAAAAGCAAAACTTTAACATTGATAGTTAGTTTTCTGCAAAATTCTGCTACATTTGCACAAGCATTTTGATAGGATGAAAGTTTTTAAAAGCTACATATTATTTATATTTATTACCCTATTTTCGCTGAATTACTCTTTTTGCATAGCACAGCAAAAAGCGAAAGATTTCGTGGTAGTAATCGACCCTGGTCACGGTGGAAATGACCCAGGAGCCGTTGGCAAAATATCAAAGGAAAAAAATATCAACCTAAACGTAGCATTAAAGGTTGGAAATCTTATCAAGAAAAATTGTAAAGATGTAAAAGTAGTCTACACACGCGATAAAGATATATTCATACCATTGGCACGCCGCGCCGAAATAGCCAACAATGCCAAAGCCGATCTTTTTATCTCCATACACACCAATGCCGTAGCCAACAACCGCACCATAAAAGGAGCATCTACTTGGACTTTAGGTCTTGCCCGATCGGATGCAAATTTAGCCGTAGCACAGCGTGAGAACTCTGTGATTTTATACGAGAGTGATTACAAAACACGATATGCTGGCTTCAACCCACAATCGGCCGAATCGTACATCATTTTTGAGTTTATGCAAGACAAGTATATGGAACAAAGCGTACACTTGGCGTCACTTGTACAAAAACAGTTTAAAAACAGATGCAAACGCACAGACAGAGGAGTGCATCAAGCTGGTTTCTTGGTTTTAAAGGAGAGTGCTATGCCAAGTATACTGGTAGAACTGGGATTCATCTCTACGCCTGAAGAGGAAAAATACTTGAATACAGAGGCTGGTGCAAACAATTTGGCCAATGGAATTTATCACGCATTTATGGAATATAAGCGCGAGCATGAAATTCGCTTAACTGGAAGCAGCCAAACCATCATACCCGATGATGAGCCAGAAATGCCCTCTACCAATAACACAAGAGTAGCAGAAAGTTGCTCTACCAGAAAAACAGAAGTCACAACTCAACAGCCTAACAGCAATCGTGACGAGACAGTTTTCAAAGTACAAATATTAGCATCTGCCACTCCTATAAAACCAAATGACAGACAATTTAAAGGGTTGAAAGATGTAGAATATTACAAAGAGAAAGGAATGTATAAATATACTTATGGTGCTTCGACCAATTACAACAAAGTAGTGCAAACACAAAAAAGCATTGCAGATAAGTTTAAAGGAGCATTTATTGTGGCATTCAAAGGAGAAAAGAAAATAAATACAAATGAGGCTATCGCCGAATTTAAAAAGAAACAGAATAAAAAATAACAACAACAATGAAATACATTACAAAAGAAGTCAGAATTGGTGCAGCAGGCATAGTAGCCCTTTGCATATTGGTTTTCGGAATCAATTTTCTGAAAGGTATCAATATGTTTAAACCATCAAGTTACTTCTATATTAAATTTAGCAATGTAAATGGCTTAGCCAATGCCAGTCCTGTATATGCCGATGGCGTAAGAGTTGGCATCGTACGTGAAATATCATACAATTATGAAATACCAAATAACATCATTGTAGAAATAGAGGTAGACACAGATTTACGCATTCCAAAAGGAAGTAGTGCAGAATTGGAATCGGATTTTATGGGAAACACACGAATGAATATTCTTTTGGCCAACAATCCAAGAGAAAAATATGCAGTAGGTGATACGCTTCAAGGAAGTGTTAATGGTGGTATGATGGAAAACGTTGCAGCACTTATGCCTGAAATCACTAAAATGATTCCAAAAATGGACTCTATTCTTTCATCACTAAACGCATTGTTGGCCGATCAAAGTATACCAGCAACACTAAACCACATAGAAAAAACCACCGCTAATTTAGAGATTACAAGTGGCCAGCTAAAATCGTTTATGAAAAATGATATTCCGCAAATTACTGGCAAGCTAAACACAATAGGTGACAACTTTATTGTGATGAGTGAAAAGTTGAAACAGATAGATTATGCCGCTATGGTGAATGAAATCGACCAAACACTTGCCAACGTTAAAGAGCTTACCGAAAAAATGAATAGCAACAACAACACCATTGGATTACTGTTTAACGACCCACAACTTTATAACAACCTTAATGCAACTGCTATAAATGCCGCAAGTTTGCTTGAAAACGTTAAAGAACAACCCAAGCGTTATGTACACTTTTCATTATTTGGAAGAAAAGACAAATAATTAATTATATAGATTCCGTCTAAATAACAACCTTTTTATTATTTATGGCTTTCAAATGAATTTCGCCCTATATAAAAGTGATATAGACGTTTTTAATATATATGTTTTTTAACATAAAATAATACAAAAATACACGACAAATACCTGATTTTCAAGCTATTAATCATTTCAAAATTCACAATTTAAGACTTTTGCGTATATAGCATCAAAACAGGCTTATAATGAACACTTTACAAATCACAAGAAAAAAACAAGAAAAAAGGCATTTGTTTTTTTGAAATTAGATTCTCAATTTTGCATCTGTAGAAGTTTTGCTTAGTTAATAAATGTATTTCAGCCGCTATGAGTGATTCCAACCATGTCGGGCTGTGGAATCGTTGTCTCGAAATCATTAGAGACAACGTACCCGATTCGACATATACAACTTGGTTTATTCCCATTGTCCCATTAAAATATGAGGACAACACATTAGTCGTACAAGTTCCCAGCCAGTTCTTTTATGAATTCTTAGAAGAAAAGTTTGTGGATTTGCTGCGCCGTACACTTTATAAAGTGATAGGAGAAGGAACCAAACTTATGTATAACGTAATGGTGGACCGCACTTCAGTTCCCAATCAAACGGTGAATCTTGAAGCAAGCAACCGCTCAATAGCTATCCCTCAAAATACACCCATCCGCAATGGTGGAAACAAAGCGCCTACAATTCTCAATGCTCCTGCTCCGCAAGACTTAGATCCACACCTAAATCCTAACTACAATTTTGAAACTTTTATTGAAGGATATAGCAACAAACTTTCGAGAAGTGTAGCAGAAGCAGTAGCAAAAAACCCTGCTGGTACAGCCTTTAACCCACTGTTCATTCACGGCGCATCAGGGGTTGGGAAAACGCATCTTGCAAATGCCATTGGTACACGCATTAAAGAGTTGTACCCAGACAAACGCGTATTGTATGTTTCAGCACATTTATTCCAAATACAATACACTGATTCTGTCCGTCATAACACAACAAATGACTTTATCAACTTTTATCAAACCATTGATATACTTATCATTGATGATATTCAAGAGTTTATTGGTGTTACACGAACCCAGAACACGTTTTTCCACATATTCAACCATTTGCATCAAAATGGCAAACAGCTGATTTTAACATCAGACCGCGCACCAGTACTTTTGCAGGGTATGGAAGACCGCCTTCTTACCCGTTTTAAATGGGGTATGGTTGCAGAATTAGAAAGACCTACCGCAGAATTAAGAAAAGATATTTTGCGCAATAAAATCCATCGCGATGGATTAGAATTTCCTTCCGAAGTAATTGATTACATTGCCGAAAACGTAAATGAAAGTGTACGTGATTTGGAAGGTATCGTAATTGCCATAATGGCACGTTCTACCATCTTTAATAAAGACATAGACGTTAGTTTGGCAAAATTGGTTGTTCATGGAGCCGTGCGTCAAGAAAGCAAATCTATTGGAATAGAAGAGATTATAAACACTGTATGCAAGCACTTTGGTTTGGAGAATGCAGCAATTCATACTAAATCAAGAAAAAGAGAAGTTGTACAAGCACGTCAAGTTGCAATGTATTTAGCAAAACAGCACACAGAATTATCAACTTCTAAAATAGGTAAATTCATTGGCGGAAAAGACCACGCTACTGTGCTGCATGCTTGCAAAACAGTGAAAGGGCAATGTGAGGTAGATAAATCTTTCCGAAGTGAACTTGATAATATTGAATCGAATTTGAAACAAAAAAAATAAAAGAAAAGCGAGTAAATACATTAAGTATACACTCGCTTTCTTATTATTTTAAAGGAATCAGCTCATAAAACCTTGTTTTTTCAACACTTGCATCAAATTACCAGACATATACTCATTGTCTTTTTGAGTATACCTGACATCCGTAAAAACCTGAGCCAATGTTTCTTTTCCATTATCTACAACAAATTTTCTATTCTCATCCAAGCTTTCTTTAAAAGCATAGATACGTTCAATCTCACTTGAGCTATAATCATTATAATGTTCTTTATGAATCAAAGACTCGAATGGAAGCCGATCGGGTTGAGCTGGAATTTCGGCTGGGTAACCTACAGTTACTGTAGTCACAGGAAAAACCAATTGTGGTAACTTTAAAGCATCAATAATCATTTGAGGATTGTAAGTAGTAGTTCCTAAATAACAAATACCAAGACCAGCATCCTCAGCTAATGTACAAAATGTTTGAGCCACCAATAAAGTATCCATTGCGGCATTCATAAAAGACATAAAATTATCATATCCCGGCTGTGCATTTCGCTGTGAACACCACAACGAGAAACGTCTAAAATCGGCACAAAAAGTCAATACAACAGGCGCATCATTAACCATCGGCTGATTGAAGTGCGCAGGAGATAATTTCTTTTTCATTTCTGCCTCTTGCGTTACCACTACGCTATAAAGCTGCATTCCTCCCATCGTAGATGCACGAAAGGATGTTTCAAGCAAATCATTTAACAAATAAGAAGGAATTTCATTTTTCAAGTATTTCCTTATTGTCCTACGTTCTTTTACTGTCATAATCAAACTATTTTTAATTGCAAATATATAAAAAGTTACTATTCTTTTAAACCACACACACACAACTATTTTCTTTTCAGACAACTTTTTTATCATTAAACCCAATATTATATCTAATTATCAAGACATTAAAAAATAAAATGGAAAACTTTCACCTGTTGACAAATAAATATCGATTATTATTATGATAAAACAGAAAACATTTATAGTTTTGTATCCTAGTTAACCTTACTACAAAGCTTCTACAAAGCATCTATAACTATATAATAACAAAAAACGTTTCATCAAGTGGAAAAACAAGTTTATTCTTACGAAGAAGCCTACAAAGAATCCTTACAATATTTTCAAGGAGACGAGTTAGCAGCAAGAGTTTGGGTCAATAAGTATGCAGTGAAAGATTCCTTTGGGAATATTTACGAGAAGTCTCCTGAAGATATGCATTGGAGAATAGCAAATGAGGTAGCTCGCATAGAAGCTAAATACAAAAACCCACTTAGTCCTCAAGAGTTATATGATCTTTTAGACCACTTTAAATACATTGTACCTCAGGGTAGCCCAATGACGGGTATTGGCAATAATTTTCAAGTGGCATCTTTATCAAACTGCTTTGTAATAGGTGTAGATGGAGCGGCGGACTCTTACGGCGCAATAATCAAGGTCGATGAAGAACAAGTGCAATTAATGAAAAGACGCGGAGGAGTAGGTCACGATTTATCTCATATTCGGCCTAAAGGCTCACCCGTAAAAAACTCAGCACTAACTTCTACTGGATTAGTACCATTTATGGAGCGTTATTCAAACTCTACACGTGAGGTCGCTCAAGATGGTCGTCGCGGAGCTTTGATGTTGAGCGTGTCTATCAAACATCCTGATTCAGAAGCATTTATTGATGCTAAAATGACAGAGGGGAAAGTTACAGGTGCAAACGTATCCGTAAAACTGGATGATGCTTTTATGCAAGCAGCAACCAGCAATACACCATACACGCAGCAGTATCCAATTGATGCAACAACCCCTACCAGCACAAAAGAAATTGATGCAAGCGAACTTTGGAAAAAGATTGTTCATAATGCTTGGAAATCAGCAGAACCTGGCGTATTATTTTGGGACACTATCATTCGTGAATCTGTACCCGATTGCTATGCAGATTTAGGTTTTCGCACGGTCTCTACAAATCCTTGTGGCGAAATCCCGCTTTGTCCTTACGATTCTTGTCGCTTACTTGCAATCAACTTATATTCCTACGTCATTAATCCATTTAAAGACGACGCTTATTTTGATTTTGAATTATTCAAAAAACACGTAGGATTAGCTCAACGGATAATGGATGACATTATTGACCTGGAATTAGAAAAAATAGAGCGTATCTTAGAAAAAATAGATGCTGACCCCGAAGAGACAGATGTTAAACGCACTGAACGTGAACTTTGGAACAAGATATACAAGAAAAGTGGTCAAGGTAGACGCACAGGTGTAGGTATCACTGCCGAAGGTGATATGCTTGCAGCTTTAGGTCTTAGATATGGCACAGAAGAAGCTACCGAATTTTCAGAAAAAGTACATAAAACGGTTGCACTTTACGCCTATCGTTCCTCTATAGAAATGGCTAAAGAACGTGGTGCTTTCGAAATATACGATACTGAAAAAGAAAAAAATAATCCATTTATCAATCGTTTGCGAGAAGCGGATCCTGACCTGTATGAAGATATGAAAAAATACGGTCGCCGCAACATAGCTTGCTTAACCATTGCCCCAACGGGCACTACAAGCTTAATGACCCAAACGACTTCAGGCATTGAACCAGTTTTTCTCCCAGTATATAAGCGTCGTCGCAAAGTAAACCCCAATGACACGAATGTACGTGTTGATTTCGTAGATGATACAGGTGATGCTTTCGAAGAGTATATTGTCTTTCACCACAAGTTTGTCACTTGGATGGAGGCCAATGGATATGACCCAGCAAAGCATTATACACAAGAGGAGGTAGATGCTTTAGTTGCAAAATCACCATACTACAAAGCGACTTCAAATGATGTAGACTGGTTGATGAAAGTGAAAATGCAAGGGCGTATTCAAAAATGGGTCGATCATTCTATTAGCGTAACAATCAACTTGCCTAACGATGTTGATGAGGATTTAGTAAACCGTTTGTATGTAGAAGCTTGGAAATCGGGATGCAAAGGATGTACTGTATATCGTGACGGTTCCCGTTCTGGTGTTTTAATATCTACCAAATCGGATAAAAAAACCGACCTTCCACCTTGTAAGCCACCCACAGTGACAGAAACTCGCCCTGCCGTTCTTGAAGCAGATGTTGTGAGATTCCAAAACAACAAAGAAAAGTGGGTTGCCTTAGTAGGTCTACTCGATGGCTACCCTTATGAAATATTCACTGGTTTACAAGATGATGAGGAAGGTATTTTTATCCCCAAATCAGTATCAACTGGAAGAATCATAAAAAGTACAGATGAGAATGGCAACAAACGCTATGATTTTCAATTTGAGAATAAACGTGGTTACAAAATGACTATTGAAGGACTTTCTGAAAAATTCAATAAGGAATATTGGAATTATGCAAAGCTCATTTCAGGAGTCTTGCGTTATCGGATGCCAATTGAACAGGTTATAAAATTGGTTAGTTCATTGCAGCTTGACAGTGAAAACATTAATACTTGGAAAAATGGAGTAGAACGTGCATTGAAAAAATATGTACAAGACGGAACTGCTGCCAAAGGAAAAAAATGTCCTAATTGCCAAAGTGAAACTTTAGTCTATCAAGAAGGCTGTCTCATCTGTACAACTTGCGGCGCATCTCGTTGCGGATAGGATTAATTATTCAAGCATCCGCTAAACCACAAAATGAGTCACTCAATTCCTTTGAATATAGGAATTGAGTGACTTTATTTGTATTGACAAGCCTCTTCTTCTTAATTTAAGTTCGCCGTTAGTAACAGTTCAGCTGTTTCTAACGGCATTCTTTTAGAGCCTTATTGGATTCTCCCCAAAACGCATATATGAAGATGTTATATATTAATATCACACTAACTATTTTTAGCATCATTATTAAACTTGTCATCAACAAGTTTAAGTCGAGTTCATATCCTTGGAAATTTATAATAAGGTTGTTCCTTTACATTTGCTCAATCAGCACTTTATGCCCTTCGAGGAAGTAAATAGCAGGCGTAAGATTGTCAATCGAATTCAACCCCTGGCTCACCTCAACAACGCGCACAAGCATCCCGTTAGTATTATAAATTTGAATAACACGTTCGCAATCGCTCTCAATATACAATGTACCAAAGCGGCTATACACTTTCAGGGTATTAAACTCACTCTGTAACATATCACCCAAACCAGTGGCATCGCCATTGCCACCAATGCTATACAAAGCAGGAGCGAAAGCTGTGGATATTTGCGCTTTGTTCATCACATAAGCTTCAAAAGGATTTACAGTTCGTTTGTCACGTTCAAACATACTACCGTAAGCATTGTCTGTATATCTCCAATCGGTATTCAACGCATAAACCTCCATACTCTGCTCTACTTTGTTAAAGGTAGGTACAAAATCGAATGAAGGACCTTCGGTTACAGCAAGTGCTCCAGTAGTGACAGGCACATCAATACCACTTGCTGACGAGGCGATAAACTGTACATTGCCCACCACGTTGTAATCGGCATCGTAGGTATAATGATTGGGCACTGCAATGATATAAGGCTCAAACGCCTTAATAACACTACTATTTGTGAATCCCATTACAGAATCGAGCTTGCGCAACCAGAAAGGAGTAGCACCACCGCTCATATCTCCACCAAACGGAACAAGTTTGCGAGAGCCAAACTGTACGTCAGTAGCATCAAATGGCAAAACCAATGTCTCCCACCCTTTCGACTCACCACGTCCTGTTTCCAAAGAGAAATTCTTAGTAAACACAATTTTCTTAGCCTTGAAAGCTTTTTCGCAACTATAAGTGTATTCATTGGTTATGCTGATGCTATCCGCCACTCCATCACGTATCACATTCGTCCATTTTTGAGGAACATCGGTCTTCGCCGTCACGTAGAACAAGCAGTTCGTTGCAGGGTTAAACAAATCGTCTTCCATCTTCAAATCACTTCCCCAATGAATAGCCATCAGTTCGTTTGTTCCGCCAAAAGCACCTGTTTGCACCTCAGTAAGCGCATTTCCTAACGAGATAGAACGCACATTGGTAGAGTTTGAAAAGGCTTGTCTTCCAATGGTTTCTACTGCATTAGGCAATACAATTTGGGTCAATGTAGAGCTGTTATAGAAAGCTCTTTCACCAATACTCTTCAATCCCGAACCAAAACTAATTTCAGTGAGTACATTATTATTAAAAGCATTATCAGCAATACTCACCAAAGAGTTAGGGAACGTCAGTTTTTTAAATGCGGTAGGATAATCGTTATAATAAGTAGTAAATGCCGAAGCACCTATTGACAACAATCCTTCAGCAAAGGTCACCTCTTCAAGGCTTCTATTTTCATAGAAAGCTGTATTCTTGATTACCTTAGCCACAATGTGTATTTTCTTCAAGCTTTCGCAATACGCAAATGCTTGAACTCCAATTGTATCTACCGATGCAAGCGTCACTTGACTGAGTCTTTTAGTATTATAGAATGCCTCATCTCCAATATTTTTCACTCCGCCTTCTTTAAACACAACCGTAGCCAAAGAGTCGTTGTTGGTAAACGCACGGGCTTCAAGATTAACACTACCAGCTCCAATCACCACATTTTTCAACCGTGTATTGTAGCTGAAAGCCTCTTTACCTACATTCAGTTGAGCAGCATTGACTGTCACCGACTCTAAATTTCCGCAACTGCTAAATGCTTGTTCGCCTATACTTGTGACAGCAGACGGAATAGTGAGTTTGCCAATTTTTGTACTTGTAAATGCACGATCCTTGATTGTAGTCAACCCCGCAGGCAAAGCAATCTCCGAAATACCTGTACCGCTAAACGCTTGTATACCGATTCGTTTTACATTCGTTCCCAATACGACACTTGTCAAATCGGAACGCCCATTGAAAGCATAATCCTTGATTTCCTCCATATTGAGTGTCATCCGACTAAGCCCAGAACCATAGAACGCATTTGAGTGAATATTTACGACCTTATCGGGAATCGTGATTTCAGTAAGCGAAATACAGTAACCAAAGCTATAAGCATCCAAATCGGTCACATTGCTACCAATGGTTACTTTCGACAAAGCACTGCAATACCAAAAAGCACTATTCGGTACTTTAAGCAACCCTTCTCCTATTCTCACCTCTTTCAAAGCCGCAAAACCACTAAAAACAGATTCGGGCATCTCTTTTACACCTTTCCCAAGTGTCACAGAGGTAAGTTTGCTTTGCATACCAGCAAACACATCGCTGATACTTGCTATGCTATCGGGAATTGCCAACGCAGTAATAGATGTTGCATTGAATGCAGCAGGACCAATAGCAGTCAAGTTATTAGGCAGCTGAACTGCCGACAAATTACGACAGTTGCTAAACGCATACGACCCAATCGTTTTCAGCCCAGCACCAAAGGTTATTTGACTCAGCGTATCACATTCCGCAAACGCATAATTGCCTATTTTTGTAAGTGAAGCACTTAGAGTAACCGTGCGAAGCGAATCGCAATCATAAAATGTTCTATTACCAATTTCTTCAACATTTGCAGGAATATCAACACGTTTCAAGCTAAGACAATTCACAAAAGTTTCCTCTGGCAAAGTTGTTATGCCTGTTCCCAATTGAATAGATGTAAGTTGTTGACAATCTGCAAACACCCGATTTCCTAAAGTCGTAACTTGATTAGGAAGCATAATGGTTTTTAAGCCCGAATCACTAAAAGCACCTTGTCCGATAGTAGTCAAATTGCTACCAAAAGTCACCTCTTCGAGCTGCTTCTTTCCACTTAATAAATTATCAGGAATAGAAACAATAGCATCTCCAAATGAAATTTTACGTAAATAAGGGAAAGTAGAAGCAAGATTCACCACATTCTCAGAAGTACTATTAAGTGTAACGTGGTTTACGCTATCACAAGATTCAAATGCTCGATAACCAATGCTTTTAATCACATCATCCAACACTATCGATCGCAAGCTATCACAATTGTAAAACGTTCCTTCGGGAATATCTGCCATTACAGCTGGCACTTGCAATGTATCTATCCCTGTTTCGGCAAAGACATAATTACTCAATGTTTTTAGCCTATCAATTGTTGGTATTCTTCGTAGCGACGTACACCCTCTAAAAGCTTCGTATCCGATCGTTTCTACTGTTGGAATATTAACTTCAGAAAGCACTGTACAGTTTAGAAAAGCATAAGAATCTATCGTCCGTAGATTATCACCGATAGTTATACTTTTAAGCTTGCGCTTATCAGCAAAAAGATACTCACTTATCATTGTCAGACCATTACCTATTGTTACAGTTTCAATGTTATCTGATAAATAGAAAGCCCTATTATAATCATGATTATGAGAGGCGATGGCTTTAATGCTATCACCTAAAACAATTGTCTTTAAATCAGGATTATTACCAAACACTTGAACTGGAAGATTATTAACTGGAGATTGAATGTCAATCTCAGCCAAACGAGTGTTATTGAAAGCGTATTCACCAATCGTTGTCAAACTATCGGGGAATACAAAAGATGTTAAAGATGTGCAATTAGAGAAAGCATTCCAGCCAATGGATTGCAATTTGGAAGGAAGAGTTACTTTAGAAAGCAATTCGCAATTATAAAAAGCATAAGAATCAATTGATCTTAAACCATCACCTAGAGAAATACTTTTAAGCTTGCGCTTATCAGCGAAAAGATACTCACTTATCATTGTCAGACCATTACCTATTGTTACAGTTTCAATGTTATCTGATAAATAGAAAGCCCTATTATAATCATGATTATGAGAGGCGATGGCTTTAATGCTATCACCTAAAACAATTGTCTTTAAATCAGGATTATTACCAAACACTTGAACTGGAAGATTATTAACTGGAGATTGAATGTCAATCTCAGCCAAACGAGTGTTATTGAAAGCGTATTCACCAATCGTTGTCAAACTATCGGGGAAAACAAAAGAGGTTAATGAAGTACATCCTTCAAACGTGCCTCTATTTATCACTTTAAAATTATTGGGCAATGAGATATTTGCCAACGACTCGCATCCAGCAAAAGCATATTCACCAATGCCTATAATTTTATCCGAAATATTGATTGTCGTTAAGCTTGTACAATTTCTAAAAGCATACGAGTTAATAATCGTTATATTATCACCCAATGAAACTTCTTCAAGATTCGTATTGTTTTGAAAAGCATCGGAAGTAGTCGTCAACGCATTACCCAAAGTCAATTTCCTTATTGGACAGTTCGTAAACGTTTCATAGGTATTTATTGTAGCAACCCCATTACCTGTATCAAACTCTTCGAGCGAAGTGCAATATCCAAAAGTATAATTGTCTATGCCAAGTACCCCATCAGGAATAGCCATTTTTTTTATGGATGCACAGTTGTAAAACACTCCAGAAGCGATTGATTGAAGCGTAGTGGGCAGCGTTATATCTTCGAGCATCGAGCAGTTTTCAAATGCATTGTAATCGATTGAAATTAATCCATCGGGCAACACCACAGTTTGAAGATTTACACTGTTCCGGAAAGCATAACCATTCAGAGCAACTGTATTTTTAGGCAATACAACCGTGTTGAAAGTATTAGACTCGAAAATACTGGTTATCCGATTGTCATAGGTAGAAGCATCTTGCAAGTCGAGCATTTGCAAATTAATCAAGTTGAGCTTGATGAAAGCTATATCATCATCGTTGAACTCTCCATTGAGCTTTAACGCATTAATATTTTCGTAATCAGCCGATGGAATTAACGTGTGTAATGTTCCTTGTGATGGTAGCGTGTAGGTAGTAATGCTACTTACACAGTTGGCGGAAAGCTGAATGGTACGTATGCCTCCATTTACAGTGTTAAGAGTAGCTGTGCCACTAACCATTCCTTCGGCAGATGCAGTCAAGGTCACAGGAATGTCAATACTACCCAATGCAGAAACGGCTTTTGTGTAGTTTCCTGCCACGAACATAGCGTTCGAGAAAGCTACATCATCAATGTTCAATTGTTCGCTACCAATGTTTCGCACAGTAATTATTTTAGTACTGGGGCTATTGGGAGCAATGTTCCCAAAATAGACCTCGGTAGGGCACACTGGATAGGCAATGCCTGGCATCACAAAAGCAGTAGGGTCTATATAAATATTCTTCACATATCCCCGGTCGTCACCAGCGGTGGGACTGTTGCTGTTTTTATAGCTCCATTTCAAGGTGTGCTGACCAGGTGCCAAGTCGTAGCTATAACTTTGATAGTTGGAGTTATTTCCCCATATATTATTCACCCGATTGCCATCCACATAAAATATCAGTTCATCACCATTTATAGCCCATTCAAAACTAACCGTAGCTCTGAATGAGAGGTTGAAAGTAGCACTAAAACCCACTTCCGAATCGGGTGTTTTATTGGTACTTACCACATATCCATTACTTGCTTCCCACGGATTCGTGGCTTCCTGCACAAACTCCAAAGGAAAAGAACCCGTCTTTAATGCGTTTTCGGCAAAAGTATCAGTAGCACGTGTAGCCGTGATGCCTGCATAAGAGCTTACTCCTATCAAACAGGCTATTATCATATATATGCTTATCTTTTTCATAAATATTTATTCTATTTTATTAGTTACCAGGATTAATCATATCATCATCGCCAGGCACCGGATTGATTGGCGTGGTAAATGTAGAGACACTACTCATTGTCGTACCTTCGCTATTAGTAGCAAATGCGCGAACATAATACATCGTATTCTGTTTCAAGTCTTTAATCTCAGTTTCCAGTAAATCGTTTGTTGGGTTCTTAAACACAGCCTTACCATCCGACGCACTTCCATTGGGTGCTGCATTGGTTTCGCTCCAATAGAATCCCGCTTCGGTTATGGTAAGATTTCCTTTATCTGTAATACGTGCCTTCACCTTAGCAGAAGTATAAGTAGAAGATATTAACTCCACATAATCCACAGAAGGTTTGTTTATGGCATAAGTTGTAAACACGGCTACCTGATTGTAATTGATACCAGCTTGATTCTCTGCATAAGCACAAACATAATAGGTTGTATTAGGGCTGAGATTACTCAATGTATACGAGAATGTATTCACACTACTCGTTATATCGTGGTAACCATCGGCATTACCTAATGTAGGGGTACTTTGGCTGGTACTCCAACAGAAACCCTTACGAGTTACCTTACCATTGTTTTCCGACACAATACTTGCGCTCAAATAAGCATTACTAACGCTAACACCCGTCACATCGGTATAATAGCTCAAACTGGGAATTGTGATTGTATTTGTATCAAAAGAGGTGACTTCGCTCATTCCTATACCAACGCTATTTTTGGCATAGGCACGCACATAATAGGTAGTACCATAACTCAGCCCTGTCATTGTAGTGTTAAAAGCGTCGGAAGCCATCACTGCTGCTCCTTCGTTATTAGTTTCGTTAGGCGTATTGGTTTTACTACTCCAATAAAAGCCTCTTTCTGTTATAGCAGCGTTACCAGTTTCTTGCACAGAAGCAGAAACGTAAGCAGAGTTTACGGTAATTGAATTAATAGCAGAAACAACCGTAGTAGGCACACTTAACTTAGTTGTAGTGAATTGATTGATATAGCTATATCCAGTACCAGCTTCATTGGCGGCATAAGCCCACACATAATAAAGTGTACCATCTTCCAATCCACTCAACGTATGAGTCATTGCCGTATTAGTTCCTGTTATTATTTTTTTAGTTGCATTATCAACATTCGGAGTTGTGCTCCAACAAAAGCCTTTCTCTTTGATAGTGCCATTATTAGTACTTGTTATGGCAGCAGACAAAGTCGCTCCACTCTCACTAACATTACTGATAACCACCGTTTCAACCCAAGGAGCAACAATACTAACGGTAGAAAACACTTGAGTATCACTGTATCCTGTACCTTGCGAATTTTTTGCATAAGCACGAACATAATAAGTTGTGCCAAATATTAATCCTCCCATTGTTGTGGAAAAATCACCTTCTTTAATTGCAATTATACCTTCGTTATCTTGTTCAGTAGGAGTGTTGTTTTTACTACTCCAACAAAAACCATACTCCGCTATTGTACTATTACCATTATTTTGAATTGTGGATTGTACATAAGCTGAATTTACAGTTTCTGAGTTAACGACTGGATATGCTAACTGAGGCACATTTAAAGATACAGTAGAGAATTGAGTAGGATCTGTATATGAAACACCTGCTTCATTAATAGCATAAGCCCTAATATAGTATGTAGTGCTATGAGCCAATCCCGACAGTGTATGAGAAAGTGTTGTGTTATTACCTTCAATAGAATATTTGCTATCCGTTTCGACAGTTGGAACTGCATTTGTTGAGCTCCAACAGAAACCTTTTTCTATGATTGTTCCATTGTTGGAGCTTTGTATGATTGTATTTACGATTGCACTCTCAGATGTTATATTACTTATTGAATGGGCTGAAATAGTTGGTGCGAGTATTTGAGTTGTAGTAAAACTTACCACTTGGCTATAACCAATACCTATTTTATTTTTCGCATAAGCGCGCACATAATAAGTTTCTCCATATTTAAGTCCAGAAATATCAAGCATAAAACTTGCATCAGCTTTTGCTGTATTATCCTCGATAGTTGGTTCATTCTTATCCTTACTCCAGCAAAAACCTGTTTCAAGTATTTCTGAATTATTATCACTCACTACTGAACTGCCAATGTTAGCTCCAGTTGTAGTGATGCTTACTATCGCCACTGTTGGCGTAGCAAGAGTAGGCACATCAAGTATTGCAGTGCGGAAAGACACAACATCCGAATAAACCAACCCTCTTTCATTTTCGGTATATGCTACCACCCAGTATTGTTGTTGGTTAGCTATCAAACTATCAAGCGTAGTACTAAAATTAGCACCAATAGCTATTACATCAAAATATTCACAACTCTGATTTCCAATAACAGGTTTTTGCACTGAGGTACTCCAACAAAAACCACGACGACTTATCGTTCCACCTCCATTATCGTCTATCGTAGCCGTAGTTTCTGCTGAAGTAGCTTGAATATTTGTTATATTTCCTATTGAAACTTTTGCTACTTCAACTTTAGCCGTCATAATTGTCACTTTACTACTGTACCCTACTCCTTTTTCGTTGGTTGCATAAGCACGAATAAAATAAGTAGTACCTTCTTTTAAATTATCTATCTGATGAGAAAACACTTTATTTTCATTTTCATCAGCCGAAAGCTCTATTTTCCCATCGTGTGCGCCCGAGTCTAAGGTTGGAGAAGCGTTCTCACTACTCCACACAAAGCCTTTTGTAGTAATATCACTTGTTCCAACACTTGCGATTTCGGCTGTCACCAAAGCATAGCTACCACGCACTTCAGGTTCATCATCAATACGAATCGTTGGTTTCTCACCTTTAGCAGTAGTTACTACTTTAACAGGACCATATCCTATACTTCCTGCGTCATTTTTCGCAAAAGCACGAATGGAGTAGCTGGTAGAAGCACTCAACCCATCAATTTCATAAATAAACTCCGCAAAATCACCATCTAACATTTCCTCATCCACAGTCACAATATTATTGCGCAAATCAGGATCTGTATCTGCACCTTCTGCATAACAAAAACCACGCATATCTATATATTCAGCACCTACCGAAGCTACTGCGCAGCTCACGGTTATTCTTTCATTATCTGGTTCTATTGGCGTTTTTACTTCGCCCAACTGTGGTGCATCATTTGCCGTAGTAGCAAACTGCAATATCTCGGGGCTAATAATAGTCGTATTTCCACAAGTGATATAAAGACAATAAAAGTAGTTTGTCCCAGGTTCAAGACCAGTCAGACTCACTTCACAAGTACTTGCCTCCTTTTCAACTGGCATTTTATAAACATCATTATCGGTAAGCACCTTTTTTTCAAGCAGTGCTTTCGTTTTTGAATAAGCAAAACCACATTCGGTTATGTCCAGTTCATTTTTACCGATATTCCCTTTCAAAGTAGCCTCACGTCGGCTTATGGAGCTTTGTCCCACCACTTCCAAAGTCATTTGAGGAGCCACCCACGTAGGTTCTGTATCTTTTTCACACGCTACCATCACCAGTAGCAACATCCATAAGGTGTATACTATTCGTTTCATAATCCTTTAAACGTTTTTATATTCGATTTAGAAAATAACTCCCACTCCTACATATCCCTGACAATACTTAAAATTGACAGTATTAAATCCTGCTGATAAAGCAAAGCCTTTGAGGTTGAGAATAGCACCAATTTCAACAGATGCTCCAACAGGACTATGATCTGTGTTTTTATACCAATTATCTGCTCCATCTACATCCTCAAGCCAAGCTAAAGTGCGGCTTCCATATCCCACACCCACAAAGCCATATAGAGGTTTGGCTAATTGGCGAATATAGCCAGCAGTCACAGACATAAAAGCTTTTTTTGTTTGCCCCTCCTTATATATAATAGAACTTCCATCCGAAACTCGTTGCGAATCATCTACATCGCCCACTGTTTTCACTGAGCTAAAATCGCTTCGGAAAGCCACATATACACCATTTGTGCGGGTAAAACCAATCATTCCACCAAAAGAGGTTTGTCCGCCACCGCCAAAGCCTGCCTGAGCCATAATAATCATTTTGCGAGGAGGTTTGGGCTTAAACATCGACTCCATATAAAAAGTAGGGCGTACAGTTTCACCAGCCTCCACTACAAGCATTGTGTCGATAGGGTAAAACAATGGCTTCTCAACTCTAATTTGATATTCTTTGAGAGCCATACGATCGCTACGATAAGGAGTTTTACCCACTAAAACCGAGTCGATATACACATCGGCATCTTGTTCTGGAAGCGAAAAGATTTCCACATAACCAAACTTCGGCTTCAATGTCACGCTTTTGGTTACAGGTGTATCATCAAGTGTAATACTGCCTGCCGATGATTGATACATCGGAGCCTCAACTCGATAAGTATGTTCACCTTTGGGCATAGTAGCATTGAATAATCCATTCTCAACAGGTACTTGCTCATCGTCTATAAAAATATCGGCAGTAGCAGGTTCAGGACGAAATACCAATAGCTGCATATTATCATCTATTACGGGCTTGTCCGTTCTGTCCCCTGTATTCAACACCATTTCATATACCGTTGCTTTGTCTATCAGCTCTGGATAGA
>CAMTPA010000029.1 GCA_947074275.1 uncultured Bacteroides sp.
CGAGATGGAATCTCGTGACTGGAGTTCAGACGTGTGCTCTTCCGATCTCAAAACTCCTCTTTCGGTCAGGTGTTTCGCGCTTTCGGCGGGCAATAAGTCGCTTACCATATTAGTTGATAGCATAGCTCCTTTGGGGGCTTCTATTTGTAACCACTGTCCATCCGACTGAAATTTCAATTCATAACCATTGTTCAGGTCTATTTCGTAAATGCCATCCAATGTTTTCAGAGTGATTTCGGTAATGGTTGTGCCGGGATAATAGTTGTTGATAAAGGTTTTGATATTTGCTGGTATTGAGTTCTCTGTTTCAGAAACTGCTACTACCGGACCCATCTGTGCAAATGCAGTGCCCGCACCCATTGATGCTGCCACACACAATAAAAATAATGTTTTAAAGATTCTTGTTTTCATTGTAATTTTATTTTTAAAAGTAATAGTTCTCATAATAACAAGATAGCCCAAACCTTTGTTGGGTAGCTATTCCTGTTTTTATCTCTATCCGATTCTCTTTTGATTATAGAATGTCGCACTCGGCTCCGCAGCTGTCTGCGCCAATCATCTCTTTGCCTCCCAATATGGTTAGGTAAAAGTTCATCAGTTGATACCTAACTCGATCGCGCACCCTTATGTAATAATCGTAAATGGTTTCGTTATCGTCGGTTGCTTGCACATAGTCTTTTAGCTGCAGGCTTTCCCAATGCAGCACGTTGCCCGTAAACTGCTCGTCATAGGGTTTGATACATTGGTTTATTATCACCACGTAATCCCAGTTTTTTGTTTTGCAATGTCCAAAAGTACCAATGCACTCTTTATCCAATGTCACCTTTACCTCTTTCATCACTTTTACCGCTTCTCCATCGAGTATGGATGCACCAATTTCGCCTACTGCTACAACGGTCATCTCTTTGTCGAACGACTTAAGCCAAGCAGCAACCATTTGGTTGCGGAAGTCGTTTTCTTTGTTCACAACTAATATTCGCATAATCTTTTTACCTATTGATATGTATGATATACAAATAGAGCGTATGAATGTTCGTCTAAGTTGCTTATTTTTAACTGTTAACAGTTGTGCTGTTGACTATAAACAACTGATAAATGAAGTATTAACTGTTGAGGCAATAACAGTTTATAGTTGATAAACAGACAGTGAAGTGTCTGATTGGTATAAGCCAACAAAAGAGGTAGTAAACTGTTATTTGGTAGGGTATTGGAATTTATGTTTAAAGCAGCAACCAATTATGAATCATCAAACCACCATTACCATTGAAGGTAAAACGTATGAAACGTTGAAAGATATACTGCCCCGTGAAGGTAGTTTGGATATTTTATTTGTTGGCAAAACACCCAGTTTGAAAAGCGTGGTGAAGGGGCATTATTTTCAAGGCACGCGTGGCAAGTCTTTTTGGAAAAAGCTTCACGACTATGGCGTGTTGAAATATCCACTCGGTGATTTTGCCGACGATTATTTGTTGCAAAATGGATGTGGAGTAACACACGTGTCGAAAGTGCCACGTGAATTTAAAGCAATGACTGCTTTGGAGTATCGAAAAGGATATGTGCGTTTGATGGAGAAAGTAGACAAATATCACCCCAAATTGCTTGTTTTCACTTATAAAAATACACTTGATTCGCTGTTGACCTCTGTGCTGAATAAGAAAACTCAAGCTCGTTATGGCTTTAATCCAGAATACGACGCAATCTTTCGTGCAGCCATATTTGTATTTCCTATGCCAGGCACTATTTGCACAAAGGCCGAGGCGGATGTGTGTATGACAGACTTAATACAGTTTTTAGGTATTCCCCATCAGGCCTAATTGGGAACTTCTTTTTTAGATACCACCTCGCAAGGCAACGATACCCAAAATCTTGATCCCACACCAACCTTCGATTCCACACCTATCTCTCCACCTTGGGCTTCGACAATTGCTTTACAAATAGTCAATCCCAATCCAGTGCCCTGTATAAACCCATTGAGTTTCTCAAATCGCTTGAATATGACTGGAATTTTATCTTCGGGAATACCAATACCTGTATCTTCTACAAATAGTAGAATGCCATTTGGGGTAAGGTCGAATCCCGCTTTTATAGTGCCTTGTTTCGTACACTTAAATGCGTTGGTGGTAAAATTGATGAGAACCTGCGTCAGGTGTTTTTTATCTAAAACAACATCGCATTGCTCGTAATGATGTTTTTGCAGTAAGGTAATTGGTTTTTGTTTAAATCCCATTTGCACCGATTGACAAATGTCGCTAAGAAGCTCTACCAGATTAAAGCATTCGGGTGAAATATCTACGGTTCCCGATTCGATGCGCGACAAATCGAGTATATCATTTACGATTTGGAGTAATAACTCACTATTTTTTTTGATAAGTCCCGTATACTCTTCCAATAAATCCATATCGTCTATGTTGGCCAAAAGGTCGGAAAACCCCACAATGGAGTTCAAAGGAGTTCTAATTTCGTGGCTCATATTAGCCAGAAAAGCCGACTTTAATCTATTTGATTCTTCTGCTTTTTGCTTGGCGATGATTAACTCCTGTTGCATTTGTTTTAAATGCGTCACGTCGATAATGAAAAACTGAAAGAAAGAGATGTTCCCTTTTTCATCTTTCACAACGTGCCCTTTGCAGTTGAGATAAATGCTCTTGTCTTGGAACTCACTGGGATAATATCCCTTTATATTCTTGAAGTTGTAACCAATGATGAAATCGGTGTCGATGCCATTTCTTAAAGCCTCTTTGTCTTCATCAGAAATATTAGGATTTTCGAATAATGAGATGCCCAAAATATCTCTTTTGCTATTGATTCCAAATATTTCCATATCTTTTTTATTCACGTCTACCAATTTCCCCGACATATCATATAGCTCTACTCCGATAGGGCTATCTTCGTAGCTTTGTGTCAGGAATTTAGGAATCGTGTGATAATCGATTGATATGTGGTTGTTTAGAATCCTGTTTTTAACGAACTGTTGATTCAGCTCTACGTTCATTGAGATGATTTCTGAAAGTGATTTAAGAAGTAAAACATCGTTTTGAGTCCAAATTCTGTATTCATTTACAAGATCTATACCCATATATCCCAGTACCTCATTTTTGTAGATAAGCGGAACAAGTGCCAATGAACAAATCTCTTGCTGTTTTAAAATAACATATTCGCTATATGCTACTTCTTTCAAATCTTCAAGATTGTCTATGATAAATGGCTTTTTATTCAGCATAATGCTGTTCAGAAAATCAGTTTCGGTGAGTGGAAGATCACCAATAATATCTTTCTGAGGACTTATTCCTTCTGAACATACTTCATACTCATAACGTTGAAATTGTCTTTCGAAATAATACAAAAAAATATAAGCTCTATTAGCATTGAACATTTCCAGTGTGTTTTTTAGAATCCCATTGATGATTCCGTCCCTATTTACGCTTGATTGAAAATCAGCAAGTGAAATGGGATCGCTGTTTGTGTTTTTGCTGTTAGCAAATATTTGTTCCTTCCACATCTTACAATTTACAATAATTCTTTTAATAGTTAATCAACCTATCTTGATATGTTAAATACAAAAAAAGGTATTAAATTGTTTAAAAATACGGGTGAAAATATTTATTTAGAGCTATTTATAAACGTGTTGCAACTAATTTTATATCAATTTGTTTATCTTCCGAAAACGTTTTCGTATTTTTTCTTGAATTACAATTTTGATAAAATTAGCATTCTCAATAAATTGTGTATTTTTGAACTATCGAATAAAATGATGTATGAAGAAAATCTTTGTTTCAACCTTTTGTATTGTTATCGGACTATTTTCTATTTATTGTTTTGCAAAAGGCAATGAGAGTGTGTTGTCTCAACTTGATAATGCGCTTCAAAATCAGTCTGTTTATATGACACAAAAAGAGGCCGCTATTGATAGTTTGAAAAGCTCGCTTCACGCACCAAACCTTGATCAATCTCGGCGATTTCAATTAAATTATAACTTAGGCAAATCGTACGAACTGTTTGTGACAGATTCGGCTATGAAGTATTTTGATCGTAGCTTGTTAGTTGCAGATAGTTTGCGAAACGATGCCTTCAAAAACGAGGTTTATATTTCGAAATCAATGGTGCTTGCTGTGTCGGGTATGTACAAAGAGGCATTGGAATTGTTTGATGGTATCAATAGAAACACGCTTTCTGATAACCAGCTTGTAGATTATTACAATTGTGGTAGACAGATTTACTCTTTTTTAAGCACATACACCAAAGCAGAGCCTTATGTTGGTGAGTACGAAAAGAAGCAATATCTATACCGTGATTCAATTTTGATGGTATTGCCTCCAAATTCTTTTGAATACAAACTCTACGAAGCGGAACAGCAATATGGAACAGGACAACACGCAAATGCCGAGTTAATACTGCAAACTTTGTTGCGGCAAGTTGCCGAAACATCCAATATTTATGCTCGTGCTGCTTTTACACTGGCCACCATTTATAAGGATGAAGGGAATGATGAACTCTATCTTTATTATTTGGCACTTTCTGCATTGTCCGACGTAAAAGCGTCGGTGAAAGAGAATGCTGCTTTGCAAAACTTAGCTCTGTACCTCTATCAAAAAGGTGATATTGCACGAGCTTATCAATATATTAAATACTCTCTGGACGATGCAGTGTTTTGCAATGCAAGGCTCAGGGCAGTAGAAATATCTACTGTATTGCCAGTGATAAATGCTGCTTATCAGATGAAAGCAGAGGAGCAAAGACATCAAATGTTATTGTTTTTGATATTGGTGAGCTTTTTGTCTATCTTTTTAATCATCGCATTGTTTTGGATATACAAACAGATGAAGAAACTTACCTCTACTAAAAACAAACTGCGCCAAGCCAATCATATAAAAGAAGAATACATAGGACATTTTTTGAATCTGTGTTCGCTCTATATTGAGAAATTAGATCGTTTTCGAAGCACTGTCAACCGAAAGATTATGGCTGGACAAATAGAGGAACTTCTGAAAATAACGAAATCATCTCAGTTTGCCAGTATGGAGCAAAAGGAATTTTATGCAAGCTTTGATAGTGCTTTTCTTCAAATATATCCCGATTTTGTGAGCGAGCTGAATAAACTACTTCAGCCCAACGAACGTTTTGTGTTGAAGTCGGGAGAATTGCTCAATACCGAGTTGCGCATATTTGCTATCATTCGTTTGGGGATAGACGATAGCTCTAAAATAGCAAACTTCCTTCATTACTCCATCAATACCATCTATACTTATCGGAACAAAGTGAAAAGTAGAGCCGTTGATAGAGAAAAGTTTGAAGAAAACCTGATGAAAATAGGTGCGGTAGATTAATATTAATTTATATTTTATAGTTTGGTTATTTTGTGTAATGTGTTTATATATAGTGTTTTATAAAATATATAATAGATATTTCTTTTATATTTGATTTATATAAAAGAGTGAATAGCTAATATTGCTACTAACTTTGCCATTACTGATTATTAATCCTAAAAATTATATCCATGAATCACTTGAAAACGCTAACATTTAAAATTGCTTTTTTATTGTTTGCTCTCTTTTCGATGACAACAGTAAAAGCTGTTGAAAGTATTACATCACCCAATGGGCAGCTGAAGTTAAACTTCTTTTTGAGCCAAAACGGTGAACCAGAATATGAATTATTCTATAAAAATAAAGAGGTGATAAAACCGTCAAAGCTTGGGCTTGAATTGAAAAACGATGCAGGGCTAATGAATGGTTTTACAATAAGCAATGTGCAAGAAGCCTCTTTTGATGAAACTTGGGAACCTGTATGGGGTGAAACTAAAACCATTCGCAATAATTACAACGAACTGGCAGTGACACTCGACCAAAAAGCGCAAGATCGCCACATCATCATTCGCTTTCGTCTTTACAACGATGGTTTGGGCTTTCGCTACGAATTTCCATTGCAAAACAACCTAAACTATTTTGTAGTAAAAGAAGAACGTTCTCAGTTTGCTATGGCAGGCGACCACACTGCGTTTTGGATACCAGGCGATTATGATACACAAGAATACGATTATATGGAGTCGCGCCTGTCTGAAATTCGTGGTTTGATGGATGAAGCTTACACTGAAAACTCATCTCAAACAGCTTTCTCTCCAACTGGCGTTCAAACATCACTTCAGATGAAGACTGATGATGGACTTTATATCAACTTGCACGAAGCTGCATTGGTAGATTATTCGTTGATGAACTTGAACTTGGATGATGAAAATTTGATTTTCGAATCGTGGTTGACACCCGACGCAGTAGGCGATAAAGGATATTTGCAAGCACCTACTCAATCACCTTGGCGTACAATTATCGTGAGTGATGACGCACGTGATATGCTTAACTCTAAGATGACACTAAACCTGAATGAACCTACTCAGTATGAAGATGTATCGTGGATTAAACCTGTGAAATACATCGGTGTGTGGTGGGATATGATTACTGGTAATGGCTCTTGGGCATATACCGATGATGTGCCTTCTGTGAAACTGGGTGAAACCGATTATTCTCAAACCAAGCCAAATGGTAAACATTCTGCTAACAATGAAAATGTGAAGCGATACATTGATTTTGCTGCCGAACACGGTATAGAACAGGTATTGGTAGAAGGATGGAACGAAGGTTGGGAAGACTGGTTTGGTAAATCGAAAGATTATGTATTTGACTTTGTAACTCCATATCCTGATTTTGATGTGAAGATGCTCAATGAGTATGCTGCGAGCAAAGGCGTGAAACTGATGATGCACCACGAAACTTCAGGTTCGGTTCGCAACTACGAACGCCACATGGATGAAGCGTATCAGTTTATGGTGGATAATGGCTACAACTCAGTGAAAAGTGGTTATGTAGGAGATATTATTCCACGTGGTGAACATCACTATGGACAATGGATGAATAACCATTATTTGCACGCTGTTAAGAAAGCTGCCGATTATAAGATTATGGTAAATGCTCACGAAGCGAGTCGTCCTACTGGTTTGAGCCGCACTTATCCAAACTTGATTGGCAACGAATCGGCACGTGGAACAGAATATGAAGCGTTTGGTGGCAATAAGCCTTTCCATACTACTGTGCTTCCTTTTACTCGCTTGATTGGTGGTCCGATGGATTACACTCCTGGTATCTTTGATACAAAACTAACTTTCTTGGATAACGAAAATAAAGGTTGGGTACACACCACATTGGCAAAACAATTGGCTCTGTATCTTACAATGTACAGCCCTCTTCAAATGGCTGCCGATTTGCCCGAAAACTACGAGAAGCATTTGGATGCTTTCCAGTTTATAAAAGACGTGGCACTCGACTGGGATGATAGCCAATATTTGGAAGCTGAGCCAGGCGACTACATTACCGTAGCTCGTAAAGCTAAAGGCACTAACAATTGGTTTGTGGGTGGCATCACCGATGAGAATGCTCGTACTTCAAACATTTCGCTCGATTTTCTTGACCCTGACAAAGTATATGTGGCAACCCTCTATGCTGACGGAAAAGATGCAGATTATGACATGAACCCAACTTCTTATCAAATCAAGAAAGGTTTGGTGACAAGCAAAAATAAGATGTCGGTGAAGATGGCTCGCAGTGGTGGTTTTGCAATGAGCCTCATTGAAGCTACTCCAGCCGATAAGAAAGAGATAAAAAAATGGAAATAATAGTTGATGAACTGCTGTGAAGCAGTATAGTGTATAATAAGAATAGGTTTTGAAAAGAGGGTCGTTCTGCTATATTAAGTAGAGCGGCCTTTTATATTTGTTGTACGAAGCAATACGAGGTGGCTTGATAATCTGAGCTTTGTGAATAAAGAAGATGGTGGTATACTAAAAGAGGTGTGTTGCTATAAGCAACACACCTCTTCCTATCTCAAGTGTTAAGAGAGTATTTTGATTTTTAGAATGGCAAATCATCTTTAGCATCTCCACCCAAAAACTCAGGCGCAGCAGTTGCTGCCGGTGGAGGCACTGGCGAACCTGCATCGTAGGCAGATGGTGCAGCAGCAGCTACACGCTCTACTTTCCACGCACGGATTGAGTTGAACCAACGATCTTGCCATTGGCGAGCGTCGATGTCGAATGAAACGGTCATCTCTTCGCCCAATTGGATGTTGAATTGATCTATCTTATCAGCTCCGAATACCTCAAAACACATTTTACGAGGGTATTGATCGTGGTTTTCTATTACGAATTCTTGTGCTTTCCACTCATTGCCTGTTGCCTTTGCTACGCCACCTTTTGGAGGAAGCACAGCGATAATTTTTCCAGTAAATTCCATTGCGTACTATTTTAATTTTGCTGCGAAGTTACAATTTTTTGGCTATTATCATTTCAATGTCTTTTATTTTTTCAGTTGAATTATTAGCTTTGCATTATCTTTTTTGTAATTTTGTAAATTCAAAAAATAAAAATTAAAGAAGCAGAACTATATGAAATTTATCGTATCGAGTAATACTCTTTTTAGTCATTTACAAAACATTAGTCGTGTTGTAAATTCAAAGAATTCGTTGCCAATTTTGGAGTGTTTGCTATTTGAAATAACTGATGGCACACTTACGGTCACTGCGTCGGATAGTGAGACTACGATAATCACTTCGCTCGAAGTGAATGAAAATGATGAAAACGGTCGTTTTGCAGTCTCTTGTAAAACCTTGTTGGATGCGCTTAAAGAGATACCCGAACAGCCTTTAACATTCGAGGTGAACTTGACGAGCTACGAAATTGTGGTACAATACCAGAATGGTAAATATAATTTTATGGGTCAGAACGCTGATGAATATCCACTGATACCTTCGCTTAGTGATAGTGCTGTGCGCTTGCAAATGGATCCTTCTGTGTTGTTGGGAGGTATTAATAAAGCGGTATTTGCTACTGCTGATGACGAACTACGTCCTGTGATGAATGGTATTTATTTTGATATAACTCCAGAAGATGTGACCTTTGTAGCCTCTGATGGTCATAAGCTGGTGCGTTGCAAAACTCTTGCTGCGCGTGGTGAAGAGAGAGCTGCTTTTATTCTGCCTAAAAAACCAGCCAATATGCTTAAGAATCTTCTTCCTAAGGAGGCTGGTGTAGCCATTATTGAGTTCGACGAGCGCAACGCTGTATTTACTCTTGAACGTTACCGTATGGTTTGTCGGTTGATTGAAGGCCGTTATCCAAATTATAATTCGGTGATTCCTCAAAATAATCCTCATAAAATGACGGTGGATAGAGTGCAACTGATTGGTGCTTTGCGTCGTGTTTCTATCTTCTCGTCTCAGTCCAGCAGTCTGATAAAACTTAGAATGGATGAAAATCAAGTGACAGTATCGGCTCAAGATATAGATTTCTCTACATCGGCAGAAGAAAAACATACTTGCCAATACGATGGAACTCCTATGAGTATCGGCTTTAAATCGACTTTCTTGATTGATATTCTCAATAACATAGCTTCGGATGAAGTGGTGGTAGAACTTGCTGACCCTTCGCGCGCTGGTATTATTGTGCCTGCTGTGCAAGAAGATAATGAAGACTTATTGATGTTGTTGATGCCAATGATGCTCAACGACTAAAAGATTATTATACGATATTTATCGTGAAGGACACAGACGTTGTACCTGTCTTTTGCTTGCGATGCAAAGACCTGTCAGCTTCTGTGTCCTTTGTCGCAAAATTAAATACTAAATAACTTATGAAACTGAATCTGAAAAACCCGATTGTCTTTTTCGATCTTGAAACCACAGGTACCAATATAAATGCCGACAGAATAGTAGAAATTTGCTATCTGAAAGTGTACCCTAACGGGAATGAAGAAAGTAAGACTTTGCGTATCAATCCAGAGATGCACATTCCCGAATCGTCATCAGCCATTCACGGGATTTACGATGCCGATGTAGTGGATTGCCCTGTTTTTAAAGAGGTAGCAAAAAATATAGCCAACGACATAGAAGGGTGTGATATAGCTGGGTTCAACTCCAACCGCTTTGATGTGCCCGTGTTGGTAGAGGAGTTCCTTCGCGCGGGAGTGGATATTGATATAAGTAAACGTAAGTTTGTCGATGTGCAAGTTATTTTTCATAAGATGGAACAGCGTACACTTTCGGCTGCATATAAGTTTTATTGTGAAAAAAGCTTAGAAGATGCTCATACTGCCGAGGCTGATACAAGAGCTACTTACGAAGTGCTAAAAGCTCAGTTGGAGCGTTATCCTGATTTGCTAAATGATGTGGCATTTTTGGCCGATTATTCGAGCTTCAATAAGAATGTGGACTTTGCTGGACGAATGGTTTACAATGACAATGGCATTGAATTGTTTAACTTTGGAAAATACAAAGGGCAAATTGTGTCGGAAGTACTTAAAAGAGATCCGGGTTATTATGGCTGGATAATGAGTAGTGACTTTACCCTCAATACCAAAGCAATGCTGACTAAGATTCGATTGCGCGAGATGAGCGGTATGATAACAAAATAGGTTGAATGACCAAGATTTTTTGTGATAGAGTTTTATGTTGAAAGGAAAAAAAATAATATTGGGTATCACGGGTAGTATAGCTGCCTATAAATCTTGTTATATTATTCGTGGATTGATAAAACAAGGTGCCGAGGTGCAGGTGGTGATAACGCCTGCTGGAAAAGAGTTTATAACTCCTATTACTCTTTCGGCACTTACCAGTAAGCCTGTGATTAGTGAGTTTTTTGCTCAGCGTGATGGCACTTGGAATAGTCACGTGGATTTAGGATTGTGGGCAGATGCTGTTCTTGTAGCTCCAGCTACTGCTTCTACCATTGGTAAAATGGCTCAAGGCATTGCCGATAATATGCTGATTACTACTTATCTATCGGCCAAGGCACCAGTTTTCGTTGCGCCTGCTATGGATTTAGATATGTATGCGCACCCTTCAACTCAACGAAACTTAGATATTCTACGTTCGTATGGTAACCATATTATCGAGCCGGGCACAGGCTTTCTTGCAAGCCATTTGGTAGGCAAAGGACGAATGGAGGAGCCTGAAGAGATTATTCGTGTGCTCGATGAGTATTTTGCTCAAAAAGGAGATCTTGTAGGAAGAAAAATAATGATAACGGCTGGACCTACTTATGAAAAGATTGATCCAGTACGTTTTATCGGCAATTATTCGTCGGGGAAAATGGGGTTTGCTTTGGCTGAGGAATGTGCTTCGAGAGGGGCAGAGGTGATACTGATTGCAGGCCCTGTGCAGCTTAAAACTCATCATAGCCATATACGACGGATTGATGTGGAGGCGGCAGCCGAGATGATGACAGCTGCAATAGAAAACTTTAAGGATGTTGATGCCGCTATTCTTTGTGCAGCAGTAGCCGATTTCACGCCTATTATAAAAGCAGAACAGAAGATAAAGCGTGAAAAGGATGATTTATCACTTTGTTTGCAGCCAACACAAGACATTGCGGCTCATCTGGGAAAGATTAAAACGAGTGCTCAAACTTTGGTGGGATTTGCTTTGGAAACAACGAATGAGTACGCCAATGCACAATCGAAGTTGGAACGAAAGAATTTTGATTTCATCGTTCTGAACTCTTTGAACGATTGTGGAGCAGGTTTTCAATGTGATACAAACAAAATAAGTATCATTGATAAAAAAGAGCGTGTAGATTATCCACTGAAATCGAAAATAGAAGTTGCAAGTGATATAATTGATCGTTTAGTACAGCAATTGGTATGAGAAAAATAGGTGTTTTCTTTATGGTTGTTTTGTTTGCACAAATGGCTTTTGGGCAAGAACTTGATTGTAGGGTCAATATCAATCATTCGCAAATACAAGGTAGTAGTGTGCAAGTATTTCAAACATTAGAGAACGCTCTTACTGAATTTATAAACAACCGTAAATGGACCTCTGCGCAATATGAAACCAATGAACGTATCCGTTGTTCATTCAATTTGACAGTAAAGGGATACGATGAAGCAGAGGGTAGGTGGACGTGCGAACTAATAGCTCAGTCCACACGTCCTGTATTTCAATCGGGTTATCAATCGGTTGTTTTTAGCTTCAAAGATCCCGATGTTAATTTCAACTATCGAGAATATGATCAACTGGAACTACGCGATAATCAATTGGACAATAACTTGGTGGCAGTACTGGCATATTATATCTACCTGATGATGGGATTGGATATGGATACAATGTCTCCATTGGGGGGAACGGACTTGCTTGTGTCTGCGCAGAATATCGTAAATTCGGCACAGATGTTGAATGAGAAAGGTTGGAAAGCATTTGATGATAGCAGAAATCGATACGCACTTGTTTCCGATTACTTAGATGAAGGAATGCGACCATTGCGTGAATTAATGTACGATTATCATCGTAAAGGGTTGGATGAAATGGCTACTAATCCCACGCGTGGTAGAGTTGCAGTGACATCAGCATTGGAAAATCTGCAAGAAGCACGTGGAAATAAACCGATGTCTTCACTACCAGTTGTGTTTACCGAAATTAAACGCGACGAATTGATTAATATATATGGTGGAACATCGCCTTCATCGCAAAACGAAAGAGAAGCAGTGTATAAAATTGTTTCTGGGATAAATCCGTCGTTGAATACAGATTGGAATAAGATAAAATCAAAATAACTTATGCTAAGCTCATTATACATACAAAACTATGCGTTGATAGAAAAACTGGAGATAAACTTTGATAGAGGTTTTTCGGTTATAACAGGAGAGACCGGTGCAGGTAAGTCTATTATATTAGGAGCTATTGGCTTGCTTCTTGGACAGCGTGCTGATGTGAAATCTATTAGAAAAGGTGCTAATAAATGTATTATAGAAGCTCGTTTCCAGATTGGTTCCTATGAAATGCACGACTTCTTTGAAGATAACCAACTGGAATTTGAGGAGGAGTGTATTTTGCGACGTGAAATCTATGCTTCTGGCAAGAGTAGGGCGTTTATTAACGATACTCCTGCATCGCTTGCACAAATGAAAGAATTAGGTGAACAGTTGGTCGATGTTCATTCGCAACATCAAAACCTATTGCTCAACACAGAAGGATTCCAATTGAATGTGCTTGATATTTTGGCTCACAACGATGAGCTTTTAACACAATATCATTCTATCTTCAAGGATTGGAAAAAAATATCAGCCAATCTGGCGGAGTTGATTGCCGAAGCAGAAAAGAGTAAAGCTGATGAAGATTATATCCGTTTTCAATTAGAACAATTGAATGATGCAAATCTTTCGGAAGATGAACAAGAAGCTTTGGAGCAGGAATCAGAAACACTCAATCATGCTGAAGAGATAAAAGCCGTATTATTTCGTATAGAACAACTTTTTATGGCTGATGATAATGGCCTGTTGGCCGCGTTGAAAGAAGGTACGCAAATGCTTTCGAATCTGAAAAGAGTGTATCAGTCTGCCGATGAGCTTAATGAACGTATGTACAGTGCCTACATAGAATTAAAGGATATTGTAGATGAAATAGGCTTGAAAGGTGAAAGTGTTGAGTTCAATCCAATTCGTATGGAGGAAGTAAACGAACGGTTGAACTTAATATACTCATTGCAACAAAAACATCGTGTACAAACTATCGTAGAGTTAATAACGTTAGAGCAAGAATACAGTGAGCGGTTAAACTCAATAACCTCTTATGATGAACGTATATCTGCCTTAACACAAAAAAAAGAAGAACAATTGTTATTGGTGAAAAGCCAAGCACAATTGCTAACGGAGAAACGTACAGCAATAGCCAAGAAGGTGGAGGCAGAAATGGCGAAACGCTTAATAGCACTTGGTATTCCTAATGTACGTTTCCAAGTAGAAATAGGATTGCGTAAAGAACTGGGACTTCAAGGAGAGGATACTGTTTCGTTTCTATTTTCTGCTAATAAAAATGGGGCTTTGCAGAATATCTCTTCTGTGGCATCGGGTGGCGAAATTGCGCGTGTGATGTTATCAATCAAAGCGATGATTGCAGGTGCTGTAAAACTACCAACTATTGTGTTTGATGAAATAGACACAGGGGTATCGGGCGAAATAGCAGATAGAATGGCTGATATAATGCAAGAAATGGGTAATCAAGAAAGGCAAGTGATTAGCATAACCCATTTGCCTCAAATAGCATCTCGTGGTCGTGCCCATTATAAAGTATATAAACAAGATAACGAAACTGAAACAATCAGCCACATTCGCTGTTTGACTATCGAAGAGCGAATTGAAGAGGTCGCTCATATGTTGAGTGGAGCAATATTAACTGACGCTGCACTTGAAAATGCTAAAACATTATTAGGTTTGGCTCGTAATTAACAGATAATAAATTGAAAGATATGGATAAAAATGAAATGATATTTGGTGTTCGCGCAGTAATAGAAGCGATACAAGCTGGCAAAGAAATAGATAAAATTTTGGTGAAAAAGGATATTCAAAGCGATTTGTCTAAAGAGTTGTTTGCGGCATTAAAAGGTACTTTGATACCTGTACAGCGTGTTCCTGTAGAGCGCATCAATCGTATCACGCGTAAAAATCATCAAGGGGTAGTTGCATTTGTTTCTTCTATTTCTTATCAAAAAGTAGAGCACTTGGTGCCTTTTTTGTTCGAAGAAGGAAAAAATCCATTGTTTGTGATGCTTGATGGAATTACTGATGTACGCAATTTTGGCGCAATAGCTCGTACGTGTGAATGTGCCGGAGTGGATGCTGTTATTATTCCAGCTAAAGGCAGTGTTACGGTAAATGCAGATGCTATGAAAACTTCAGCAGGAGCTTTACATACATTGCCTGTATGCAAGGAGCAGAGTTTGAAAAATACAGTGCAATATCTTAAAGACAGTGGTTTCCGAATTGTCGCTGCAACTGAAAAAGGAGACTACGATTATACGAAAGCTGACTATACAAGTCCCACTTGCATTATTATGGGAGCAGAAGATACGGGAGTGTCATATGAAAACTTGGCTCTTTGCGATGAATGGGTGAAAATACCGATTCTTGGCAGCATTGAATCGCTCAACGTGTCGGTCGCTGCTGGTATCTTAATGTATGAAGCTGTAAAACAAAGAACTGTTTAATACAAACACATATTAATAAACCATGAAGAAAATACTATTTGTACTATTTACTTGTATCGTAACTCAAGTGGCGATGGCTCAATCACCCAAATGGGTAGAAAAAGCTAAACGAGCTGTTTTCTCTATTATAACTTACGATGGAGATGATAAAATACTGAATACAGGAAACGGTTTTTTTGTGACTGAAAATGGAATTGCATTGTCTGATTATTCTATATTTAAAAATGCTCAGCGTGCTGTTATAGTCAATTGTGATGGCAAACAAATGAATGTAGAGTCTATATTGGGTGCAAATGAAATGTATGATGTGATAAAATTTCAGGTGGCGATTACAGAAAAGAAAGTGCAAAACTTGACAATTGCTTCTATTGGTCCAGAAATAGGCGCAGAGGTTTATTTACTACCTTATTCTACACAAAAGGATAAATCGTGTACGCAAGGTAAAGTTAAGGAACTTTCTAAGATTGGTGAGAAGTATAACTACTATACAATAGACTTGATGCTTAAAGATAAAATGGTGAGTTGCCCTATAACTACTGCCGATGGAGCGGTTTTGGGAATCGCTCAGAAAGCAACAGGCAAGGATACTACTGACATTTGTTATGCAGCAGGTGCAGCCTTCGCAATGTCTCAAACCATTAGTGGATTGTCTTTAAACGATCGTTCACTACAAAACTTGGGTATTAAAATGGGATTACCCGATACGGAAGAGCAGGCTCTTATTTTTCTATTCCTTGCTTCATCGCAATTATCTCCCGAAGCTTATATTATTCTATTGAATGATTTTATAAAACAATATCCCAATAGTCCTGAAGGTTATATGCGAAGAGCTGCTGCGTTGACTTACAACAATGCTGATGAAGCTTCATTTCAAAAGTCAGCAAATGATTTTAATCAAGCTCTGAAAGTAGCTACACAGAAGGATGAGGTATATTATAGTCTGGCAAAACATATATATAGTTATCAATTGAGTCAACCTGAAGAAACATTGAACGGTTGGACTTATGACAAAGCTTTGGAAAATACTTATAGTGCTTTGGCTGTCGACTCACTGCCTATTTATATGCAACTTGTTGGAGATATTATGTTTGCCAAAAGGGCTTATCCAGAGGCTTATGTTTGGTATGATAAAGTCAATAAATCGAATTTAGTTTCGTCTGCTACCTATTTCAATGCTGCTAAAACCAAAGAGTTTATGGGAGCGGAACCGAAAGAAGTTATTGCTTTATTGGATAGCTGTATTGCTATTTCTCCACAGCCAATGACTGTTGTAAATGCACCCTATTTGTTAGAACGTGCTCAAATGTATATGAACGATGAGCAATATCGTGCAGCAATGGTAGATTATGATGCTTATTATGAAATAGTAAATGGGCAAGTGAATGATTTGTTCTATTATTATCGTGAACAAGCGGCTTTCAAAGCGCGTCAATATCAGCGTGCTTTAGATGATATTGCTAAAGCCATTGAATTGAATCCAGCTGAATTGACTTATCAAGCAGAGCAAGCAGTGGTAAATATGCGCGTAGGACGATTGGAACAAGCTATTGATGTATTAAAGAAAATATCGCAGCAAGACCCTGATTATGCAGAAGCATACCGGTTGTTGGGAATTTGCCAAATACAGCAGAAAAACAAGGAGGCTGCTTGTGCAAACTTTCAAAAAGCGAAAGAGTTGGGGGATACTAATGTTGACGAGCTGATTCAGAAACATTGTAAGTAGTAGATAAATGAAAATCCCCTGTAAGTGTCTGAATCTTACAGGGGATTTTTAGAGATGCACATTAATTCTCTCTCATCTCTCGTTTAGTTAAGTTTAGGTTGTTTTTCTTATCAAGTTATGTCTGTATTCTCTATTTCTGTATTCTTATATTCTATAAATGCAAAGAATAGAATAATACTGCATCAATTTTGAAAAAAAGAGCTGAAATTAAAAAAACAGTGCAAACTGTTTATGATTATAAAACCAATTAAAAAAAGACAATGAAGAAAGTAATTTGTAGTGAAAAGGCACCAGGTGCAATCGGTCCTTACAGCCAAGCAATAGAAGCTAATGGTATGGTGTTTGTTTCGGGACAATTGCCTATTGATGCTTCGACAGGTGAAATGCCTGATGGCATCGAATCGCAAGCACGCCAATCGCTCGAAAATATGAAGCACATCTTGGAAGAAGCTGGTTTATCGATGGCCAATGTTGTAAAAACCACTGTTTTCTTACAAGATATGTCGCTTTTTGCAGGAATGAACAGTGTTTATGCTACCTATTTTGATGGAGCATTTCCAGCGCGTTCTGCGTTTGCTGTAAAGGCTTTGCCCAAAGATGCTTTAGTCGAAATTGAATGTATTGCTGTCCGATAATAAATCGGCTACAATAAAAGTGCTGCCTCCTACGAAGATCGTATCTTCTGGGAGGCATTCTTTTTTTACGGCGTTCATAGCTTCTGTTACCGTAGCAAAGCTACTGCCTTTGAGTCCTTTGTTTAAGGCTTTATGCATCAATTCATTTTCGTTTAAAGCTCTGCTGATAGATGCTTTTGTGAAATAATAGATAGCATCTTTTGGTAGTAAATCGAGAACACTGTCTATATCCTTATCGTTCACCATTCCAATAACAAAATGAAGCGTGGTATAATTTAAGTTGGCCAATTGCTGTACAATGTATTCAATGCCACCTTTGTTGTGTCCCGTGTCGCAGATTAGAAGGGGAGATGACGATAGCTTTTGCCAACGTCCCATTAGCCCTGTCAATTTGCATACCGACTCAAACCCTGTTTTTATAGCCTGTGTGTCAATTGAAAACCCACATTCTTTTAATACTTCAATAGCGTGAAGAATTGTATTTGCATTTTTAATTTGGCACAAGCCAGCCAACTCTCCTTTTATTTCTCCGTACTTTTTTGTTTCAAAGAACCACGATTTTTTTTTAGAATCACACGATTTAAGATGAGAGCTATCTTCTGCAAATACAATGGAAGCCCCCTTTTTTTTGGCTATTTCCTTAAATATAGGTTTGGTTTCAATATTATTTTCACCAATTATTACAGGCACATTGGACTTTATAATTCCAGCTTTTTCGATGGCTATTTGTGCAAGTGAGTTGCCTAAAAACTGGGTGTGGTCTAAACTAATGTTGGTGATGATGGAGAGAACTGGGTTTATGATATTTGTACAATCCAATCTGCCGCCTAACCCTACCTCTATAATAGCTATATCCACTTTTTCGTCGGCAAAGTATCGAAATGCTATAGCGGTAGTTAACTCAAAAAAAGAGGGGGATAGAGACTCGAAAAAACTTTTGTGTTGCTCAACAAACTCTATAACATACTCTTCCGAAATCATTTTGCCATTGATGCGGATTCGCTCTCTAAAATCGATAAGATGTGGTGATGTGTAAAGTCCTACACGATAGCCAGCCGACTGTAAAATAGCGGCGATGGTGTGCGAACAAGATCCCTTGCCATTTGTGCCACCAATGTGTATAGTTTTATATGCGCAGTGTGGATGACCAAAATAATTATCCAAGGTGTGAGTATTTTCCAATCCTTCTTTATAAGCTTTGCTTCCTACTTGTTGAAACATCGGCGCACTTTCGTATAGATAGTTTATTGTCTCTTGATAATTCATTTTGGCATATTTAACAAGGAATATTGAATATATATCCTTTTTGTTTGTTAATTTAGTATATCAGTTCTCGTTGTAGCTGTGAGCTATCAATGAAATTGCAAATATCAACATTAAATCTAAGATGCGTATGGGAACAAAGAAAAATTTTGTGATTGATACCAATGTTATCCTTCACGATTATAATTGCTTAAAGAATTTTCAAGAGAATGATATTTATTTGCCCATCGTAGTGCTCGAAGAGTTGGATAAGTTTAAAAAAGGCAATGAGCAAATAAACTACAATGCACGTGAGTTTGTGCGCGAGCTTGATACGATAACCGATGATAAACTGTTTAGTTCGGGTGCGTCTTTGGGCACAGGTTTAGGACGGCTGTTTGTGGTGACGGGTGATGTGACTTCTGCTAAAGTCTCTGCTTCTTTTCCTGAACGTAAACCCGATCATCAAATATTGGCTGTGGCCGATTATTTAAGTCGAGAGCAGCCTAAAGTTAAAACAATATTGGTGACAAAAGATGTGAATCTGCGTATGAAAGCTCGTTCCATCGGTATAGCTTGCGAGGATTATATCAACGACAAAGTAGTCAATATTGATATTTTCGAGAAATCGAATGAAGTGTTCGAGGGAGTTGAGCCTTCTTTGATTGACCGTATCTATTCAAACAGAGATGGGGTTGATATAAATGAGTTTGATTTTAAAGACTTGATTCTTCCTAATGAATGTTTTGTGATGAAAAGTGATCGAAGTAGTGTGTTGGCTCGCTATAATCCGTTCACACATTCGGTTGGCAAAGTCAATAAGGTGAAAAACTATGGCATCGATCCACGCAATGCCGAGCAAAGTTTTGCTTTTGAAATATTGAATGATCCGAACATTAAATTGGTAGCTCTCACAGGGAAAGCGGGCACGGGTAAAACCCTTCTTGCTTTGGCGGCAGCTCTAAATGATTTGAATCTTTATAAGCAAATTTTGTTAGCAAGACCCATCGTTGCGTTGTCCAACAAAGATTTAGGGTTTTTGCCAGGTGATGCCAAAGAAAAAGTTGCTCCTTATATGCAACCCTTGTTCGATAACCTAAATGTAATAAAAAGACAATTCTCGGCAAATGCTCCTGAAGTAAAACGAATAGAGGATATGCAAAAAAGTGAGCAATTGGTTATTGAAGCTCTTGCCTACATTCGCGGTCGAAGCCTTAGCGAAACTTATTGTATCATTGATGAGGCTCAAAACCTTACTCCAAACGAGGTGAAAACAATCATAACAAGAGCTGGAGAAGGTACTAAAATGGTGTTTACAGGTGATATACAACAGATAGATCAACCTTACTTGGATAGTGAGTCGAATGGTCTGGTGTATATGATAGATAGAATGAAGTGCCAAAATATTTTTGCTCATATCAATTTGATAAAAGGCGAGCGAAGCCAATTGAGTGAACTTGCAAGCAATCTGCTTTAGAGTGTAATCTTAGATATAGCCACTCCGCATACAGGATAGGCCTATCTACCATATTGGGTAGGGCTATCTACCATCGTAGGTAGGCCTATCCAGCAATACCATCTTTAAAGCCTCCTTGCAGGGCTTGTGGAGTGATTCGGCTTTATGTGTCAATTCGAGTGAATTTGTATTAAGATTAAAATACAATATGAATGAATATTCTTTTTTTGAACTCTTTTTTTTATAGATTTCTTACTATACTTAAATTGAAATCATATATCTTTGCATTGTTTTAGAAATATATAAAATAATGAATCAAAAACTACTTCATCGCTATCTTTCTGTCAAGGTACTACCCATTTGGATTATTTTGTTGATTGATGTTTGTATTATTGCTTTTTCTTGCTTGCTTTCTTATGCTTTGGCATACGATTTTAGAAGCATTTTTATAGCTTTCCCCGAAATCAATCAGATGGTTATCTGTACGATAATTGTCAATCTTATCTTTTTTAGAGTATTTCGCACTTACTCCAACGTACTTCGTTTTTCGTCTTTTGTCGATATTATGCGCATTTTTCTCTCGTTATCGGTGTCTTATGGAATACTGGTATTGGTAAATGTGTTGTTGGAGACATTTACACCTATAAAAATAGCTCCTGTGCGAGTGATTTTTATGGCATTTATCATCAACTTTGCTTTGATGACTTGTTCGCGTATTCTTGTGAAGCTGTTTTTTGAGCTTTTGAATTTTGATCACCGTCACACTACGGATGTATTTATATATGGTGCAAAAGATGCGGGTGTGAATATCGCAAAGTCCCTACGTGCTACTATGCGAAATCATTATCGCCTAAGAGGGTTTATTGCTGATGAACCTGAACTGATTGATAAAATCATTATGGGAGTAAAAGTATATCCCAACGATGATAACTTGTTCGAACTGCTCGAAGATAAAGATGTTCATACACTGATTGTTTCGCCCGCCAAGATGGACGAGTTGAAGAAAGAGGATATGGCGGATAAGTTGCTCGAACACAATATGCGCTTGCTTACTGCTCCTCCGTTGAGCGAATGGGGTAGCAGTTCATTGAATCGTACACAAATTAAAGAAATTCAAATTGAAGATCTTTTGCAACGTGCTCCTATACAGGTAGATATTCGTAAAATAGCTTCTCATTTGGAAGGTAAGCGTGTGTTGATTACAGGTGCTGCTGGGTCTATTGGTAGTGAAATAATGCGTCAAGTGACCGCTTTCAATCCCTATAAGTTGATATTGGTCGATCAAGCTGAAACACCTTTGCACGATGTGCGATTGGAATTGCAAGACAAATGGCGCGATGTAGACGCTGTTACTATTGTGGCAGATATTTCTAATCAAACTCGTATGGAGGCAATATTTCGTGAATACAAGCCTCAATATATATTTCATGCCGCTGCCTATAAGCACGTGCCAATGATGGAAGATAATGTGTCGGAGTCGATTCAGGTAAATGTGGCTGGAACACGAATATTGGCCGATTTGGCTGTAAAATACAACGCAGAGAAGTTTGTAATGGTATCTACCGATAAGGCTGTGAATCCAACAAACGTGATGGGTTGCTCGAAGCGTATTTGTGAAATCTACGTTCAATCGCTTGCTAAGAAGATACAGTTAGACAAAAGCTCGACAGTGCAGTTTATCACCACTCGTTTTGGCAATGTATTGGGTTCTAATGGCTCAGTTATTCCTCGTTTTCGCGAACAAATACAACGTGGTGGTCCGGTGACGGTTACTCATCCCGAAATTATTCGCTATTTTATGACTATACCCGAAGCTTGCCGTTTGGTGCTTGAAGCTGGTAGTATGGGAAATGGAGGTGAGATTTATATCTTTGATATGGGTAAACCGGTTAAGATTGTAGATTTAGCTAAACGTATGATTAGCTTATCTGGTCGCACCGAAGTAAAAATAGAGTTTACAGGACTGCGTCACGGTGAGAAGCTGTATGAAGAACTACTTAATGTGAAAGAGCTGACTAAGCCCACACACCACGAGAAGATTATGATTGCTACCGTTCGCGAATACGACTATGAAGAGGTGAATGAAAGGATTCAGAAACTAATAAAAGAAAGCTTTAATTACGATGCTATGGCAATTGTGGCTTCAATGAAAGATTTAGTTCCTGAATTTATTAGCAAAAACTCTTGTTTTGAACAGCTGGATCAGAAAGTAAGCTGAAATAATAAATATCATATAGCAAATAAAAGCTGCCATTTGTTTTAAAGAAAAACAACGGCAGCTTTTTTTGTAGAAGTGTGCTTAATAATAAATTTTCAATAGATATATGACAGAATGTTGATATTCTATTGTGTATCATTATTATAGTTAACAATGTTTTGTCTATTTTGTTCAATTAACTGATTTTATATTTGTTAGTACTCAAATGTGATGCCCAACGTCGGCAATATTGTTCCACTTTTTTGTTCGATGTATTTCATTTTGTAGCGTTGGCTGGAAGGCATTGCTTCTGGATTCAAGATTTCTCCTGTACTCATCAAAATATCAGGTTGTTTGAATGTACTTTTGGTGATATTCTGCAAGTCGATATAAAATCCAAGCATAAATCTTTTGATATAAAAGGTCTTGTCAACTCGAATGTCTATCTGGCCAAAATTGGGCAGTCGCTGCGTGTTGTAAAGCGTATAGTCATAATAGGGTCTTCCTTGTGCATTCCACGCTTCAACCAACGACGATTTCTCAATGTCGTAAGGAGTGTAAGGTGCTCCTCCAATACAACTAAACTTTGCGCCCAAACTCCATTGATGTGGAAAATTGTAGGTGCCGCTTAGATTGAATATAAATCGATTATCCCAAGCAGAAGCTATAAAACTACTTTGCTTGTTGTTTCGGTATTCACTTCTGAATATTGTGAGAGATGAAGCTACATTTAGCTTTTGTGCAATAATCCATCTCGCCAATACTTCTATCCCGTACGCCCTACCTTGTGCAGTCGAAATCAGAAGCTCATTTCCTATGACTCCATAATCGTCTCCTTTGCACGCAAGTGGTATTCCGTCTGCTATGGAGTAGGGCATATTGTTGTATTTTTTATAAAAACCTTCAGCCGAAAGTTCGATGTTTCTGCTGATTTTCCAATTGATGCCCAAGCTGCTTTGCATTACATTGTTATACTTTAGTGATTTGTTCAACAATTCTCCTTGACTGTTTTTAAAGCCCAATGCGGTGTATTGTGGGAGTTGATGATACAGTCCAAAATTGCCGCTCACATAAATATTAGATGTTACACCGTATGATAATGATATGCGAGGTGATAATTGCTTCAACAGGTTGTTTGTGCTGTTCGAAAAGTTGGTAGCGTCTGCTCTTAATCCTGCCGATGCGGCCAAACGCTCATCGGCCGATAGGTAGCTTACGTTGCCAAAAAATCCCCATCTTATTGTGTTCAGCGTGGTGTTGTATCTAAACTCATTGTATTGTGAGTTGTAGAGTCGTTGGAAACTGTTGTTGGTATATTTGCAAAAATCAATATTTACACCTGCATTTACTTTCCACGATCCCAGCATAGATGTGTTTTCAAATCTTAGCTTTGTTTCTTGTTCGATAGAGCGCAAACGTAAAGTTAGATTATCTTGGGTAGATTCGTCATTTCCTAAATATTTTGTATTTCTGTTGTTTAAGTAGTTGTGGCTTATGACTATGGTTTGTGTATGTGCGCCTGCGTAATGTTTGTACACGGCTCCCAGCGTAAAGGTCTCTTGTTGTATTTTGGGAAGGTAGCTAAGTATATATTCAGCCTTCTCACCTGTCAGTCGAGTGTTGAGCTTCATATTGTCTACCCCTCCTAAGCCTAAAAATAGAAGCTCGTTTTTAGGGTTCAATCGGGTTCTTATCTTAAACTGTGCATCGGTAAAGGTAGGTAGAAAAGGCAGTCCAAGCAGGTCGAACAAGAACTGTAAATAAGACTGACGGATGGACACGGAATAAGATGTTTTTTTGCTTAAATGCCCGTTGGAGGTGAGTGATATTTCCGAGGCTCCCAATGTTGCTTTTACGGAATTGTGCTCCATACTTCCATCTCGAAGTTTAAAATCGAGTACCGAACTAAGCGCATTACCTCTATTGGCAGGAAATGCTCCTGTAAAAAGACTCACTTCTCTAATTAAATCTGCGTTGATAATGCCTACTGGCCCCCCTGATGCTCCTTGTGTGCTAAAATGATTGATGTTTGGTATTTCTACTTCGTCAATATAAAAACGGTTTTCCGAGGGACCGCCTCCTCTCACTATCAAATCATTGCGGTAGCCAGCAGGCGAAAATGCAACTCCTGGATATGATTGCACAATGCGCGATATGTCCCGATTGGCACCCGGGCTTTTCTCAATTTCCTGTAGTCCGATGATTCGCAACCCAATGGGTGTTTCTGTGCTACGCCTGAATGGAGTTGCAACGACGGTTACTTCGCTTAGTTCCGCACTACTTTCTTCCATTTCAATCAAAATAGTTATGTCTTTGGTAGAGACAATGTAATCGGGTGTTTGTACCGTTTTGTAGCCAATAGCCGAGGCTTGCAGTCGATAAATGCCAGGCTTTATACTATTTATTGTGAAGTTTCCTATGGAGTCGCTAACAGCTCCTTTTTCTTCGCCAATTAATAATATGTTTGCATATTCAATAGGCGTACGCCCTTGTCTACTCATTATTTTTCCCTTTATTAAATGAGTGGGTTGCGCTATTGTTATACTCGCAAACAAGATGAACAAGGTGGTTATAAGAGATTTTTTTCTCATAAAAAATAAACGCAATTTGTTGCTTTTTGGTTTAAAGTACAAAAATAATTAAATAAATGTTTTTCAGCTTAGTCTCTTTTCGCTATTTTTGTTTAGTAATTTGTTCGTTGTAATATAAAGAGATGTGATAACTCTCTTTTTATAAGGTGTTTATGTGCTGCGAATGCCTGCTGTGACAACTGTTTATGGTTGACACGTAGAGTGTTAACATCTGAAATGATAATTATTAATAGTCGATTTACACATTCAGAATGAATTGAACTTGCAGTTTCCTTGCATATCTAAACATAATCACACGATTGAATCAGTAGAGCTACTAAATCTAAAAAATAAGAATGATGAGTAAAAGTAAATACTTGATACTTGTATTGTTGTTGGGAATGACACTTCCCGTTTTCGCTGCAAAAATAGATACAATTCAAGTTCATAGCCCCTCTATGAACAAAGAGGTTGAAGTGTTGGTAATTTCCCCAAATCAGATGTCTGAAACAAAATCATATCCTGTGATATATTTGCTTCACGGATATAGTGGAAATGCAAAAGGTTGGTATGCTTTAAAGCCTGAGTTGGCTCAAATGGCCGACGATAAAGGTATTGTGTTTGTGTGTCCTGATGGTAAAAATAGTTGGTATTGGGATAGTCCTAAAAATCCCAATTACCGGTATGAGACATTTATCTCTTCCGAATTGATTCATTTTATTGATAACAACTACCCCACAATTTCAGATAGAAAAGCGCGTGCTATAACAGGGCTGAGTATGGGTGGACACGGTGCGCTGTTCAATGCCATTCGGCATAAAGATGTGTTTGGTGCCGCAGGTAGCACAAGTGGTGGTGTCGATATACGTCCTTTTCCGCAAAATTGGGAAATGTCAAAACAATTGGGTGAAATGGCAGCAAACAAAGCTTCCTGGAATGAACACACTGTAATCAATCAATTGGATAAAATCAACGCTGGCGATTTGGCATTGATTATAGATTGTGGCGAAGATGATTTCTTTTTGGAAGTAAATAAAGAATTGCACAAACGTTTGCTGGCTCGAAATATAGATCACGACTTTATCACACGTCCTGGTGGGCACGATGCTAACTATTGGAATAACTCGATTGATTATCAGATTTTATTTTTTGATAAATACTTTAAAGGCAATTAATAACTTAGCTTTTCAACACAATGAAGAGGCTGCTCAAATATTCTAAGAAATGAGGAATTCTTTTTGGCTGATTTTTCTTTCGTTGTTTTTTATTGCTTTACCCTTATCTGCAGTGTCTGCCGAAAGGGATAATTTAACTGTGCCCGATAGTTTATTTCAAAAATACTACGAACTACCCGATTTGGAATCGCGAAAAAACTTTGTGCATAATACTTTTTTAAATAATAGGACCTCTCAATGGATGCAAGCATTGTTGGACACTGTATTGATGGAAACACGCAATGCTAAAAATGATTCTGCTGAATTATTTGTTCTTTATGATTATTCACTTTATTATCGTTATCAGAGTAACAGTGATGGTATAAAACGAATCAGAGATGAACTGAAAGAATGTGGGGGAAGAATAAATATCTATGGACCTTATTTTAAAGTGTATAGTGGATATTTAGATTTTCAGTTGGCGCAAGGTGATACTGAATCTGCTCTTTTGGAAGCAGAAAAAATGGAAAAAGAGGCTGAATTACTATCTTCACGAATAGGAAAAGTTGAAGCTTTATCTATTAAAGCTTATGCCTATGGTGCAATTAGCCAATATAATAAATCGGTTGATGTGTATGAACAGTTGCTGAGTATTCCTGATCTATCTTATCGTGACAAAATGTATGCTTATCGTGATTTGTCCATATTATATACTCAATGGAAAAAGTATGAAGAGGCTATTGAGGCATTGAATGAGCATAGTAAAAATTTGGAGCTTTTTATAGGTGGTGACTCCAATAAAAGGAAAAATTATAAAGATCATTTATTGGACAAAGAGTTGAAGTACAGCCAAATTTATTTGGAGACAAAAAATGTTCAAAAATCACGTATTCATCTAGAAAAAGCAGCGCAATATGAATTGAGTGATATGCTGTTTTCTTTAAAGATAAATTATTATAATTGTGTTGCGGGTTATTATAAATTGTTGGGTAATAAAGCAAAATGTTATGAAGCACTCGATATGGTAATTGCTCACTTTAACGGTGTACAACCGTTGAAAGAAGCTGATATACTTGCACAAAAGGCATCTATAATGGCATCATTTGGCGACTATAAAGAGGCTTCCGAGCTTTATGCTTCAACCGTGGCTACTCTCGATTCCTTAAATAATGATGTGCTTCACCGACACGAAAAAGTATACAAATCGAATTATAAGATTCAAAAAGCACTATTAGATAAAGTAGAAAACGAACATCTTTTTAATGTGTTGCTAATAATAGGAGCGGCTTTAGTGTTGCTACTTTGTGTGTTGATTTTTATACGTAGTATTCACGTTAGGCAAGTGTTAAATAAATCTCGTAAAGAGGTGAACAGTGCTTTAAAGACCGTGGAGGCTACAAATAAAATGAAAGAGAGCTTTCTGAGAAACATAACTACCGAAATTCAGCGTCCCTTAAACCGTATCGTACAATTGTCTGATATATTGACTAATCAAACGAATTTGTCTACTAATGAACTTGCTGAATGTTCTACTGAGATAAGGAAAGACTCTACTTATTTGATACATTTAGTGACAGATGTCTTGGATCTTTCTCGGTTGGAGGCAGGTATGATGAAATTTAACGTGCAACAATGCGACGTTGTACAATTGTGTCAGGATGTAAAAATGCGTTTGTCGATGGAAAGCTCTTGCGCCATTGATTATAAATTGGAGGTAAACTCATTATTGATTGATACTGATTCTTCGTGGTTTATGAGAATGCTTTTATCGTTGCTCACACCTCCTGTTCAGTGCATCGAACCAATATCCAAAACAGAGCTTATTTTAAATGAAGAGGATGGTTTCGTACATATTTGCATTAAAAACTCCCCTTATGCGATTGATGAAAGATTGCGTAAACAATACATTCATCACTCAATGAACCGCCTTTTCGTAGAGCATTTTGGCGGTAGCTATTGTTTGACTGAAACGCAGGTGGAAATACTCTACCCAATAGATAGTGAAAACGATATTTTACAATAAAACTATGCTGCAATGAGGTATATCATAACTGTATTATTTTTCTATATGGCTACTCTTAGCAGCTATGCCATATCAGTAGATAGTTTGTTGATAGACAAATTGGACAAACAGCTTCAAGCAGAAGATTATGTCAATGCTTGTAGTACGTATGTCGATGTTGTAGACCAGCTGAATGAGATTTATTATGATATAAATTTGCACAAAGTAGAAGATTTGCAAAAAACTTACTCTATCGATGAGTTGGAGTTGGAAAATAAGATGCAATCTAATCGTCTGTTGCGCTCTTCTATTGGTTTTTGCGCTTTGTTTATTGTTTTGCTTGCGGTATGTATTCTGTATTTCAATAGATTGAATAAGCAAATTGCTCATTCGGAACAGGAGTTACTTGATGCAAAAAAAATGGAAGAAGATTCTATTCGCAATAAAAGTCTTTTTTTGTCTAATATGAGCCACGAGATACGAACTCCACTAAATGCGTTGTCGGGTTTTTCGGAACTATTGGCTATGCCCGATTTGGATAATGCCACTCGTATGCAATGCAACGATTTAATTCAACTCAACTCGGAGCTTTTATTGAAATTGGTAAATGACGTTGTGGATATATCGTGTTTGGACATTGCCAATATGAAATTTCAAATTCGCCACTATGATGCGGTAGAAATCTGTGACGGTGTTGTAAAAACAATATCTGCCATAAAACGCACCTCAGCCGAGATACAATTTGAAACAACGCTGTCAACTCTTATCATCGAAACAGATAAGGATAGGCTTCAACAGCTTTTAATCAATCTTCTTGTGAATGCTACTAAGTTTACTAAAGAGGGTTTTATTGTGTTGAGATTGGAGCGAGTGATAGATAAGAAAGAGGCTCTGTTTTCGGTAACAGATACAGGGTGTGGTATTCCAATCGAAAATCAAGCACAGATATTCAGTCGGTTCGAAAAATTGAATGAGCAATCAACAGGATTTGGTTTAGGACTTTCTATCTGTCAGCTCATAGTGAAGCGTTTAGGAGGTACTATTTGGATTGACTCGGCTTATACCAACGGTGCTCGTTTCCTTTTTACTCATCCTTTGGTGCAGCCTATACGCAACAATCGATAGGCTACTACATCTATTTTCTTACTTTACACCATCTATCAATTTAATAACTGCGTTCAACAGTGTTTCATCAGGGTCGCCGAAAGGAAGAAAGGTAGATAAATCACTTGTTTCGGTAATTGATACATTGGGAGTAAAACGTCCGTTTTGCCCTGTCTCTCCTTCACTGTTTGCTACATAGCACACCACAGGACTAACAGCCCAACTCAAATTCGGGTTCATAAAACGTTCGGTAGCCATTCCCCAACAAGTGAGGTTTGTGCCAACCAATGCCCAGCATTTAAGTGGTGACAAGCAATTTAGAAACGTACCTGCTATGGAAGCGGAAGTTTGATTACTTGTGATTACAAACCCCTGTCTTATATTCAGGTTTGTTCCTCCTGCTATAAGTTCTGGGGCATAGATGAGATTACCGTCTTTATCAGTGTTTTTATTGTTGTAGGTTGTTGTGGCATACACGCTTCCCAGCGCACTCGAAGGAGCTAACAGGGTTGCCATCAATTGGCTGCAATCGAACGAGCCACCAGTGTTGTAGCGCAAATCAAGAGCAAAGTGAGTGATGTTTTGTTTGGCGAAATAGTTAGAAACTTCAAACAATTGCCTCTTGTATATATCGGGGTCGGTCAGTGTTCCATTGGTAAACTCTCCATATACTAAATATCCCAACCTTACTCCCGTAGTAGTGATAATGGTTGAATAGTAATGAATGGGGTTGTTGACAACAGGACGTATTGAACTCATTTCTGCGATGCCTGTTTGTACTATCTTCCACGAATCTTTCGACTCTTCATCGGTAGCCAACACCACTTCGTATTTTCCAATCATAAGATCCAGAGGCTCACTCGAATCTAAGAGTGTGCTTGCATTGCTTCTGGTGATGACCGAACCATTAACTTCCATAATCCAATCACCGCGTTCCAGTCCTGCTTCTGACGCAGGTGAGCTTGCCTCCACGTAGCTCACCAAAGCATAATAAGCCGTATCGTTTTCCACGCTTTTTTGCAGTTCGTAATTAAAACCGTAGCTTGGCAATGGTTCAAGATAAAGAGTATCTACTTGTGAGTAAAGATTGTCTTCGGCTTTGTATAGCAATGATTGTAGAAAAGTGGATGGTGCGCTAAAGTAATTTAGATATTTGCTTTGTGGTATTTCGTAATACCACAAATAGTTTTCGCGCATAATGCTGTCTATCCACTCATCGCGCGCTGTTTGCGAAGCGTATTCGGGCCAGCGATCTACTCCACAGGAGACAAAGTGAATGGTTATCAATAATATCGTTATCGGAAGTAAGAATAATCTCTTCAGTTTCATTGCATCAAGTTGTTTAAGTTGCAAATTTATGAAATACTTCTTTTTTCTACCATAATTGTGGTATAAAAATCCCTCTATTGTGCGATTGTGTTGGTGTTTGCCTCATTGTATTTTTGCAAAATGGAAAAGATTGCAGCATTAATATCGGGTGGGGTAGATAGCTCTTTGGTAGTACATCAATTGTGTGAACAGGGCTATAAACCGTCGCTTTTTTATATTAAAATAGGAATGGATGGGGCTGAATATATGGATTGTTCGGCCGAAGAGGATATTGAGCTCTGTAAAGTGATAGCCCGTAAGTATGGTTTGTCTTTTGAGATTGTAGATTTGCATCGGGAGTATTGGGACAATGTGGCGGCCTATGCCATTGATAAGATTCGTGCAGGTCAGACACCAAATCCCGACGTGATGTGCAACAAGTTGATAAAGTTTGGTTGTTTTGAACAACGGGTGGGTAAAGATTTTGATTTTACAGCAACGGGACATTATGCCACCACTGTGAATAGAGATGGCAAAACGTGGCTGGCTACTGCAAAAGACCCTGTGAAAGACCAAACGGATTTTTTGGCTCAGATTGATAGTTTGCAAGTTGCTAAGTTGATGTTTCCTATTGGACATTTGCTGAAATCGGAAGTGCGAAAACTTGCCGAAAAGGTGTCGCTACCTACTGCAAAACGACGTGATAGTCAGGGCATTTGTTTTTTGGGAAAAATAAACTACAATGACTTCGTGAGGCGGTTTTTAGGCGAAAAGCAAGGGCGGATTGTAGAGTTGGAAAGTGGAGCGATTTTAGGTACACATCAAGGATATTGGTTTCACACCATCGGACAGCGCAAAGGTTTGGGGTTGAGTGGTGGACCGTGGTTTGTGGTGCGCAAAGATGTTGAGAACAATATTGTGTACGTTTCGCGTGGATATGGTGTAGAAACGCAATATGGATATGAGTTTTCGATGCCCCACTTTCATTATATCACCGATAATCCGTGGAGGGATAATTTGCGCGCTCCGATAGATGTAACTTTTAAGATAAGACACACGCCCGAATTTATCAAAGGTTCGTTGCTTCCGCTTGAACAAGGGTTTCATTTAGTGTCTTCGCAAAAACTGCAAGGCATTGCACCGGGTCAGTTTGGTGTAATCTACGATGCGCAGTCGCATTTATGTATTGGTAGTGGCGAAATAGAGGTTTAGATAATGGAGGCTCGTTGACCCCTGTGTGGCATATATCTATATGGGGTCTGCTGGCAAGGCCTATCTACCGACCTGGCAAGGCCTACCCACCGTGCTGGCAAGGCCTATCTACCAACAGGGAAAGGCTTTGCCAATAAATGGGATATAATGACGTGCCAAATCATTGTGATTTTAGTTAGATATAATATTCGGCTAAATCGATGATACCTGCACGCATTGCATATTTGGTGGCTTCGTGCGCATTGTTTACTCCCAATTTGCGAAAAATATTTTTGCGGTGGCTATTGATGGTATGAAAGCTAAGATTCTTTTCTGCGGCAATTTCTTTGGTGGTCTTTCCCAAAGCAATTGATTTCAAAATAATCTTTTCGGTGTTCGTCAGTAAGTGGTCGTCGTCCTTGTTAAGCGTGGTGGCTTGTTGCAACGATTCTGATAAGAGCAAGTTGCTGATGTGGCTGCAAATAAACCGCTCTTTTTTGATGATGTGCTGTATGGCAGCCAATATTTCTTCTTTCGAGCTATCTTTCATTACCACTCCAAAAGAGGTGCTCGCAAATAATATTTGCTTTAAGAAGGGTGTGCTCAATTCATCCGAGAACAATAGCCAACTCGATTGTTTGAAGCGTTGACTAAGCACTATCAACTCGTCTGCACTTGCAAAATCGAATAGTGTATAATCCAATATCACCATTGCTTCGGTGTGAAGACGCAATTGGTCTATCAACTCCGATTTGTTTTTTGCGTCCAACAACAATATCTGCTCCTTTTGCTGTGCTATAAGAAATAGGATGCCAGCTTGAGTAATATCCTGATTGTCTGCTATGATAATGGTATTCATTGAATTTCTGAATTGATTATACAATAATTGCAAAGGTAGAAAAAATGAAATGAACGCCTTGTTTTTGGAAAAGAAAAAAGGCGCGAAGCCCAATTGCTCCGCGCCAATCAACGCTAAAAATAAATTATAAAAATGTGTTACCAAGAACGACCTTTGAATACGTCTGACTGACTAAGTGGAACTAAAGAACCGCTCAATGTCAAAGTGTTGGAGTTGAAATTTGGATTAACGGTAACGGTTGCATTGTTATTTCCTTCGGTCAGGTTGATAAAGATTTGAGCCGAAATTCCAATACCTTGGATACTGAATGAGCAGTTCACATTACCTCTTTTATCCATATTCATTTGCATATCCGATACAGTTCCGTCTACTGTAATACCACCAATTCCGTTAGGGCCAGGATAAGGAGTATTGAACGCAATCTGAACAGTACCTTTTTGTCCATTCACCAACACAAAGTTTGTATTTGATGTAACAAAGCAATTTTGACCGTTGCGGAAAATAACTTGGTTTGCTTCAAGTACAAATTCTTGAGCTTTCAACGCTTGGATAGCTTCTTGATATGCTGCCATATCTTCAGCTTGTGCCTGAGCTTTTGCTTGCGCTCTTTCAGCTTCTCTTTGTGCCTTACGTTGTTCACGTGATGATTCTTGTGCGTACATCATTGTAGATGCGCTAACTAACACTAATGCTACTAATGCGATAAACTTCTTCATGACTTTAATTTTTTGTTTAGGTTTAATAATCGTTGTTCGTTTATTGCAAAAACAACTGCTATGAGATATTGTTCACTGGTTTCTTAATAATTTTATATCCGATGGCAGCAATTAAAATGCTCATTAGCGGACTGATAAGGTTGAAGAAGCAATAAGGTAGATAGGTCAGTGTAGAAACGTTCAGAATTGTGGCTTGCGTCATACCACAAGTGTTCCACGGGATAAGCACTGAGGTGACGGTAACAGAGTCTTCGATGGTGCGGCTAAGTAGCTTACCTTCATACCCTTTTTTTCTGTATATGTTCTCAAACATATTGCCTGTGAGAATGATGCTGATATACTGGTCGGCAGTAGTGAGGTTTAGTGAGATGCCGGCAGCAACAGTCGATGCTACCAAACTAACTCGCTTTTTCATAAAATGCAAAAAAACAGAAGTGATGCTACCTATCATTCCGCTTGCCGTCATCGCTCCACCAAAGCACATTGCGCAAAGAATGAGCCAAATGGTATAGAGCATCCCCGACATACCACGTGTGGCTATTAGCTCGGTTAGTGTAGGGTCGGGGGTTTGCAGGCTGGTGCTGCCATACAGAGTCATCATTGCACCTTTGAATAGCGTGTTTGCACTTTCTGTGTCGCTATTAGTTGCAGCTATTTCGCGTAACAAGTCGGGTTGAAAAATAATGGAAAAAACACCTGCAAGCAAGGTCGATAAGAACAGTGTAATGATGGAGGGAACACGTTTTGCAATCAAAACACCTGTGACTACGGGCACGATGAGGAGCCACGGCGTAATGTGAAACTTGTTGGCAAGAGATGTGGTGAACTCACTGATTTCGGACGTGTTGCTTCCGCTATTCATCAGGCCTACCACTGTAAATATAATCAGGGTGATGACCATAGAGGGAACGGTGGTGATAAGCATATAGCGGATGTGCCTGAACAGAGGAGTGTCGGTGACAGAGGCTGCAAGCACCGTAGTGTCGGACAATGGCGACATTTTATCACCAAAGTAGGCTCCCGATATGATGGCTCCTGCTATCCAGCCGTCGCTGAACCCTTGTGCTCTGCCTACGCCCAATAGAGCAATACCAATGGTGGCGATGGTAGTCCACGAACTACCAGTCATCACCGATACCAAAGCGCATATAATGCAAGTAGATGCCAAGAAAAAACTTGGGTGAATCACTTTGATGCCATAATAAATTAGTGTGGGCACAATGCCGCTTATCATCCAAGCACCACTCAATGCCCCAATAATGAGCAGGATGATGATGGCAGGTGATACTCCCGAAATGTTGTTTATAATGGCAAGTTCAATATCTGTCCAGCTCACCTTGTAGAACACCATCCCAATGAAAATACAAATGGCGGTGGCGGTGAGTAGTGATACTTGGCTGCTTCCACTTAGCGCATCGCTACCAAAGGTGCGGATGGTGGCAAATAATAGAATGACCAGTGCGGCAACAGGTATTAGCGAGACAAGTGGCGAAGGTATATTCTTCATATTGTTTTATTCTTTTTATTAAGCCAACTATGACGGATGAACGATAGCCCCGTAAGCATCAAGGCCGATGATAATCCAGTATAAAAAATAGAGATGAAATCAGGAGGGAATAGGTTGAACCGTCGGACAGTAAACCCCAACCCAATCATAAATAACATCACAACCCATCCTCTGAAATCGAAAAATGAAAAAGGACAACTCTTGTTTTGTCCCTTGTCACCAATTCGTTTTGTATGCCTCCGGAACTGTTTCCGAAAGATGAAACAAAAGAATAATATAAATACAAGTAAAGAGAGGCAAATGTTTAGGGTGTTCACCTCTGTTTCGTTGCGCCAAGTCGTAACACCTATTTTGAGTATGTTGATGCCCGCTACAAACCACACAATGCCTGCTGTAACAAGTAGCGTGTTTTTGCTTACTCCATATTTTCTGATCAACTGCTTCATCCTCTTTTTGTGTATGGATGATATTTTAAGCGTTTTTTAGTGGAAGCCCCTTCTTCTTGAAGTGGCGTGCAAAGAAGCCATTTTGAGCTTTCAAGAAAAAAGTAGGGAGCTGTTGCTGGAGTATTATCAATACGGCATTCGCTCTTTCGCGCACATCGCCTATCTTTTTGGTGTCATCCATCATCTTGTTTATTTTTTTAGCTTCGTCGCCGCCCTTCAAGCTTTCGAATAGAGCTTTTTGTATGTCGGCTATGATTAAGTCTAAACTTTGTAATGTGGCAATATTGGTGGTAGAATAGTCGCCTAAAAGGTGAATGTCGGTAATGATAGAGGCAAATGCGTTGGCGTAAGCACGCTGTGTACCAGCGATTTCAAAACCCAACACAGTACCTGTGGCTACCATCGATTCTCGGTTGCGGCGTGCTTGTTCTTTTATCACTTTGTCCCAAAAAGAATCTTGCACTTGCTTCGACCAATTTCGCTCTGCTACCAATTGCTGAAGAATATCGCAGCTACGCGGATTGGCATTGAAACCCCAATGAAAAAACACACGATGCCCGTAACGGTGCCACGTGAAATCTTGATGTGGTTTGTCGCGTAAGCCCGGGAAATAACCTATGGGATGATCGATGTTGTTATGAATGGTCAAGATCAGTCCGCTAATAGGTTCGCATCTTTTGAATGGCAAAACCGAATAAATATCGGCTTCGTGACCATTGTTTTTGCCAGGATTTAAAGATTTGCTTTGTGCTGTCGTGAAGTTGATAATTGTAATCAACGAAATCAATAAGATTCTAAGTGTCATTGTATTGCTTTTTTCTGCTTTATAATTGACACAAAGTTACTATCTTTTCCTATATCACTAAAAAATGTGTCGATTATCTTCAAGAAAAGTATGAAAAAGAAACTCTTTTTTATACAAACGTTGAAAATAATCGATGTAACATATATCTTGTTTAATTCTATCTTGATAAGTATTTATACTTAGCATTATAACTGTTCACATTTATCGCGATATATGTTCATACTTATCGTGATAAATGTGAACAGTTACCAAAGGAACAACTCTGTTGACGAAATACGCCAGCTGGTAGATATGGTGCGCATACCAGATCGGAAGAGCGTCGTGTAGGGAAAGAGTGTT
>CAMTPA010000030.1 GCA_947074275.1 uncultured Bacteroides sp.
ATATAGCCGAAATAAATATCAATATATATTCCATAATTCTTTCTGTTTAGGGGTTATGCTTTCTTGAATAGGTTGAGCACTGCAATGAGATAGCCAAGAGCGATAAATGCACCTGGAGCCAAAACGAACACCAACATACCATATTCTTCGGGCACAATGCCCAAATCGAAAATCTTGCCTGTTCCAAGAAATTCGCGTACTGCACCAAGTAGTGTAAGCGCAAAAGTAAAACCAAGCCCCATACCTACTCCATCCAATAAAGACGAGAAAGGATTGTTCTTGGCAGCAAAAGCTTCGGCACGACCCAGCACCACACAGTTTACTACAATCAATGGAATGAAAAGACCCAATGTGGCATAAAGACCCGGCATATAGGCTTGCATCAACATCTGAAGCAAGGTTACAAACGAAGCAATAACCACAATAAATGAAGGGATACGCACCATATCGGGAATAAATCTTTTGATAGATGAGATTACTACATTCGAGCAAATCAACACGAACATAGTAGCAAGTCCCATACCAAGACCATTCATAGCCGATGAAGTAGTTCCCAACGTAGGACACATACCCAATAGGAGTACGAAGATAGGATTCTCTTTAATAATCCCGTTTGTCAATACTTTTAAGTTATTCATACTAATACTCCTTTCTTATTATTCACTGATGGCTTCATCAGCAGGTTCAACAACTTTCTGAGTAGCACCCGAATTTGCATCGCATTCTTCGTTGGCAAATGCTTTGTAAGCATCGTTCACAGCGTTCAAGAATGCACGAGTAGTGATAGTAGAAGCCGTAATCGCATCAATCTGGCCACCATCTTTGTTTACCAGCAACACTGTATTTCCGGGGTTCATACCGATGATGTTACCCTTTTCGCCTTCTTTAAACCAAATGTCGGCTTTGGATCCAAGACCGGGAGTTTCGGCGTGCGATAGCAATGAGTAGTTGTAGATATTACCTTGAGCGTCGAAACCTACCAATACTTTCATCTCGCCACCGAAGCCAAGTGATGTAGCTTCGACTGCCGAACCAATCCATTCACCATTAGCCTTTGCAGGGTAGATGATGAAGTCTACTACCTTCTTGCCATTCTTATCGGCAAAGATTGTATCCGATTCTTCTACTGGATTGTTATCAAATTCGGGGAGAACTTGCATCAAAGCAGCATTTAAAGTTTTCATATTCGCTTCTGCAATAGGGCCTTTTGTCAATTCATTGACAAAAGCAAGCAGAGCTACCGAAATTGCTGTTATGCCTGTAAGCACTAACAACATATTTTTGAGTGATGATTCTAACTTTTTCATTTCTTTTTCGCCACCTCCCCAAAGCGTTTTGGTTTGCAATAGTTATTGATAAGCGGAGTAAATGCGTTCATTATAAGAATAGCAAACGACATACCTTCTGGATAAGCACCAAACAAACGAATGATAACAGTGAGCACACCAATGCTAACACCATAAATCAACATACCTTTGTGGCTCATAGGTGATGTGGCATAATCGGTTGCCATAAAGATAGCACCCAACATCAAACCACCTGTAAACAATTGCACAAATCCGTTTGCATATTTTGTAGGGTCGGCAAAGTGCATAATGTAGCCAAACACAAATACAGTGACCATTATTGATACTGGAATGTGCCAAGTGATAATCTTGCGGCAAAGCATATACACCAGCCCGATAAGCAATGCGATAACACTTACTTCGCCAATACAGCCACCATTGTTGCCCACAAACAGTTGCCACACGTCGGGCAATTGTTGCAAAGCCGAGGTGTCGCCGTGGATAGCACTACTCATCAAAGCCAAAGGAGTGGCAGCGGTAGTTGCGTCCATATAAGTCATCAGCTGGCCTACTTCGGGCCAAGTTGTCATTTGCACGGGGAACGAAAGCAACAAGAACACACGACCCAACAAAGCGGGGTTGAACGGATTGTTGCCCAAGCCACCAAATGACATTTTACCCACACCGATAGCAAACAAGGCTCCGATGATGATAATCCAGATAGGCAGATTGGAAGGCAAGTTGAAAGCCAACAACACACCTGTGATGATAGCCGAACCGTCGCACACCGTGCAAGTGTCTTTCTTCATCAAGAATTTCACGATGGCCCACTCAAAGAATACGCAGGCCGCTACCGATGTAGCTGTTACTACCAACGCACCCAGTCCGAAGAACACGAGCGACATAATGAAAGCGGGAACCAGTGCAATAAGCACGCCATACATATTTTTACGTACGCTGTCGCCGCTATGAACGTGAGGTGATAGTGATACTATAAATTTATTTTCCATACTTCAATATTATTTAGCTTGACGTGCGCGAATCATGCCACCTACTTTGCCTTTACCCAAACGAAGGTAATCGAGCAGCGGACGGTTGGCCGGACAGGTGAATGAGCAAGAGCCACACTCTATGCAGTCCATAATTTTTTCAGTCTCCATTCTTTCAAACTCAGTATTTTCGGCAAGCGCAGAAAGCAAGTAAGGTTCCAATCCCATAGGGCAAACACTTACACACTTGGCACAGCGGATACAGTTTTGTATTTCGCCACGTTTCGCTTCTTTCTGATTCATAATTAAGATACCCGAGCTACCTTTGGCAGTAGGCACTTCGGTATTTATCAATGCCTTACCCATCATAGGGCCTCCACCAATTACTTTGCCTGTATCTGCAGGAAGTCCGCCACAAGCGTCGATAAGCTGAGTCATCGGTGTGCCTATGCGTGCTAAGAAATTGGATGGTTTGGCTACCGACTTACCCGTTACGGTAATCACACGCTCAAACAGAGGCTTGTTTTTTTGCACAGCTTCATACACCGCATAGGCAGTACCTACGTTTTGCACTACTGCACCCGTAGCGATGGGCAAACCACCACTTGGCACCTGACGACGGATTACCGCATCAATCAACTGCTTCTCGCCTCCTTGTGGATATTGCACTTTCAAAGGCACAATCTCAACACCAGCGTAGGTCGAAGCAGCTTTTTTCATTATCTCAATGGCATCGGGTTTGTTGTTTTCGATACCGATAAAACCTTTGTTCACCTTGATAGCCTTCATCAAGATAGAAACACCTACCATAATCGCATCAGCTTGTTCAAGCATCAACTGATGGTCGGCGGTCAAATAAGGCTCACACTCTACGGCATTGATGATAAGGCATTCTGCCTTGAATGCGGGAGGAGGACAAAGTTTCACCTGAGTAGGAAAACAAGCACCACCAAGCCCCACGATACCTGCTTCGGCAATCTTCTTCACAATCTCTTCGGATGTCAAGTTGCATTCGCGTTTCAGAGTTGTGCTGCGGTCGATGGTTTCTTCCCACTCGTCGCCTTCCACGTCGATAAAGATGGCTTGTTTGGCATAGCCGCTTGCATCAATGATTGTATCAATCTTAGACACCTTGCCGCTTACTGAAGAGTGAATGGCTGCCGAAACAAATCCGGCTGGCTCGGCAATCTTCGTTCCCACCTTCACCACGTCGCCTTTGGCAACAATAGGCTTTGCGGGCGCACCGATGTGCTGCCCCATCAAGATTACCGCTTTCGCAGGAACCTCTGCCGTGATAATGGGCTGATGTGCCGACAGTTTATTTTCGTGTGGATGTACACCACCAATTCTAAATGTCTTCAACATACAATATATGTATTTTTTATCTGTTTATTATTCGGTTGCTTTGGGAGCTTCTGCACTTGGAGCTTGAGCTGGTGCGGCTTTTGCCACAGCAGGTTTTGCAGCGGGTGCATCTTCTGTTTTAGGTTTGCGAGGAGGGAAGTTTAGTTCGGTGATAGTACCTTGTGGGCACACCTCTACACACTTACGACACGACTTACACTTCACGGGGTCGATGTAGGCCAAGTTGTTTGTCACGCTGATAGCTTCAAACGGACAAGCCTTCACACATTTCGAGCAGCCGATGCAGCTCACCTTACAAGCCTTGCGTGCCACAGCACCTTTGTCTTTGTTGACACACGACACATAAACACGGCGCGACTTCTTTCCTTTTGGACGAATTTCGATAATCGATTTTGGACAAGCTTTGACGCAAGCACCACAAGCCGTACATTTGTCTTCATCTACTTCGGGAAGCCCTGTTTCGGGATTCATACGAATCGCATCGAACTGGCACACAGTGACACAGTCGCCACAGCCCAAACAGCCGTAACTACATCCGGTTTCGCCACCATAGAGCGAAGCTGCAATGGCGCAACTCTTGGCTCCATCGTACACGTTGGTGCGGGGGCGATTGGCGCAGCTACCATTACATCGTACTACTGCAACGGTTGGCTCTGCCTCCCCAGCCGCCAGCCCTAAAATAGAAGCAATGTCGTTCATCGTAGCTTGTCCGCCTACTGGGCAGAATTTCCCATCGAGGGAGCCAGCTTTTACGCACGCATCCGCAAAACCATTACATCCAGGATAACCACATCCGCCACAATTGGCTTGGGGCAACACTTCGTTAACCTGAGCGATGCGAGGGTCTTCATACACGGCAAATTTCTTGGAAGCGGCATAAAGTACTGCCGCCAACACGAGCGCAATGACTCCCAAAGAAATTACTGCAATCAGAATCAAATTCATAAATTAGTTATTTTATTGGTTTTATTGTAAATGAGAATTTTTGTTTCAGACGTGTTTTGTTCAACCATATTATAAAGTAGTAGGGAACAAGCAAAGAGAGCGACAAGATACCGGCAAACAATTCGTCGCCAGTAATCGCCATACATATAAATAAGGAAGATACCAGAATAAGAAATGGAAGAACGAATGCCCAAAACACGGCTTTCATTCCCATCGACATTTCGCCCACCACCATCACACGCTCGCCCACGACGTAAGAAGAGCTTGAATTATCGATTATATCAATAATTTTCTCTTTGCTGTCGGCCGAAGAGCAATAACCCTTGGCGTGACATCCCGAACAAGCTGACGATTGGATAATCCTCACCGAAAGATGAGTACCCGAAATGCTTTCCACAATACCTTGATGCTGTATTAAATTAGCCATTTTGCAAACCAAACATTACAAATTGCGGCAAATTTAATCATAATTTATTAACTACAAAGCAGAGCTATGCCTTTTTATTCCTATTAAAATGTTATTTTTTCCTTTTTCGTTTTCGCACACGACAAACAAAAAAGGCAACCCAACGGGCTGCCTCACGCTATTTTATAGCAAAAATGGTTTACCAAGTATAATTCAAGCCAAAACTCAACAACTCTTTCAACTGGAAGTAGCTGCTACCGGTGGTGGGCAGCGAACTGTCGTCATAGCGAGCGTGTACGTAGAGCTTGGTAGAGAGAAATCGGTTGAGTGTGAAATTAAATGTATTCTCCCACTCCACGCGTGTCCAAGAATAGCTGGTGGTAAAATCGAGACGCGAATCCCACGTCATAAACGAAGCTATCTTCCAAGACATTGTTGGGGTGATTTGCGAACCAAACGAGTTTTTGGAGCACTTGCCTTCGTCTAAGCCAAACTTCACCTCGTTCACCTCGCGACTGCCAATGTAGCGCAGATTGTAGGTGAGTGGTGCCAAAAACAGCGAAAGGGTTATTTTTTTCTTCTTCAACTTGTAGTCCATACCGATACTGATGTTCACATCGGCTGGTGCAAAAAAGGCCGACACCAGCTCATCGCTATTGGCCTTGTATCCGTTGAAAAATTGAGTTTTAAACTCGGCGGTCATCGTGTAGTACCAATTTTTGTGGGCTTGAAGTCCCAGTTTGCTATATAGGCGCAATTGGTCGGTAGTGAACAGCACTTTGTGATATTCGTCCGAAGGCGATGAGTTGAAGCTCACTTTCGCTTCGAGCAGATTCTCGAACTGCACTTTCTCGCGGTCGTTGTAGTTGGCATAGAGCTGCAGGTTTGCCAGCATAGCGATGTTGCTCTCACCCCCCTTGTACCAGTTGTCCGAAATGTAGTTTTGCGTCAATTGCAAAGCACCATTTCCACCAAACGTCCACCAATTTGGTTTGTTGATAAGAAGGTTCGACTGCCCTAAATCGGCATCCATCTGCTCTACTTCAAACAGTTTTAGCACGTGCTCTTTGTGTTTCACCACTGGTGCCACCTCTTCGCGAAAAGACTGACGGCTCATCACGCTCTCTTCGGTGGTGCGCACCAGATTGGGATTGCTCATATAAATACTCATCAAAGCTTCGTCTACCAAAGCGTTCGTGCGGCTCTGAGCCGTAAATCGCCCATCGTCTTCGAGCAGCAATTCATCATAATCCACCTCGGCGGGCTTGTACACCGGAAGTTCCCAGTTGAGCTTTGAGTAATGCTCGATAGGCGAATAATAGTAAGTGAGGGGAACAAACAAGCGATAATATTGTGGATAGACGGGAATGTAGCGCGCCGCAACAGAGGTGTCGTTCAAAAACTCCAATTCCGCAATCAGGTTGTTGTATAAAATAGATATGGTGTCTACTTTGCGCGGATTGTCCACATTGGCTTTTAGCAATAAGTAATCTCTCAAGACCTTAGACAAAGTATCTTTCCGCAAATCCAACGCCATCATTTCCACCTCATTACTCACTAACTCTGGTGTGACCAAATCTCGTGCTTTCAGGGGCGATAACAATGCAATCGCCAGTGCAAACAATAAACAAAAGCTCTTCATATTCTAAACGATTAAGCCACAAAAATACATCATTTATTCAAAATTCATATAATGCTAACTAAATTTTCAGTCTGCTTAACGTTCATTCCACACCTGCAAGCCTGCACAAATAGACGTTCACAAGCCTCCGCACCCCATTTGAGGCATCGACAGGCGTGAACAAGTGAGAAAATAAACGTTAACATCCATCTCCACAACTATTAACACTCTACGCCACAACTATAAACAGTTGATAGAATGAAAGAAAAAAGCCTTTTTTCAGAAATTTGTGTCGCCCAGTTCTTAGTACTTGCTCTTTTTTTTGTAATTTTGCGGTTTTTAATGCGCAATCCTCTTTTTAATATAGGAGAGCGTTTTTTCATTAGCAACTAAAATAATTTTAAAACAGTTACAACTGTGGGAGAAACAAAGTATATTTTCGTCACCGGTGGCGTTGCCTCTTCCTTAGGTAAAGGCATCATCTCGTCTTCCATCGGAAAATTGCTTCAAGCAAGAGGTTACAGTGTCACCATTCAAAAGTTCGATCCATACATCAACATCGATCCGGGCACACTCAATCCTTACGAGCACGGAGAGTGCTACGTGACCGTAGATGGACACGAAGCCGATCTCGACTTGGGTCATTACGAACGATTTTTGGGCATTGAAACAACCAAGGCCAACAACATCACTACCGGACGCATCTATAAGAGCGTGATTGACAAGGAGCGTAGAGGCGACTATTTGGGTAAAACCATCCAAATCATCCCTCACATCACCGACGAAATCAAGCGCAACGTGAAACTGCTCGGTACAAAAAGCAAATTCGATTTTGTGATTACCGAAATCGGTGGCACGGTGGGCGACATCGAATCACTACCCTACTTGGAAAGCATCCGCCAGTTGAAATGGGAATTGGGTAAAGACGCTTTGTGCGTACACCTTACTTATGTGCCCTATCTTGCCGCAGCAGGCGAACTGAAAACCAAGCCTACTCAGCACTCGGTAAAAGAGCTTCAGAGCGTGGGTATTCAGCCCGATGTGCTGGTGCTGCGCACCGAACACGAACTCAGCGCAGGACTTCGCAAGAAAGTAGCCTTGTTTTGCAATGTGGACGAAAATGCCGTGGTGCAAAGCATCGACGCTTCCACCATCTACGAAGTGCCATTGCTGATGCAAGCGCAAGGGCTGGACGAAACCATCTTGAAGAAAATGGGATTGCCCGTTGGCGAAACACCAGAGCTGGGTCCGTGGAGAACATTCCTCGAACGCCGCGAGAAAGCCGAGGAAACCAAACCAATCCACATCGCTTTGGTAGGAAAATACGACTTGCAAGACGCTTACAAATCAATCCGTGAAGCACTATCGCAAGCCGGAACATACAATGACTGCAAGGTGCAAGTGGACTTTGTGAACAGCGAAGACCTAACCAACGAAAACATAGCTCAGGCACTCGAAGGAATGGCAGGGGTAATGATTGGGCCAGGATTTGGACAACGTGGCATCGAAGGTAAATTTGTGGCGCTGAAATATGCGCGCGAAAACAATATACCTACATTCGGCATCTGCTTGGGAATGCAGTGTATGGCCATTGAGTTTGCACGCAACGTGCTTGGATACGAAGACGCTAACTCACGCGAGATGAATGAGAAAACGCCTCACAACGTGATTGACATTATGGAGGAGCAAAAAGCCATCACCAATATGGGTGGAACAATGCGCTTGGGAGCCTACGAATGCACACTCGAAAAGGGCAGCAAAGCCTACGAAGCTTATGGCACAGAACATATTCAAGAACGCCATCGCCATCGCTACGAGTTCAACAACGAATTTAAAGAGCAATATGAGGCCGCAGGAATGAAATGCACAGGCATCAACCCCGAATCGGGCTTGGTAGAGATTGTGGAAATACCCGCACTGAAATGGTTTGTAGGAACTCAGTTCCACCCCGAATATAGCAGTACGGTGCTCAAGCCACATCCGCTGTTCTTATCGTTTATCAAAGCAGCTATTAGTCAATAATCAATAACGTTTACTTAGAAAATGGATAAAAATACCATAACGGGTCTCGTGCTTTGCGCTCTGTTGCTGATAGGCTTCAGCTTTCTGAGCCGTCCGAGCCAAGAACAACTCGACGCACAAAAAAAATACTACGACTCGCTGGAGGTGGTGAGACAGCAACAACAAGAAGCACTCGAAGCCAAAGCTGCTGCTGCCTATGCCAACGAAAAAGAGTACTTGGAAAAAGACACCACTGCCCTGTTCTATCCAGCTTTGGAAGGCAAAGAAACATTTCCTACCATTCAAAACGATTTGGTAGAGGTGACTTTCGACAACTTGGGTGGCCGCGTATATTCGGCTATGCTAAAGAAATACAACGGACAAGATGGTGAGCCTTTGATACTATTCAATGCCAACGACGCATCGATGAACTTCAATTTCTACGGAAAGAAGAAAGAGGTGATTCAAACCGAAAGCTACTACTTCGACATATTGAACCACACCGACAGCACGCTCACTATGCGCTTGGCTGCTACGGAAGATAGCTACATCGACTTTAAATACGCTCTAAAGCACAATAGCTATTTGGTATCGTTCGAAATTGAAGCTACCAATATGGATCATCTGCTTGCAAGCACACCTTATGTAGACATCACTTGGTCGCAACGTGCTCGCCAGTTAGAAAAAGGATTTACCTACGAAAACCGCTTGTCGGAACTGACTTACAAAGTAGTGAACGAAGGAACAAAAAGCCTTTCGGCAAGCAAGGAAGAGAGCAAGAACCTGGAATATCGCGCCGATTGGATTGGATTCAAAAACCAATTCTTCTCGTCTGTATTCATCGCCAATCAAGACTTTGATAAGATTATGGTGAAAACAGTGCCCGAAAATCAAGGCAGCGGTTACATCAAAGACTACTCGGCAGAGATGAATACCTTCTTCGACCCCAGTGGCAGAGAAGCTACAAGTATGTACTTCTACTTTGGCCCCAACCACTACAAAACACTTCGCGCGCTCGATAAGGATCGCACCGACAAATGGAAGCTGGACAACTTGGTGTACTTGGGCTGGCCTGTGGTGCGCGAAATCAACAAATACGTTGTTGTCAACTTCTTCGACTGGCTCACAAGCTGGGGACTTAGTATGGGGGTAGTGCTGCTGATTCTTACCGTAATGGTGAAATTGGTAGTGTTTCCTGCAACTTGGAAAACCTATATGTCGTCGGCCAAAATGCGTGTGTTGAAACCAAAAATTCAAGAAATAGCGCAAAAATATCCGAAGCAAGAAGACGCAATGAAAAAACAACAAGAGACAATGGGCTTGTACAAACAATATGGCGTAAGCCCAATGGGAGGATGCTTGCCAATGTTGTTCCAATTCCCTGTGTTGATGGCGTTGTTTATGTTTGTGCCAAGTGCTATTGAGTTCCGCCAACAAAGCTTCTTGTGGGCAAGCGACCTCTCTACTTACGATGCGTTTATTACCTTTCCATTCCATATCCCATTGCTGGGCGACCACCTAAGTTTGTTTTGCTTACTGATGACTGTGACCAATGTATTGAACACAAAATACACAATGCAGCAGCAAGACACAGGCGCACAACCCGAACAAGCCAAGATGATGAAATGGATGATGTATTTGATGCCTGTGATGTTCTTGTTCGTACTGAACGACTATCCATCGGGATTGAACTACTATTACTTCTTGTCTACCTTGATAAGTGTGGCTACTACCATTGTATTGCGTCGCACTACCAACGAAGACAAGCTCCTTGCAGGATTGGAAGCCAACAAAAAAGATCCGAAAGAGACGAAGTTGAGTGGTTTTGCTGCACGCCTCGAAGCTATGCAAAAGCAACAAGAGCAAATGGCGAAAGAGCGTCAACAACAAAAAAACAACAAGAAATAAAGATGCACGTTTTATAAAGCAATTTTTATTGAAGAAAACATAAAGCCGGACAGTCTTATCAAAAAGATGTTCGGCTTTTTGTGTAACTTCACGCATTATTATCAGATAAAGAGACTACGAATAATGAAAACCAAATACACCTACCGGCAAATATGGACTGTAGCCTATCCCATCCTCATCAGCCTGATGATGCAACAACTCATCGGGATGACCGACACAGCCTTTTTGGGACGCGTGGGAGAAATAGAGCTTGGGGCATCGGCCATAGCGGGAGTCTATTACATCGCTATATATATGCTCGCTTTCGGATTCAGTTTGGGCGCACAAATATTGATAGCTCGCCGCAACGGAGAGGGAAACTACACCGCCATTGGCCCGATATTCTATCAAGGCATTTATTTCTTGGTGGGGCTGGCAGTAGTCACATTCTCCCTATCACAGCTGTTTTCGCCTACCATATTGAGCAATATCATCAGTTCGCCCAACATCTATGAGGCTGCATCAAGCTATATTCATTGGCGTGTCTATGGGTTCTTCTTCTCGTTTGTCATTGTGATGTTTCGCGCTTTTTTTGTAGGCTCTACGCTCACCAAAACACTGACGATAAACTCGATAGTAATGGTGGTGTCGAACGTATTGTTCAACTATGTGCTGATATTCGGCAAATTCGGCTTTCCACAGTTGGGCATTGCAGGTGCAGCTATCGGATCATCATTGGCAGAGCTGGTATCTATGATTTTCTTTATCGTATATACGTGGTGCAAAATCGATTGTCGGAAGTTTGCCCTCAACCATCTTCCACGAATCAACTTGGGTGCTTTGAAAAGAATACTCAATGTTTCGGTGTGGACAATGCTGCAAAACTTCTTCTCGCTTTCCACGTGGTTTTTGTTTTTCCTCTTTGTAGAGCATTTGGGCGAACGCTCCATTGCGATAGCCAATATCGTGCGCAATGTGTCGGGCATCGTATTTATGGTATTAATGGCTTTCGCAGCCACTTGCGGTTCGTTGGTGAGCAACTTGATTGGTGCGGGCGAAAAAGAGGCTGTTCTCGGTACCATCAAGCAGCACGTGCGCATATGTTACCTCTTTGTAGTGCCACTTTTGGTTTTCTTTTCGCTTTTCCCAAATCTCATCCTGAGTGTTTATACCGATATTCCCGAACTTCGCACAGCATCCATTCCATCGCTTTGGGTGTTGTGTAGTGCCTATCTATTTCTTGTTCCCGGAAATGTCTACTTTCAATCCGTATCGGGCACAGGAAATACTCGTACAGCTTTGCTACTGGAGTTGGCAGTATTGGTCATCTACCTCTCTTATTGCTTTTTCTTCATCTCGCACCTAAAGTTCAGTGTGGCCTTCGCTTGGTCGTCCGAGATTGTTTACGGAGGATTCATCTGCCTGTTTTCATACCTCTACATCAAGAAAGGCAATTGGCAAAAGAAACAGATTTAACATCTCTTTTCACCCCAATTAGCAGAGTTAATGGTTATATTTGTGGCAATTTTATTAAAATATCAATTTATGAAGTCTACAAATCTATTCATTATGACAGCTGCAATCGCATTGGCATCTTGTAGTGGCGGAGGTACGCAAGGTACTGGTGAAGCCGGAGAAATGATTGGCCCGTCGGAAGTCAAAATAGCCGACAAACGAATGACTCCCGAAGCTCTTTGGGCAATGGGACGTATTGGCGACATTGCCGTATCGCCCGATACACAAAAGGTGGTGTACAGTGTGGCCTATTATAGTGTGCCTCAAAACAAGAGCAATCGCGACCTGTATATTATGAATGCCGATGGAAGCCACCCCAAACACCTCACCTACACTCCCTATCAAGAGTCGAATGCTGTGTGGATTGAAGGTGGAAAGAAAATCGCTTTTCTAAGCAACGAAAGTGGAAGCAACCAGATATACACCATTTTGCCCGACGGCAATGGCAGAACTCAAATCACCGATTACGATGGAGATATTGAAGGATTTTCTTTTTCGCCCGATGAACAAAAGCTTTTGTTTATAGCGCAGGTGAAAGTAAAAGAAAGCACTGCCGACAAATACCCCGACCTGCCACTTGCCACAGGCATCATTCTCACCGATTTGATGTATAAACATTGGGACGAATGGAAAACAACAGCTCCTCATCCTTTCATTGCCGATTTCAATGGAACGGGTATTGCCAACGTAATAGACATTCTTGAGGGTGAGCCTTACGAAAGTCCGATGAAACCTTTCGGCGGGATAGAACAATTGGCTTGGAGTGCCGACTCGGAAAACGTGGCATACACCAGCCGCAAAAAAACAGGTTTGGAATATGCCGTGTCCACCAACTCGGACATATACATCTACAACTTGAAATCGAAAAAAACCATCAACATCACCGAAGAAAACAAAGGCTACGACACCAATCCGCAATACTCGCCCGATGGTAAATACATAGCGTGGCAAAGTATGGAACGTGATGGATATGAAGCCGACCAAAATCGCCTGTTCGTGATGAACTTGGCTACTGGCGAGAAAAGCTTTGTGAGCCGTGAGTTCGAATCGAATGTAGACGGATTTATCTGGAGCGAAGATTCAAAAACCATCTACTTCACTGGCCCGTGGCACGGAGAGGTGCAAATCTATTCGGTAGACTTGGCCAATGAGAAGGTGAAACCAGTGACCAAAGGTATGTACGACTACGTCACCCCTCAGCTTTTGGGAAACAAGCTCATAGCCAAACGACACTCTATGAGTATGGCCGACGAAATCTACACCATCGATATGGACGGAGCAGCCACCCAACTCACCCAAGTGAACAAGCACATCTACGACCAAGTGGAGATGGGGAAAGTAGAAGAACGATGGATAAACACCACCGACGGCAAAAAGATGCTGACGTGGGTTATCTATCCGCCACAGTTCGACCCCAACAAGAAATACCCCACCCTGCTCTATTGTCAAGGAGGGCCACAAAGTGCCGTGAGCCAATTCTGGAGCTATCGTTGGAATATGCAGCTAATGGCGGCGAACGACTACATCATTGTTGCCCCCAACCGTCGTGGGCTTCCGGGCTTTGGCAATGAATGGAACGAAGCTATAAGTGGCGATTATGGTGGCCAGTGTATGCGCGACTATATGGCAGCTATCAACGAGGTGGCCAAAGAATCTTATGTAGACAACGACCGCTTGGGCTGCATCGGAGCCAGTTTTGGTGGATTCTCGGTATATTGGCTTGCTGGGCATCACAACAAACTATTCAAAGCTTTCATCGCTCACGATGGTATTTTCAATATGGAAATGCAGTACTTGGAAACCGAAGAAAAGTGGTTTGCCAACTGGGATATGGGAGGCGCATACTGGGATAAGAGCAACAAGACGGCTCAAAACACCTTTGCCAACTCGCCACACCTTTTTGTCGATCGCTGGGACACGCCAATACTTTGCATCCACGGCGAAAAGGATTATCGCATTCTTGCCAATCAAACAATGGCTGCTTTTGATGCGGCGGTGATGCGTGGTGTGCCTGCCGAACTGCTTATCTACCCCGATGAGAACCACTGGGTGTTGAAACCTCAGAACGGTATCTTGTGGCAACGCACCTTTTTTGAGTGGCTCGATATGTGGCTGAAACCTGCGCCAAAGCAACAGGCTGCCCTTTCTACAAAATAATAATCACATAGAGAGCATCTCGCAAGGGTGCTCTCTATTATTTTCTTCCACACACACTCCTTTTTCTATATGAATACACTCAACCACTTTATACACGAGATTGCCAAAAAATATGCTTTGGCACACAAATCAATCCCACCCAAAACCACAATTTTGCCCGAAGGTGAAGTATCGAAACACATCTATTACATCCAAAAGGGTGTGGCCCGGATGTGGTTCAACAAAGATGGAAAAGACATTACTTTCCAATTTTTCTTCGCTCAACAAGCGGTAGCTTCCATCGACAGCTTCCTCCACCAATCGCCCAGCCTATTCACCATAGAGAGCATCGAAGCGTGCGAGGTGCTTGTGATAGATAAAGAGCTGTTCGACAAGCAGCTTCAAACCAACCTCGCTTTCAAAGATTTGTTCATCGAATTTCTTGCCCGACGATTCCAAAACTACACGCACCTGTTTTTGTCGCGCATCAAAGACACGCCCGAAGAGCGATACAAAGAGCTTCTGAAAAACCACCCCGAAATAGTGCAACAAGTGCCCCAACATCATATAGCCTCTTATCTTGGCATCACTCCCGTGTCGCTCAGCAGGATAAGAAATCGCAAATAGTCTTTTTCTTAACATAGGTTATCGTGCCAAGCTGTAGCTTGACGATACCTTTGCCGCAAAAAGATAAAAGACGATGTTACAACGCAAAAGATTATTCAACTACCTGCTGCTTGCTGCGGCAGCCGTCACCAGCCTTTCGGGTGTTATCATACAAGTGGGCTATCACATCGGAAACCCAAGCACGCTTATCAAAACCACGCGCACAATGTGGGGGTTGCTATATCGACACTGGCAATTGATACACCTGACAGCGGCTTTCTTGTTTTTGGTTCTCTCCGTTTATCACCTCTACAAACACCGCAAATGGTACAAGGGAGTCATCAAAAAGCGCACATTCAGCCGTCACAAGGAGTTATTGCTATTCACGCTCATCTTTGCATTGTCGGCAGTTTCAGGACTCATCCCGTGGACGGTGAGTCTCTTCGTCCCCACATCCACCACTCGGTTCGCCATTATCGAGATACACGACAAGATAGCGTTGCTGCTGATTGTATTCATCTATCTACACATTGCCAAACGAGTGAAGCATCTCTATCTGCACAAGCCTACCAGATGAAACAACAGCGGGGCATCCCATTGGTAAAGGATGCCCCGCTGCTGTTTATCTATTTCAGGCGTAACTGCTCTATCAGCTACGCGCCCAGATGTTGACAATCTCCACAACATACATCTTGTGAAAACCACCGTGAGCTGCGTCATACCATTTTTCAACTGGCTCTTTATCCACAAAGTTTTCAGGTTTGAGCATATCTTCGTAAATTTTGCGGCATTCCAGCGTGAGGCGAGCCTGATTGAAAGTGACATTGCCAAGCTCGGTTGTTTCGGGTAGCAATCCGGTTTCTTTCACTTTGTCTACCGTTCTGCCCGATTTGGCACCACACACGGCGTGAATCTTCTTATTCTCGTCGCCAAGAAAATCGAGTGTCAGATAGTCCGATTGCTCTATAAACTCGTAGGTGTAGCGTTCGGGGCGAACAAACACAAAAGCCACAGGCTTGTTCCACAGCCAGCCAATGCCGCCCCAGCTTGCTGTCATCGTGTTGAAGTGGTCGGGTGTGCCTGCTGTCACCAGCATCCATTCTTTGCCAAAGGCCTCAAAAAAATTATCCGATAAATCGGCTATTTCCAGCTTTCTCATCTGCTTCTCATTCTAAGGTTTTCTATTCTGTTATCTTTATTCGTGCAGACTGTTCACAGTCTGCGGGTCGATTGTTCACATCCATCGGCTTGGCTGTTCACATCTATCGCGTAGACATTTGATTAGCGAAGCACTTTTTTTAGTGCCACCACCTCGCCCAACGCAGGAATTTGCACACGCACGTGTCGTCGTTCGGCTTCTTCGGCAAACACCTGTGGAGGGTCGTGCAGCGGTTCGTCCGAAAGGTCGAACGTGCCGTAGTGCATCGGGATGGTGATGCCTGCCTTCATCTCTTGCGCAGCTGTAAGCGAGTCGTGTGGCGAAATGTGGTTGGGGCGCATAAACCAGCGCGGTTTGTAGGCACCGATGCCCAGCAAAGCATAGTCGGGCGCACCCACCAAGTCGGGTATTTCTTGAAAATGATTGGAGTATCCGGTATCGCCGCTATAATAAATCTTGATGCCGTCTCCCTCTACCATAAAGGCTCCCCACAGTCTTTTGCCACCATCCTTGAACGATCGTTTGCTCCAGTGTTGAGCAGGCAGAAAGGTTATTTTCAGTCCATCGTCTTCGAGCTGCTGATACCAGCCTGCTTCCACCACATCCATATCGGGAAACCATCCTTTGACAAGAGCTCCCGTACCCATACCACAAAACAAACGCATCTTGGGATTGTTTTTGAAAAGTACCTTAATACTTTTGCGGTTGAGGTGATCGAAATGGTCGTGACTGATGAGCAGGTAATCGATGTGAGTGAATATTTCGGGGTCGGCAGGAAAATCACTTTGTCTTTTCACGAAAGGTATGTGCGAAAACACGGGGTCGAACATAATGCGCTTGCCTGCAAGCTGCATAAAGAAAGAGTTGTGTCCGAGCCAAATCAGCGCATCGCCTTTCACTCCATCGAGCGAGTTGAGGTAATGTACCGTAGGATCCCACTTTATCTGACGTTTTTCTTTTCGTTGCGGATTGGGCGAAAGCCTCCACTTTAGCACGCTTATCGGCCCGTGGCGATGACGGTGCTGGCGGTTGAAAAATCGTCCTTTAGACATTGGGTTACCACGCCACTGGGGGTGAATCGTGGTCAAACTTTCATTCTTCTTGAATGTAATGTTTTGTGTTATACCTTCTTTCAATTTTTCGTTAGCTTAAAAAACTGATGCAAATATAATGTAAAAAAGAGGCTCGTTGTACACTTCATCAATCAGTTTTTTAAGACGAAATGTAAAATTTAACGTAATTGCAAAAAATAAATGCGACTTCCCCCCAGACACACAGCGGAGAAAGACGCATTTAGATGAAACATGCAACGATGATTCTATGAATTGGTTTACCAAAAATCGATGCAACTTAAAAATGACGTATCCCACGGCACAGTAGTGAGTGTAGCAACAACCACGCCGAAAGCAATGGCCCACAGGATGAACAACGCCCACTTTAGCCCAGTGGCCATAGCAGACCAGCGAAACAAACTGCTGGCAATGAGGTAGACAATAGCAGCCAGCGGAATAGCAATCACCGCAATGCTCGATATTATGGCAACCACTGTGATTATGGGCGATACACCGGGCAGCCACGTCAGATAGGGCAATTGCATAAAGAAAGCACCTCCACTAAAAAGCACAGCAATGGCCACAAAAATGAGTGCTACAAAAATAAGTGCCAACACAAATAGCACGGGGCTGAACACGATGACTAATATAATGAGGCAAGCTTTTACTAAAAAGCCCAAGATAGAGCCCAAAACATCGCCCAATTTCTGAAAGAATGTGCGCGGCTTATCAGATTTCACAAAATCGTTCATTTCATTTACCGCTTTTTCAAAACCATCGGTCACCGTTTTGCCTATGTTTTCCATATTCACCTCTTCGCCACGCATCGCAAGCTTTTCGGTAGCGGTGCGCGCTTCGGGAATAATGAGCCAGCAAATGATATAGACGAGAAGCAGCATACCACCACTAAAACCCGGCCACACAAATAGCAGCAAAAACCACACCAACCTCATCACAACAACACTACAGTTGAAATAGGCAGCGAGGCCGCTACACACACCGCCAAGCACCTTGTTGTCGGGGTCGCGAAACAATCGTCGCTTGGTGTTACCGAAAGTAGCCGATTCCGTTTTCTTAGTATCCTCATCAGCACGCTCATCCGTGGTTCCAAAGTCTTCGGGTTTACCCATACGAGCAATCACCTCTTCTACATCGGCAATGGCAATCACCTGTTGTCCAGCGTTTATCTTTTCGAGAAACAGCTCCGAGATGCGCATCTCGATGTCGTCTACTATCTCTTGTGCTCCTTCTTGTTTGCAGAAGTAAAGCTTCAAGTTGTTTAAATAATTATCCAAAAGGCGATAAGCGTCATCGTCGATATGAAACACCGTTCCGCCTAAGTTTACAGTCAATGTTTTTTTCATCGTTATCTTGTTTTTTTAATTGTTTGCAATATGATTCACCGTCTCATTGAGTTCGCGCCACGATTGTTCCAGTTCATTCAGAAACACCACACCCTTTTCGGTGAGTTGATAGTATTTGCGCGGTGGGCCTTGCGTGGACTCTACCCACTCATAGCCCAGCAAGTCGTCGTTTTTCAAGCGGGTGAGCAGTGGATACAAGGTGCCCTCTACCACAATCAGCTTTGCCTCTTTCAGCTTTGCAATGATGTCGGACGCATAAGCAGACTCTTTGTGCAACAACAGCATTATGCAATACTCCAACATCCCTTTTCGCATCTGCGATTTTACGTTGTCTACGTTCATAACTGTTAGATATTAGTAATTTGTATGGCACAAATATATGTATTGCTTTGGTACTATGTATTACATAGTATTGTATTTAACTATTATTTAACGTATATCTATCCAATTATCATTAAACATTTAAACATTCACAAAATAAAATTCACTTAACTAAACATTTATTATCTTATAAGCATTATTATACAAATAGAACTAATCAAAGTAAAAACAGAAATGAATCTACTATGGATATTTATCACATCAGCGCAATACTGATCGTTGTTATCACAATTATTAGTTTAAGCCTTTTTGTCAGAAAATACAAGAAAAAAGCCACTGCTGCCATCGAAAAAGCAAAGCAGTTCAATGCGATATTGACTGTTTTAAATAAAAAAGCCAATACCGAGGTTTATCTTTTTGATTTTGATGCTGACACCATCCAGTTGGTAGACGATGGTGAGCTAACTGCTGTGCCGCGCAAAGAGTTTGATATGAATAACAGACTACATCCCGACGATTTAGAAAGATACCGAAAAGAGCGTATATTGGGCAGAGAAGGACAACTAAACGAGAGCATCACACACTATCGGATGCTCAACCCAGAAACAAACGATTATAACGATTATGAATTTGTAATCACAGCAGTAGACTATAACAGCAGTGGTAAGGTAAGCAAATTTATGTTCTCCAAAAGAGATATTACCGAACAGATGAATCTGTTGCGCGAGAAAGAAAACACCATCGACTCGATGAAATTTTCAATGTCGACTGTGAAGTTTCTTTATTGGAAATTGGATGTTGCCACACAAATAGTTCAAGGCGTAGACAATAATTTTGAACCAATACAAATCCCTCTCAGGCTACTAAAAGCTTTTGTAAAAGAAGAGGATAAGCCTAAAATGGAGGAGTTCTACCACGAATTGTTGGACACCAAAAAACGAACCTCAGTCATCGTTCATTTCAAATATACCATTGATGGCGAATATTGCCCCTACGAAATGACGGCCGCTGTGATATGCGACGAATCGGGAAACCCTGTCACCATCTACGGAGTATCAAAAGACATCTCGGATATGGTGGAATACAAAGAAAAACTCGAAGAAAAAGTGGTGTTGCTCGAAGCTATCAAAGACTACCTGCCACTGGGTATGGCTTTTTTTGATAAAGAAGGATTGATGCGCGAGGTAAACAACAAACACGTGGAGATGTTTGGAACTAAAAAAGAATTAGCATTAAAAAGCAAGGTCAATCTATTTAATTTCAATTACATACCACAAGAAGCGTTCGACCGATTGCGAAAAGGAGAATACATCCAATACACCATTTCATCTGAAACGATACACGAACGATTGGGGCAATACTCAACATTGCCCACAGGACTTAACAGGACGTTTGATATGCGTTATTCGCCCATCTTCGATAAGAAAGGCGACATTATGGGCTACATATCGCTATTCGACGACAAAACCGAAGAGCACAATCTGATGCAAGCCCTGACCGAAGCGCGCAACAAAGCCGTGGAATCGGAACAACTAAAAATGGCTTTTCTTGCCAATATGAGCCACGAAATACGCACACCACTCAATGCCATCATCGGGTTTACCGAGTTGATACAATACTGCGAAGACCCCGAAGAAAAGCAGGAGTATATGAACATCATCAACTCTAACAACGAGCTGTTGCTACGCTTGATAAACGACATTCTCGACCTATCGAAAATAGAATCGGGGATGATAGACTTGAAGCGAAAGGATTTTGACCTATCGACGGCTTTTGAAGAAACCTATGTGACTTTCAGAAATAAAAACAGCAACCCCAACTTAGTGATACTGAAAGAAAACCCATACAATCATTGCAATGTGTGCCTCGATAAAAATCGTTTTTTGCAGATAATGATAAACTTTACCACAAACGCAATGAAGCACACCAAGCAGGGCAGCGTGACAATGGGCTACACCTACAAAGACGAAGGCATTTATGTGTATGTGAAAGATACAGGAGCAGGCATCCCAAAAGAAAAACAACACCTGATATTCAAACGATTTCAGAAATTGGACAGCTTTGTGCAGGGCATCGGATTGGGGCTGACCATCTGCAAGGCCATTATAGATGCAGTGGGCGGAAAGATTGGGTTTGAGAGCGAAGAGGGCAAAGGCACTACCTTTTGGGCGTGGGTGCCAGCACAGGCTCAAGTGACTTTAAGAGAAACTGAAACGAAGCCTGTATAGAGCATATTCACTATAAAAACAAGGACTATTCACATTCATCGGCACAACATCAAACAGATGTGTCGTGAAGTGTGAATAGTCCTTGTTTGCATTGTGCTAATTTAGCAACCTCAAACAAGCCACTTCATCATCTCGCCCAAAAAGAAGCTTTTGAACGAATCGTATTCATCCCAAATCTCGAACCCCGTGATGTCGCGCGATTGGTATTTGCGTGTGGCAGCATCGTAGGTGTAATAGTCGTCGTCTATGCGTCCGATGAATAGCATCTGTTCGATGCCCTCGTAACCCTCGTAGTAGCAACGCATCTGCTTGGTCTGCTCCACGATACCGTTTTCGTAGATCCCGAAAATATCCATTCCGTTGAATGAAAGCGCACTGCATATCTGCATAAACATCGTATAGTCTGAAGGCAATGCTGGCATACCCGACTGGTGCAAAAGCTGGTTGCAATGCGCTACTTGTTGCAGCGTGGCAGGCGGAGCCACCATTGCCCAGTCGGGGTTAAGCTTTTCTATCACAGTTCTTATCTGTTTGTAGTGATGTTCAAATTGCAAATACACCTCAATCCGCATATGCGTATCGTAGGCCACATTCAAGTCGGGCGATTCAAAAGAGCGTTTGTTTGCATCCAACTCGCACCGCCCAGCATCGAGCCGAAGCCCATCGTAATACCACTCAATTGTGGCTGAGAATGATTGCGGGGTGATATTTTTGATGGTTAGCGTGAAATCCTCAAGGCTCACGGTTTTGTGTTTCACCACTTCGTCGTAGGGGATTATCTTTTTTCTACTCCACGGATCGCCACTACCAGGTCGGAAATGCGTGCTAACCTCCAGCTCCAAATTTTCCCAATTTGCCATAATAATATTGTTTATTTATAGATGATTACTCCAGAAAAACGGGACGAAGACAGGGCATCTTATCCCCTACTTGCCGCTCACTCACAAAGTCGAACAATCCGTTTTTTTCCAAACGTATTTCGGCCTCATAAAGTGTGTCGCCGTAGATTACCATACAACATACGAAATAGGTTTCGCCCTCGTCGGTGATAGTAGCAGGCACGACGTTTTCTTTCAAGAACTGTTTTTGAGCCGATGTGGGAGTATCCGAAAATTCAATGTCGGAATATCGCTCCACCAGCCTGAGAGCGCCTTGTTCGCTTTGCACATTGTAGAGCACAAACGCCAAATAGGACACCACCGTATCGTGGTTCAGTATCAACCGCAACTTGGTGAGATGATTGAATACTGCTTCGCGCGTGCCATCCATCTTGATGACATCGCCCGATTGTGGACTCCATAAGTAGTGCATCGTGACGGGCGGTATGCACGAAAATGAGCGTGCCTCAAGCAACTGGTATTGCTCGAAAAAAGGCAGTTTGCAAGTACACAGGCTCGAACGGTCGGCATTGAACAGCGGAAAGCTCGAAAGCGCATTGATAGCTGGTATCAGTTTGCCGTATTGCGCCAAAGGCAAGTCGATAAAATCCATCGTTTTTTCTTTTTTTATAAAAATTGTTCTGCAATCTGATTTATGGTGAGCAGCACCACACTGGTATTGTCTCGTGCGCCCGACTCTTTCGCTTTGTTTACCAAAGTTTCGGCCGAGGGCGATGTGGCAAGTATCTGCTCTATCTCATCGTCCGACACCAAATCGGAAAGTCCATCGGAGCAAATCAGGAAAACATCGTCTTGAAAAATCTGGTTGCTGAGGTTTTTTATATCGACAAACACCTTATCGCCCGCCCCCAACGAATTGTAGATAAGATTGGAAGGCGTGTCTGCATCGCCCGTGAGCTGACGCATAGAGTGGTCGGTAGAGAGTTGCCTGAGAATATCGCCCCGATAACGGTAGAGTCGGCTATCGCCGATGTTGAGCGACACCACCAGCGATTCGTAAAACAACATTCCGCACAGTGTAGTTCCCATTCCTGCATATTGTGAGTGTGTGGCTCCCTGTTCTAAAATGAGGCGATGGGTGTCGTTGGCCCACTCTTTTATCATCTCGACCAGCGTGTCATAATCCAGTTCGGCAGCCAGTTCGATAATAAATTCATCCATTCGCTTGCAGGCTATTTCGGAAGCAAATTCGCCTCCCTCCACACCGCCAATGCCGTCGGCCACTACCGCCACAAACCGTGCTTTATCAGATAGTTCGTAGGTGCGCTTTGCCGTGGCATCGCGAAAAAACTCCCCACCAACAAGAAGCATATCCTCGTTGTTTTGTCTCACCAAACCCACATCGCAGATGGCGTCGGCTTTGACTATTCGTTCTTGTGACATATCAAATGATTGTTTTAAGCTTCAACTATAAATTCGGTATCATAGAAAGCTACCTTATCGCCTACCTGCAGTATAGTAGCTTGGTGTGGAACAAGTTTTTGCCCATTGACAAAAGTTCCGTTGGAAGAGTCTAAATCCACCACCTCCCAATTGCCCGACCCATTGAGTTGCAAGCGAGCGTGTGTGCCCGACACATATCCCTGCGAAGCGAATGTGGAGACATAGTCACCTGCTCGCCTACCTATTATCGCCCCATTCTTCATTTCGAGTCGTGCACCCAATGTCTTGCTCACCAAATACTTGGAAGAGTTGGCAGGTTCGGCAGGTCGTACCGTGCGGTCGGAAGAAGGATTCGGCGCAGCAGTGGCAGAGACGGTAGCAGTGGGTTTTACAGTACTATCCCCTTTTACATCCTTGGCACTCGTAAGTGGCTTGCCGCACGTGCCACATATCTTTCCTTTCTTAAATCCGTGTCCGTTGGAGCAGAGTTTTAATTCTTCTCCACACTGATCGCAATAAAAACTATCCTGCTCTATATCTTTATTACAAAAAGGGCATTTCACTAAATCGGCCATATTCTGAATTATCTGATTTTATCTGGTTTATAGGATTTAAAGAGTCGCTGTATCAGGAGCCATATCATCAAGAATCAACAGTTTGAACTCATCATTTTTAAAGTCTGGTTCGTTCATCCGTTTGGTGAGACGTGTGCTTTGGCGTGATTTGACGTGGTCGAAATATTGGTTCACCTCGCGTGCGTTGGCAAAGTCAGCTTTTCTGTTTTGATAAAGCTGATTGAAGTATTGACGCATCGCTCCGTCGGCTTCGGGTGTAAGTTCGAGTTGGCTCTTCTTCGCTTTCAAGTAGAAGATTTCGGCCATATCATCTCCGTTGTAATCTTCAAACTCGATTGTTTTATTAAAACGCGACTTCAAGCCACTGTTGCTCTGAATCCACCGACGCATCTCGTTGTGATAGCCAGCCACGATACACACAATTTTGCCTCGGTTGTTTTCGGCAAGTGCGAGCAATGTGTCGGTGGCCTCTTGTCCAAACATATCGCCATCGTATTGCTTGAGTGCATAGGCCTCGTCGATGAAAAGCACCCCACCCATAGCACGTTGAAACACCTCTCGTGTACATCTGGCACTGTGTCCTTGAGCCGTTCCCACCAGCTCGTCACGTTTGGTCTCTACCAGCTTGTTAGTGGGAAGTACATCGAGCGCATAAAGCACATCCGCCATTATGCGAGCCACGGTTGTTTTTCCCGTGCCGGGATTGCCTACAAATATATAATGGTCGCGCAAGCCTTCAAACTTCTTGTCGTATGCTTTCGAGCGGTTACGTTCTACCGACACATAGTCGGCTATACGTTTCACGTTCTCTTTCACATTGCGAAGCCCAATAAGCTCATCGAGCTGCTTCATATAATCGTCTTTGTTCAACGCTTTTGGTTCGGTATATGGAATATCGTCCGCCTCGAACACCATAAACATCTCTTTGGTAAGAGTCTCACCCGATTTCTTTAGCGCAGACAGGCGGTTTGCTTTGCGCGATTTGGCCTGTTGCAGCACTTTTATTATCTCGCCGGCATTTCCAAAGTTCTCTTTCTTGGCATCCACCATCTGATTGGCAAGTTTGCGCAACCTGTGCAAAGCTTCATCGGTAAGAGTCATCCCCAGCTTACGCACATTCAACAGAAATATCTCAGTCAGCTCATCGCCCGTATAATCGTCGATGTGCAAACGTGTAGTAAAGCGTCGTTCCAACCCCGGATTCACTTTCTCGATGAATCGGTCGATACGATCTTTGTAGCCCGCTATGATAGTCACAAACTTGCCAGCGTGGTTGGACATATTAGTCATCAAGGCATCTACCGCTTGCTCTCCGATTTCGTCAACATTGCCCATCTCGTCTACTTTGGCCAAGTTGTAGGCCTCGTCTATCAGCAGGGTCGCCCCCATCGCTTCTCTGCAAGCCTTATCCATATTGGCCGCTGTCTGATTGACTATCGAACTAAGGATGTTTTTAGGTTCGCGCACCACCACCCTATCCGATGGCAACAAACCAATGGCTTTGAATATCTCTCCCATTTTGTTGGCTACGGTGGTTTTTCCTGTTCCAGGATTACCCGTGAGAATGATGTGTACATTGGTCAATTCGATATGTCCTGCATCCAGTTCCATCATTTCTCGCTCCATTTCCAGCTTTGTGGCCAGCTCTCTAATCTCCTTTTTGATGCTCCCCATACCGATAAACTCATCCAGTTCGGCAAGAATCGTATCGATGTCTTTTTCTTGCAAGCACTCTTCACCCTCTATATCTACACGGGTAATCACTTGCAGCATATCGGGCGAATATTGAGGTGTGCCTCGCAAAGGATAGAGTCGCATCCCCTGATTTTTCAAAGCAGCCTCGTACAGTTTGCGAACTTCGCGCGCATTTCCAAAGGTTTCGGGGTTTCGCGATATGTACATTTTGTGAAACACATTATCTAAATGTTTCTCGGCCTCATCATCTATTATCATCCCGTTTGCCTTTACCATCCGACGAAATATCTCGGCAAGCTCTGTTCCTTTGTAGTCGCTGAAATTGATTGTTTCGTTGAAGCGTGAAGCCATACCGGGGTTTGCCGACAAGAAGTCCATCATATTTTGCGTGTAACCCGCAGCGATAACAAGAAATTCCCCTCGATGATTCTCTATCAATGTAAGCAGTGTGTTCAGAGCTTCCATTCCGAATGTATCATTTTCTCCTTCTACAAGAGAATATGCTTCATCTATAAACAGTACTCCACCCATAGCTCGCTGCACGGCATCTTCTACCGCCAAAGCAGTTTGCCCCACATAGCCTGCCACCAAGTCTTTGCGCACCACCTCCACCAGCTGTCCGATGGGAAGAACATCGAGTGCGTTCATTATATCGGCAAAGATACGTGCGATGGTGGTTTTTCCAGTGCCCGGATTTCCCAAAAACAGAAAGCGGTCTGTCACCACTCGCTTCGATTTCCCACCCGTTCGTTCGGTCTCCATATCGAGCTTACTCACGATTCTCTCCAACGCCTCCTTCACACCATCGATACCTACATATTGGTCGAGTTCTTGCATAATCTCATCCAATGTTTTCTTTCGATACTCAGTGCCTACAATATCATCTTCCACCACCATTTGAGCCACTCCATCTGGGTCGCGCTGAAAGATATTCAGCACAATTTCTTTTGCCTTTTTCTTGGCAAAATGTCCGTGTCCGAAGTCTTTGTCTTTGCTTCGGTATTCGTGTTTCAGCACACGCTCGAGTTTGCTGCGAGCTTCGTCGCTAAATGTAAGTCCTTTCGCTTCTACCATTTTCACACATACCCCGTTCAGCACATCGAGCGAGAAATCGGGTAGATTGAAATGATATTCAAAGCGATTGGCTATGTTGCCATTGTTGAGCATAAAGGCCTTCAACCCACGTAAGCCCACAAGAATGATGATGGGATCACTATCAAGTTCGCCATTCATATACTTAAATAGGCGGTCGAGTTTGTTTATATCATTCGATTCCTCTTCGGGAACCAGCTTGTGTGCATTATCTATCACAAGAATACCTCCTTTGGCTTTCTTGATGTTTTCTTCTAAAAAGTCTGCTTTATCGGTTTTCTTTGAGAACTCATCGTAGTCGGCAGCATCCACCAGCGTCATTGTGGGTTTCTTCACAATGCCCTGAGCCAAGAATATCTGTTGAATGGCTTTCACCAATGAAGTCTTACCCACCCCCGTGTTTCCAGTGATGCACATATTCATTCCGATACGCATCTTCACTCCTGTGACCTGCGCTCTTACAGCAATGCTTTGGCACACTTTCAGCAGGTCTTGTAGTTGTTCTTTTATCGACTCCATTCCTACCAACTGGCTTAGCGCGTCGTTATTGTGAGCTACTACACCTTCGCCACACCATTTGCAGAATAACGCAGTGTCACGGTTGGGTTTATTGCATTTCGGACAATCCATTATTTTTTTTCAATTGAAATTTCACTTGTTTCTTGGTTGTATAGTTTTCGTATACCCCCGTCATCTCAGTAAAGCTGTTGGTGAACTGGCCTGTATATTGCCCATCCAAATTACCATTGCGCAACACATCGTCAAACACAAAGGTTTCTTTGCCAAGGTCAACCTCGCCCAGTATTTTTTCTTCCACCATATTCTTAAACTTCACTTTCATCACTCCCTCCAGTTTTCCATCTTTCACACCCTTGATTTCGAGCCAAGCTCTATTCTCACCAAACATACCTTGATAAGTGCCCATCACTACTTCGTATTTAGACAAAGTAGGCATTTTTATTTTCGAGAAGTCGATGCTATCATTATTAGCCAGCAACACACTTGCCGACCCGCACACGATGAGCAGAGGCATCATACAAAAGTAGAGCATTCTACTACTCTTTTTATATTGAGCAGTAAGCCCACAGAGGCGATTGGTTATAGTGGATTTGAAAGAGCTTCCTTGAGCAGCCTTATATACAAAGTGAAGAGGTTCAAGATACCTTTCCTCAAAACCTGGGTTGAGCAATCCTTTTGCATTTTTATTGTGCAGCGAACGGTCTTTGTAGTAGCACTTGTAAAACACCCACAACGCCCAAGCCACAAATATCACCGGAATGGCATAGTTCGTAAATCTAAGGATTAGTGCTATAGCAAAGAATACAGCCACGGCCGCAAACGCACCAAGCACAAGGCATTTAAACAGGACATCAAACGAATTGCGTATGCGAAGCCAAAGCACAATAGCTCCTACTCCACCCGATACCCAATATACCCACTTTCCTAAATCCACATCGGCAAACTGAGTGTTGAGCGAAAACATAGTAACAGCCCCTACCACAAGTAGTGCCAATATAGACAATACGATTTTAGACCAACGATTGAAGTTGGCGTGAAAACGCAGTCCCGACAAGCTTTTTTCTACCTGTTGCGAAGCGATTTGATAATCTTTCACCACATCGAGCGAAGAATCGAGCTTTTCGAGTTGCTCGATGTATTTCACCACATTGCGTTCGTAGGTGAATTTCTTGGATAAATCTAAATTCGGATTTTCTTGAAAAAGCGTGGTAAGCCAATCGGCCAGATATCCCTCTTTCAACTCTTTCTTTATCTCACTCGATGAAATATTTTTCAGTTCATCGAGCGTGTAGACTTCTTTTTTGCTTTTTGGGAAATAGTAGAATGGTTCGAAGCCAAGCCCTTTGATGGCTTTAAACACACCGATACGCCAATTGTAGGGGCCATACTTCTTGCTATTGCTGGTCCCATCTATATCCATACAATATTCTATCCATCGAATCTTATCTTCATAAATATCTTTCGACTTGAGATAATAATAAAGTCGTGTGTCTTTGATGCTGCACATCATATCGAGCTGCCCACTTTCGTACGAGTTATCGTCTTTACTCTCTCGGTAGTTGCTTATCATATTGTTCATATAGTTGCCAATATCCTGAGCGGTAAAGAAATAATTGGGCGCATTGGAGTCGAGTTGCAGTTCATAAGAATTGACCTTGGGATTAAGATTATAGAGCACGCACCAGGTGTTTTCGCTCGCCTCCTTGATATTGCGTAGCCTGCCTCCCGTCATTGGATCGCGCTTGGTGACCCATTGTTTGAACGACTCACTGATAAAAGCTCCCCACGTGGCATCATCAGGTGTTTCTACATCGCAAAAACGAATCACATCGTCGATGGTGGCACAATTCACCTCTTTGTTGCTTTCGCTACGCACCACCCACGGCAAAGTGGGCGAAAGAGCTATGATAAACTGTCGTAGCGCATCGGCATTGTCTCTGCCCGACTTAAACAAAGGAACCATATTCTTCGCCACTTCGGGTTTTCCGTGCGAGGTGAAGAAGATATATAAGGAGTGGTTGGGGTCGGACAATGCTTTTTCGTAGTGTGCAGCATTGCGACGAAGCGATAGAGCGATGTCGTTTGAATTGGTCAGCGCATTCCCTTCTACATCGTGATAAGGAATGTTTCCATCGAGCAAATAACAAGCAGCAAGCAGTCCAGCATCTTTTGCTTTGGGATACTGATTTTCGATAATATCATCTATTTCGATGGCAAGTTCGGGACGTTTGTTGGCCGTGAGCCACTCCGACACTTTACCCGAATAGAGGTATTTTGTGGCGAGTGATTTGTCATCATACATATAGCGGCCCAGTTCGGCAGGCGAAGCGGCCACCTGATTTTTGCTGCTGTTGAAGATAATCTTGAATTGCGATGCTTGGTCGTCGACTTTGCGCAAGTCGTATATGTTTTCGCCACGTGCCCAGCGAATAAGTTCGGGCAATCCGGCACGTGTTTGGGGATTGAGGTCGGTGAGTGCTTTGAGCAGTTGCAAGGTATGGTCGGACACATCGGTAGGATAAGGGATGTTGCCCATACGCTTCATATCGGCAAGTTGAAACTCGCTGATGTTGTATAGTTCTTTGCCGTCCCACAGGGTGAGCAGCATCATTCCCAGCGAATAGAAATCCGATTTGTAGGAGAGCTGAATCTTACCCTCTATCATAAAGTAATATTCGGGAGCGGTGTAGATGGCGGTGCGCCATTGCGATTTCACAATGGCTTGCAAATCGGGGCCCGTGTGCAGAGCAATGCCAAAGTCGGACAGACGAAGGTCTTCGATGCGTTGCCCTTTTTCTTTAAACAAAAAGTTGGCTGGTTTTACATCCCGATGAATGATATGCCGTTGATGCAGAAAATCGAGTTCGACGGCACATTGCAGAGCGATTTCACCTAACAACTTCTCGTTGCCTTTCAATTCTACCTTGCCCAAGTTGCTACCTTTGCAATACTCTTGCAGCTCGTAGTCGCGGGCGATGTTATCTGCTGGGTCGTGCCATTTTCCATAGGCATAGGTAGCTACCAGCAGTCCTGCCCCCGAAGCTTGACAAATGGGATTCATCACCTCGATGGGTGGCAAGTTGTATTGCGGGAAATAGAGTTTCAGCACAAATTGTTTACCATCGCTTTCTACCAAAAGAATCTGCGCTTCGCCCGATGTATCGCACAAAACATCAATCAGTTTATATGTCACTCCATCTATGGTGTACTCTTGTTTTTGAGTGCGTACAGGTTCGGACACGTTTTTTTCTTGTTGCGTGGCATTCCCGGGTCGAAGCGTTTTATCACCTCCCGGACGCATTGTTTTGTCACCACTGGGGCGCAGCGTTTTGTCTGTCGCAGCAGGCCGAAGAGTTTTGTCTCCTTCGGGGCGCAATGTTTTATCCTCTGCCGCTGGTCGAAGCGTTTTTTCTATATCCTGACTCATAGTTCCAATTCGATTTTACAGTTATTCATATCCCCACGTTTTCTCAAAAACCTCTTTTTCGGCATAATACCATTCGCCACCTTCGTAGGGTTTGCTACATTCGTTGGGTGCGCTGTGACAGCAGCCATAAGCGTTGCATCTCCAGTATAAAGGCACTTTCACTTTGGTTATCTTGAGTATCTCCATTTTGCGAGCCGAGTGGTAGTCGCGTTGCATCTGTGGGGTCATCCCAGCATCGGGCACCATCGCCGAAAGAGTAGCTTTCAGTTCATCTATTGTTGCTTTGTATAGCTTCATCGCCTCTTCTTTGCTATCTATGTCGATAGAAAGTGATATACGAGTTTCTTCTTGTTGGGCGACGGGTTTCGATGGGGTTGGCTTCACCGCTGGTTGTTTCATCGGCTGTGGTTTTACATTCCGATAGGCGGCAAGCATGTCTCGATATTGCTGCACCAATTGCATATCTTGTTCTGATAGCTGGGCTGCTTGTGGTGGCACCGTCCCCAATTGTTGCGAGGTGCTTTGTGTGGTCGGTTCATCCAGCAGATAGGCTTCGAGCTGTGCCAGTTTGTCGGCAATCTGGGCTATGCGTTGCACACGCGGATCGTTTTGAGCTGCTTTCAGAGCTTGCTGTGCCAAGCCATTAAGAGGGGCATTGCATTGTCGGCAGAAGTTTCGGAAGTTGAGCGTGGAGCATTGCGAGCACACGATGCCCGTGCGTGGATTGCCACATTCGGGGCAATAAGGGTCGTCGCAATCGAACGATGTTCCACAAAAAGAGCACACCTCACGTTTGAGATTGTTGCCACACTGGGGGCAAAGCTCTTCATTGGCTGCCACATCCGCGCCGCATTTAGGGCATCCCGATGTATGCAATCTTTCGCCACATTCGGTGCAAAAGGGGTCTGTTCCATCGTGGGGCATTCCGCAGTGTGGGCACTTGGCAAGCATCACGCTGTCGGTGGTCACGGCATACGCCGCTTGGGTGGTTTGCGCCACTTGCTCTTTTTGCTGAACGGCAGCTTTCTGGTTTTCGTTCATAGTTTTCAGTTTTTTTCATTGGGTTCGACATTCTCTTGCGAGTGTCAATCACAAAATTAATAAAAACTGTTTATGCAGAGTCATTTTATCTAATTTTATTTATCAGATACAAACATCTGTTACCGAATCAGACTGTGCTCTGTCACCGTATTCCGTTACATAGCTCATTGCATTGTGTTTTTATCGTGAACTTTCGATATAACTATGCTGTTATAATTAGAGGAAAAAGCATTATTTACACTCTAAACCTTAATTATATGTTTCCAATTATCGGGTCTTTCTTGATAGGGCTTGTGGGCTTATTGGGAAGTGAAGACAACAACATCGTAGCAGCATCACAGCAAACAAACAATCCGCAGGTAGTAAACTCCGATTTCAACAGTTGGTATCAGGACGGCGACGTGTGGTATCCCGATCTCAACCTTACTCCTCAATATTATTTTTGGGATAGTGGCAACAAGGGTGCCGATTCGTTTGGCACACACAACCTCACCGTGCCCGAAGAGGAGTTTGTGGTGAGTGGCAAGGCTGCCAAACTGATGTCGAAGGATATATTTGGAATTTTTGCGGCGGGCAGCATCTACACGGGGCAGTTTTTGAAGCGCAAAGGTATGGGAGCCGAACTGTCGATGGGCATCCCTTTTACGGGCAAGCCCAAAAAGTTTAAGGGTTATTATTGCTACCAGCCTGGCACCATCGACAAGACCGACGACACACACGGCTACCTGAGCGGTGTGACCGATACTTGCAGCATTTATGCTATACTGACCGATTGGAGCGAACCCTTTGTGGCAGATACGCACGAAGGTAAGTTTGTGGATGTAAATTCTACTCCGGGCATCATTGCAGTGGCCAAGTTGCAATCGGGCGAAACCAGCCAAAAATATGTGGAGTTCAGCTTGCCATTTCAGTATCGCAGCAATGCTACCCCTACTTATATACTGATAGTGGGCGCAGCAAGCAAGTATGGCGACTATTTTACAGGAAGTACCAATTCGGTGCTCTACTTAGATCAATTTGAGTTGATGTATTGACCTTTTTTAGTTAGAAAACAGATATGTACGAAAGCATCACCCACACCGTGCCAAATGATTCGGCACGGCGTGGGTGATGCTTGTTTTTTTAGAGATAAGTTGCAAATCTATATTTTCACATCAATATAGAGTTTTCCACCCAAGCCACGTTCTACTATATCATACAGTGTTTTCAATGTTATATTCCCTCCGTCATTCTCTATTTTCGAGATATACTCTCGTTTCTTATTGACACGTGCAGCCAGTTCAGCTTGTGTCATATCCATTTTTTCACGTGCCTCGCGAATTTTAAGTCCAATACGAAGAGCATCCAACTCACGTTCCAACTGATCTCTTTTAGAAGAACCTTTTTCGCCATAATACTGGTCTTTAATTTGGTCTAATGATTTAATATTCATCGTTTTCCCTCCTTTTCATTATTATATTCACACATCAATTTTACAGCTTTTTCTATTTCGTTCTTTGGTGTTTTTTGTGTTTTTTTCTGAAACCCTGTCAACAACACAACAAGGCGATTTCCATCGAAAAAACAAAAAACACGAAAAATATTATTACCAAGTTGAACACGTATTTCAAATAAGCCATTAGTTCCTTCGATATATTTTAAATAAGATGAAGGTATTCTATCTATATGCTCAATAATATCAAGTATCTTAATTATCTTATCTTGGACTTTTGTAGTTTGCTCTTTAAAAAAGTCTTCAAAATATTGTTTGTAGATTATTACTTCACGAACTTTATCCATAGCACAAAGGTAACTTATAAATTACATCCAAACAAGCCAATCACTCTTTTTGTTTTGCACGCTAAAAAAAAGCAAGGCGGAAAACCACGCTCATCAGGATAGGTTTTATCCGTGCAGAGCGTGCTTTCCGCCTTTCGCCTTTCAGCGTTCTTTCAAAAAAGGGGTTACAGGTTCATCGAACTGGTGCCTACAATGCCGAGCACGGCCGATGCAACTGCGATTACCACTTTCAGAATCAAGTCCCACGTAGATTTTTTGAATGCCATAGTTTTGTTTGGTTTAGGTTGTTGTAAATACTTAATTGCTGCCACCCTTGCACAGGGATAGCCTATGCAAGAGTGGGTTGTTTGTTTTGCTCAGTGTGTTTGTGTGTTCACGTCACCGCCAACGGCTTTCACTAAATCGTAGGGTCTACCGCATTGTCGCCATCTGCATCGCTGGCATCGGCACGGTCGAAACGGACGCATTTCACGCCAGTCACCATCGAACGTGTGGCCACGGTGCGGTCGGGATTTTTGGTACTCGATGGGCGAAAGCTCACCGTGAGCGTGGCTTGTGCAGCCGACACATCGTCGGGGGTTGCTACCCCTTTGCCTGCCGATCGCATTTTCATACGGAAGGTACCAAGTCCATCGAGTGTCACGTATTCCGACGACTGCAAATGATTGGTCAGCACTGTCACCAAATTGTCGATGGTATTTTTCACATCACCCGTAGAGAGGGATGAGTAGCCTGCAATTTCTTTGGCTATTTGGTCGGTTGTTACAGTGCCTGTGCGCACCACGCGAGGATAATAGAGTTTTTTACCGTTTTTGTCTCTTAGTTGCGATTGGTAGGGTTGAAATAATAATGCCATACTTGTTTTTTGTTAAGTGTGTAAATAAATTTGTTTTATAAATCTCTGTCTGTAAGCTTATCGACACTGCAAATATAGGGCATCGCACAAGGGTGAACAAAGTAATTTCAAATTGTGACAAAAAAACTTTCGAGATGATAGATTATCCTTTCCTTTCTTCGCCCCACAGCTATCTGAAAAGACTCAGCAGATATTTTCCGGGCATTTTTATTTTGCTGCCGCTTTCGTGAATTTTATGGAATCCCTTCCACACAGGATGACCGATTTGCCCGTAGTTGCTTTTGCAGACGATGGCATATTGTTCGGCTGGAGGCACTTTGTAGATGCTCAGGTTCTCCAGCAGTCCGCTAAAGTTTCGCATCACTCCATCGGCGGGTGGTTTCAGGGCTGCAATGGCTTCGAGTGTCCACTCCTTACGTCCCTTGAAAAGCACGCCTCCTCCTTTTCTTGCATCGGCCTCCCCCATCGTGGGGGATTGAGGGGGAAATTCTTTTCTCTCTTCTGCTGTGTTGTTCTTTTCTTTCTTTTCATTTTCTTTGCTTTGTGCCATTTCGGTTACATTTTCGGCCATTAATGTTACCGATTCATTTTGGGGAGCTTTCTTTTTACGCTCTTTTTTTGCAGCAGCAACTACCTCTTTTTCCTCGCCGTCAAGCTCTTCTTCGGCCACCTGCTCATTGGTCACCAGCAGGTATTGCTGATTGAGATGCGACACCGTGCGACGACGAGTACAAAACAGGTACTGACGCTGTATGTGCTCCGAAGTAAGAATGGAATAGCGGTCAAACATATCCTTATCGAACAAGCCGTGGCCGACCGCCAACTTCACGATACGCTCCACGTTGTCGGCCTTCATTTCGTAGAAGTCGGCCGCTACGTCTTCATAAAACATATCGTCCACCAGCACATAGTAGCCCTCTTCGCCATAGATTTGCGAAAGCAGATGAAGTAGCACGGCAACCGTGCTATCTCCCTCTTTTTTTGATATTCGCTTGATTGACCGATTGTTCAGAAAATGGGTGTCCATTGGAAAATAATCCAAGCCTCGTTTTTTTATTCTTGCCATAGTAGATTTCGTCTTTTTTCGAGGTTAGTTAGTGTTGTCCTTTTTCCGGTTCATCTTCTTGATTTTGCGCAGCACACTCTCTTTCACACGTTGCTTTGACTGCCGCAAATAAAACAGGCGTTCCTCTAAGGGGCGGTTAGAC